>CAZLEE010000168.1:0-10037 GCA_964558455.1 uncultured Verrucomicrobiota bacterium | reverse complement strand
GAAAAGGGGTCAACCCATAGTTTGGTTCATTTTGCTTGAAGTTCGTTGAGGGTTCTGTAGGATTGCGACCATGCCGCGTAAAATGAGAGTGGAATATGCCGGGGCCATATACCATGTGATGAGCCGGGGAGACCGGCGGGAGGACATCTTCCTGGATGATGTGGACCGGCAGGATTTTCTCAAAACCCTGGCTGAAGCATGCCAGAAGACCGGTTTCCAGGTTCATGCGTATTGTCTGATGCGCAATCATTTTCACCTGGTCATAGAGACGCCCAACGCCAACTTGGTGGCGGGCATGGCCTGGCTGTTGAGCGCCTACACCATTCGCTTGAATCATCGGCATAAACTTTTTGGGCATGTGTTTGCCGGGCGCTACAAGGCGCAGGCGGTTGACGGGAGCGGCGGCGGTTATCTGAGGGATGACGCGCCGGACGCGGGTCAGGGAGCGAGAGGTTGGCTGGAATATTTTTCCATCACGGCAGAAATTTTGACCGGGCAGCCTCCGGCTTGTTTGCTTTCGTCAGCCGCCTGCATAAAGGCGTAAATCTCGATTGTCTCCCCGGCAGAAACGGGAGCGACGCCGGTCTGGAAAAACTTGACCACTTCCCGCAAAAAAGGCGTGTATCCGCCGGCCAGTTGCTCGTCCAACACTTTCTGGGAACCAAAGACCGTGACCCGGTATGGGCTGGCGCCATTGCGAATGCCGCGCAAGGTCCCCACCTTGTCGCCAGACCAGACGCCGGTAACCAAATGGGTGTCCGTGGTGGCGGTGCAGACGACGCTCTCGCAACCAGGCCCCATAATGGTGTAAAGCGCCTCGGTCGGATGAATGCCATACCAGAACAGATCGGCGTGGTGCGGTTCCAACTCGGCCGGTCCGCAGGAAATGGCCCCGCGCAGTTGCCCGATGGAATCAGATTTCATCGCCTGCAAATTGGGATAATAACGCAGGGAGGATCCGCTGAAAATCGGCACGTTATGCTGTTGGGCCAGCCGGTAAATTTCCAGGACATCCTTGAATGAAGCCGCCACGGGCTTGTCAATAAACAAAGGTTTGCCCGCGTTGATGACTGGCGTGGCTTCGGACAGATGGGGACGCCCATCAATGCTCTCAATCATGACCACGTCCGCTTCCTCGAGCAACGATCCGATGTCGTCCACAATTTTGACCCCGTAATTCTCCCGCATAGTCTTGGTGTAACCTTCCACCCGGTTCCAGCTCTCGGCAATGTCCGGGCTGCCGCCCTTGACCGCCACCGTGACCCTGGCGCCGGGGATGAAATCCGGGTCCGAGGCGTCATTCAAACGGCGGGTGAATTCCACGGAGTGCGATGTGTCCAGACCGATCATGCCCACGCGCAAATCCGCCGCCAGACCGGCCGAACACGCCGCCAAAAGAAAAGCCGCCTGAAAATAAAGGGATCGAAAATTCATACGTATGCCCTTTATGCAACGCGCCCCGGGCGGCGGCAAGCGCATTTTAAGGAAAACTCATACTGGCCAATTTGACTGCTTCCTGCTTGAATCGGGCTGGCATGAATATTTTGGTCATCGGTTCCGGCGGGCGCGAACATGCGCTGGTTTGGAAGCTCGCGCAATCTCCCCGCACCGCCAAACTGTGGTGCGCTCCCGGCAACGCCGGCATCGCGGATGAAAAACTGGCCGCCAACTCGTCCGCCGTCGAACGGGTGGACATCGCGGCCGAAAACCTGCCCGCCTTGCTCGAATTCGCAATCAAACATAAACCGGACCTGACCGTGGTGGGGCCGGACAACCCGCTCAGCCTCGGCCTGGTCGATCTTTTTCAAAAAAACGGGCTGCGAATTTGGGGGCCGAATCAGAAGGCCGCCCAATTTGAGTCGTCCAAAACCTTCGCGCAGGATTTCATGGCCCGGCACGGCATCCCCACCGCGCAAGCCGGGTCGTTCACCGAAATCGGCGCGGCGCGGGAATTTGCCGGGTCTCTGCGCGGCCTGTGCGCCGTGAAAGCGGACGGATTGGCTCTGGGCAAAGGGGTGTCGATCTGCCACAACGAAGCGGAAGCTTTTTCGGCCATTGACGACATGCTGGTGCGGCAAAAATTCGGCGCATCGAGCCGGCGCATTGTCATCCAGGAATTGCTGGAAGGCATGGAGATTTCGCTGCACGCCCTTTGCGACGGGCGGACGGCCCATTTGTTCCCCGCCGCGCAGGACCACAAACGAATCGGCGAGAATGACACGGGACCGAACACCGGCGGGATGGGAGCGTATTCGCCCGCGCCATTCCTGACCGAGACGCAAAGAGCCGAAGTGGACAAAAAAATCATCGGGCCGTGGTTGAAGGGTTGCCGCGAGGAAGGCATTGATTTTTGCGGCATCCTCTATCCGGGCGTGATGCTGACCCGGCAAGGCCCCAAGGTGCTGGAGTTCAACGCCCGTTTTGGCGATCCCGAAACGCAGGCCTACCTGATGCGCCTCGAAAATGATTTGGTCGATCTGTTCGAAAGTTGCGTCGATCGCCGGCTGGATCAGGAGACGCTGCGCTGGCGGCCCGAAACGTCGGTCTGCGTAATCATGGCTTCGGCAGGCTACCCGGCGTCGTCCGACAAAGGCCGGACGATTCACGGTTTGGCCGATGCGGCCCGATTGCCGGACACGAAGGTATTCCACTCCGGAACGGCGCGCGCCCATGGTGAAATTGTGACCAACGGCGGACGCGTTCTGGGCGTGACCGCGCTGGGCGCCAATCTGACCCAGGCCCGCGACAAGGCCTACGCCGCCGTGCAAAAAATTCAATTCGACGGCGCGCAATTCCGGCGCGATATTGCGGCCAAGGCGCTGGCGTGGAACGGCCAGCCCGCGTCCGGACGATAAACCTTTAAAAAATCTTATCTTGAACACGCGAAATTATCTTCTTTGTTTCCTCCTCGCCGCCGGTCTGGGCCGGGTCGCCGCCGAAACCGTCCCGCCAAAATTTGACGAGGTCTATCAGGTGTTGCGCGCCAACCTGCAAGGCGTCAGCGAGGCCGATTTGGATCGCGCCGCCGTCAAGGGATTGATCGAACAGTTCCCCGGCCAGGTGATGATGGACGAATCGGGGACCAACGCCACCGCGCGCGATCCGCTGGGCAAGGTCGCCGTTTTTGACGGCAACTACGCTTATTTGCGCCTCGCAACCGTGGAAGGCGACGCCGCCGGGAAACTGGCCGCGGCGTATCAACACTTGGCGCAAACAAACAAAGCCGGGATCAAAGGCCTGGTTCTGGATTTGCGTTTCGCCGACGGGCGTGATTACGCGGCGGCGGCGGCGGCGGCGGATTGTTTTCTCAACTCCGGGCAGCCGTTGTTGCGTTGGGGGACCGCTTCCGCCAGCGCCACGAAAAAGACCAACGCCATTGTCGTGCCGATGGCGATTCTGGTGAACGCCCAAACCACCGGCGCCGCCGAGGCGCTGGCCGCCGCGCTGCGGGAAGCCGGCGTCGGATTGATCCTGGGCGGCACAACGGCGGGACATGCCAGCATCTTCAAGGATTTTCCCCTGGGCAACGGCGAGAAACTGCGCGTCGCCACCGCTCCCGTCCAACTGGGGAATGGCACACTCCTGGCTCATGGTTTGAAGCCGAATATTGCGGTTGAAACAAGTTTGGCTGATGAAAAGAGCTACCTTGACGACCCCTATAAATTGCCGCACGCGCCGGTGGCGAGAAACAGTTCCGCTGCCGCTGTGACAAAGACCAACCAACCGGGCCATCGCTCCATCAACGAGGCGGAACTGGTAAGGGAACGCCGCGCCGGCGAACCGCTGGATGACGAATTCATGTCGGAGGATTACAGCGCATCATCCGAGCCGGCCCACCCGGTCATCGGCGACGCCCCTCTGGCCCGCGCCTTGGACCTGCTCAAGGGCCTGGCCGTCCTGCAACAAAACCGGCCCTAACCGGCTGCTACCCGTTCTTTCCGCAGCACTGCTTGTATTTCTTGCCGCTGCCGCAAGGACAAGGATCGTTCCGTCCGACTTTGGGACCGTTTCGTATCGGTCTGGCCTTGGCGGCGGCTTCGGTCGCTTCGGTAACCATGTCGCTCGGTTTTCTGGCCGGGGCTTCCGGCTGCGGCTTGGCGGTTGTAAAGGAGGATTCCTCCCGGTGAACGGTCTTCTTCGGCAGATTTTTCAGGAAATCCTCAAAAGCCTTCATGCTGGAGGCGCTGCGGAAAATATTGTGGCAAATCTCGGTCTTGATGCTGACCATCAACTCCTCGAAAACCTTGAACGCCTCGGATTGATATTCCACCAGCGGATCGCGCTGTCCGTAGGCGCGCAACCCGATGCTGTCCCGCAAACTGTCCATGCAATAAAGATGCTCCTGCCACAGCTTGTCCACCGCGGCCAGAATGGTGTAGCGCTCAATTGATTTCAGCGCCGTCTGATCCTCGAAAGTGATCTTCAGATCATAAGCGTCTCGCACCGCCTTGCAAATAAACTGGCAGACGGCGAATTGGGCCGCGCTCAAGCCGTCAAAGGCCGAGCCAGGCACGGGCATTTCGTTTCCGCCCATGGCGACGGCAACGATCTCCGACTCCGGAATGCCGAGCGGGAAATTCAGGTTGACCCAATCAGCCAGCGGCCGCGCCACCCACTCCTTCGGATCGGCTGATTCGGAAGTCAAGGTCTGCACTTGCTGGATGACCACTTCTTCCATGATGTCCATGAGGCGGTCACGCACGTCGCTGGAATTGATGACCTCATCGCGAAAGCCGTAAATGACCTGGCGCTGTTTGTTCATCACGTCGTCGTATTCGAGCGTGCGTTTGCGGCGCTGGAAGTTCTGCTGCTCAACCCGTTTCTGGGCCTGTTCGATGGATTTGTTGAGCATGAAATGCTCGAGTTCCTGTCCTTCTTCCAAACCCACCTTCTCCATTACCTTGACAATCCGGTCCGAACCGAAAAGGCGCATCAAATCGTCTTCCAGCGAAATGAAAAAGTGGGACGATCCCGGATCGCCCTGGCGGGCGCAACGGCCCCGCAATTGGCGGTCGATGCGGCGCGACTCGTGCCGTTCCGTGCCGATGACGTGCAAGCCGCCGCGCTTGGCGACCCCTTCGCCCAATTTGATGTCTGTGCCGCGTCCGGCCATGTTGGTGGCAATGGTGACGGCGCCGTGCTGGCCGGCGCGGGAGACGATTTCCGCCTCCTGCTGGTGAAACTTGGCGTTCAGGACGGAATGGATGATGCCGGCCCGTTTCAACAAACGGGAGACCTGCTCGCTCGTCTCCACCGAAACAGTACCGACGAGGATGGGGCGGCCCAGGTTGTGAATGGTGGTGATTTCCTTGATGACGGCGTTGAATTTCTCGCGCCGGGTTTTATAGACCGAGTCGTTGGCGTCCTTGCGCGCCACCGGCCGGTTGGTGGGAACGACCATGACGCCGAGCTTGTAAATGTCGTTAAACTCGCCCGCTTCGGTTTCGGCGGTGCCGGTCATGCCGGCCAGCTTCTTGTAAAGCCGGAAATAATTTTGAATGGTGATGGTGGCCAGCGTCTGGGTCTCGCGCTCAATCTCGACCCCTTCCTTGGCCTCGACCGCCTGGTGCAATCCGTCGCTCCAGCGCCGTCCATACATGGGCCGCCCGGTGTGCTCATCGACAATGACGACCTTGCCTTCTTCGATGACGTAATGCACGTCGAGTTGATAAAGGCTGTAGGCCTTGAGCAATTGCGAGATGGTGTGAATCGAAAGGGCCTTGGACTCGAATTCCGTTTGGGCCTTGGCTTTGGCGTCGAGCCGCTTGCGCACATCGGTTTCGGGGCCGGTATCGATGTCGTGAAACTTGACTGTCAAGTCCGGCAGGACGAAGGCGTCCGCATCGCCGGGCCGGATCAGGAGACGTCCTTTTTCCGTCAAATCGGCGTCATGCGATTTTTCGTCCATCGCGTAAAAAAGTTCCTCTTTCTGCGCGTAAAGGTCCTTTTTGGATTGATCGACGTGCAGCTCCAATTCCGCCTTGTTCATCATGCGGATGTTTTCCGGGGATTCGAGCAATTTGGCCAGGCCCGGGGAGCGGGGGCAGCCAATCTTAACCCGGTAGAGCAACAGGCCGGTTTCCCGTTCCATCACGCTGGCATCGGGAACGTTGGAGCCGTCGGTCGGATGCAATTTCGCCAACAGCGCCTCCGCTTCGGATATGTAGCGGTTGCACAATTTCTCCTGCGTCCGCACGAGGGATTCAACGATTGGCTTGAATTGGTCGTACTTGCTGTCCACCGCGATGACGGAGGGTCCGCTGATGATGAGCGGCGTCCTCGCCTCGTCTATCAAAATGGAATCCACTTCATCGACGATGGCGAAATAGTGGCCGCGCTGCACCTGGTCTTCGCGGCGCGTGGCCATGCCGTTGTCCCGCAGATAATCAAAGCCAAATTCGGCGTTGGTGCCGTAAGTAATGTCGCAATCATACTGGGCGCGCCGCTCGGTGGGCGACTGGTCATGCAATATGCAACCCACAGTCAAACCCAGAAATTTGTAAACCGCGCCCATCCACTCGCTGTCGCGCGCGGCCAGGTAATCGTTGACCGTCACCACATGCACGCCGCGTCCGGACAAGCCGTTCAGAAAAACGGGCAGCGTGGCCACGAGCGTTTTTCCTTCGCCGGTCGCCATTTCCGCTATTTTGCCCCGATGCAATCCGATGCCGCCAATGAGTTGGACATCAAATGGAATCATTTCCCATTTCAAGGGATGGCCGCGCACAACCACGTCCTGGCCGCACAACCGGCGGCAGGCGGCCTTGACCACGGCGTAAGCTTCGGGCAGCACCTCGTTCAGGCGCCGGGCCAGTTCCTCATCATCCTTGATTGCGACAAACTCGGCCTTCCAGGCGGCAGTCTTGTCGCGCAAAGCTTGATCGGTGAGCGATTGGAAGGATGCGTCGAAGTCATTGATCTGTTTGACCAACGGCCGAATCTTTTTTACCATCCGGTCGTTCTGCGACCCCACAATTTTCTTTATGATGAAATTAAGCATATTGCCCGCTCGAACCAAGGTTCTGGAGCGGTGAAAGGCTAATGGAATCGCCGTCCATCGTCAAAACAACAAAAAGGAATCCCAAAGGATCCCTTTTTACCCTGGGGCGGATCGAAGCGGAAAACGACGCCGGAGGGATGGGAGATTAAGATTAGATTAGGGAGTGGCTGTCAGTTGTTGGAAGCTCAGGACGCGGCCGAACTTCAGCTTTGGGGGCTTTTTGCCATTTTTCCCCATCCGCGTTCGATCTCTTCCAGCGAACGGTTCTTGGTTTCCGGGACGAAACGCCAGACCACCAATACCAGCACAACACAAAACACCGCGTAGGTGTAGAACGGGAAGGCATGACGGAAATGCGCCACGAACCAGCTTCCCTTCGCATCCATCATCGGGAAAGTCTGGGTCACGGCATAATCCGCCGTCCAAAGAAAGAACGTCGCCAGACCGAGGGCGCGACCCCGCACGGCCGTGGGAAAGATTTCCGCGAGAATGACCCACGTCACCGGCCCGACGGACAGGCCAAAGCAGGCGATATAAAGGAGGATAAAGAAGAGCATCCAACCACTGGCCCCCGCCGGCTCGGTCAGCGTTTGGGCCATGACGCCCATCGCCACAAGGCTGATTCCCATGCCGATGGCGCCGATGTGCATGAGCGGCTTGCGACCCCATTTGTCCACGGACGCAATGGCAATGAGTGTGAATAACACCCCCGCCCCGTTGATGATGAATTGCTGGAGCAGGCCGGCATCCACCCCAGTCGAGGCGCTCATGGTTTTGAAGAGGGTCGCACCGAAATAAAGGAAGACGTTGATGCCGGTGACTTGCTGGAGGACGGCCAGCAAAACGCCGATCACGAGCGGCAGTCGCAGTTTGGCTGAAAACAGTTCGCCCCAAGTCCCCTTCTCCTGCGACACCGAGGCCTTGATGGCGGCAAATTCCGCCCTGGCAAACTCCGCGCCCCCGACTTTTTCGAGGATGCGCCCCGCCTTGTCGTCATCGCCCCGCTCAATCAACCAGCGCGGGCTTTCGGGAATCCGAATCAACAGCACAGCGAAGAGGACGGCCGGCACAACACCCAAGCCGAACATCCAGCGCCAACCGTCCTGAATGAGCCAGGACTGATCTCCGGCTTTGGCGATGAAGTAATTAATGAAGGAGGTCAGGGCGATGCCGGCCACGATGGCAATTTGATTCACGGCAACCATTCGTCCGCGAAAGCGCGCCGGCGTGATCTCGGCGATATACATCGGCGTTGAAATGGAGGCGATGCCAATGCCAACCCCGCCCAAGACGCGGAAGAAAACGAACACCCAGACCGCGTTGGACAGAGCGGCGCCGATGCCGGAAGCGAGAAACATGGCGGCGGCCAAAAACATGGCAGGCCGGCGACCGAATCGGTCCGAGACCGGCCCGACCAGCAGCACACCCGCCGCGCAGCCGACCAGCACACAACCCGACATCCAGCCTTTCAAAAAATCGCCCAGAACAAAACGGGCGGTCAGCGGCTCAATCGCGCCGGAAATGACGCCCGTGTCGTAACCGAAGAGCAGGCCGCCGAGAGTGGCGACGAGGCAGATGGGCAACAAGTAGGCGAGACGGATCCGCAACACGTCGGACGCGGCGCTGACGGGATTGGAGAAAGGCGGCGGCATGAAAGAAAAAGATCAGGATTTGCCGCTGTCGTGGATGGCCCGGAACATGGCCAGGACATTTTCAATGGGGGAATTGCCCTGGATATTGTGAACGGCATTGCAAACGAACCCGCCGTCCCGGTTAAAAATGTCAATGCGCTCACGCACCTCGCGATAGACCGCTTCGGGCGTTTGATACATGGTGTGTTGGGTGTTGACACAGCCACCCCAAAAAGTGATGTCCCGGCCAAAATTGCGTTTGAGCAGGACGGGATCCATGCCGGCGGCGGAACACTGGACCGGATTAAGAATATCGAAACCAGCTTCGATGAAATCCGGGATCAGCGGCGCCACCGCCCCGCAGGAATGAATAAAAACTTTCCAATTCGACTTGCGATGGATGAGGTCGTTGAGCCGTTTGTGATAGGGTTTAAAAAGGTTCCGGTAAGAATCAATGGAAATGAAAAGGCTGTTCTGCGTCCCAAAATCCGTGCCGGTTGTCACCACCGCCTGCACCCGGTCTTTGAAGAGGCCGATGAGCGTTTCCATATTTTCCAAGGCGTACTCGCATTGCTTCTCAAAAATGGCATGAACGTAGTCCGGGCGCGCCGCAGTGGCCATATACCACTCGCTAATGTCGCGAATCCCCTTGGGATGCTTGAGAAACGGGGCCGGCACCAGCGCGATGTCGCCAAACGCGGTGCCGGGCGCGAGCAAAGCGACCCCGGTCTCCGTGGCGTTCCGATCCAGCCAGGCCGCCTGTTGCTGGTAATAGGCGATGTCCTCCGCCGATAGCAGCCCGAATTCTTCAAGATTGTCCTGCGGGTTCAAATGATCCTCGTCAATCGGCTCCTGCCGGATCAGCGTGTCAAAAAAATAACCGCCCTTGGGCATGTGTGCCGACGGCGGCGCGGAAACATCCCCTTCAGGATACATGAACCAACCGCCATCGGGCGCGGGCGTGACATTGAAGCCGCCCGGAACCAGGCAGGGTGTGCCATCGAAAAGCGTGAACGGTTTCCAGCCGGAAGCTTCGTACCCGAACATATTCTTGCGCGGCCAGACGCCGACGACATCCACCCCCAGCGCCGCCCGAAGACCGTCATCCACTTCGCCCAACATCTGGTAGGGGTCTTGAACGCGGGTCGGCGCGGCGGACGGCCCGATCAGCCGCTGCTTGAGCCGGTGGACGATTGAAGTGTGAATGCCGGAAATCCAAGTGCCGCCAAAGTCCGCACAGACCCGGTCAGGCTGACGATGATTCAAAGTGGCGATAAGACGTTCGCGCGGGGTCATCTCCGCGAAGCTATTCCCAACCGGAACAAGGTGTCAAACCACAAAAATGCCAAACCGGGGGAACCGGGTGTGAGACATAATTCTTCATTTAGGCCGCGAGGGGCAGCGCG
>CAZLEE010000167.1:0-10113 GCA_964558455.1 uncultured Verrucomicrobiota bacterium | reverse complement strand
TTATGATTGGCGAACGCACGGCGGAGGAAATCAAGATCCGGATCGGATCGGCCTTCTCGCTGGAGCAGGAATTAACGTTGGAAGTCAAGGGACGCGATTTGAGCGCCGGTCTGCCGAAGACTGTTTCCATTCGTTCGGAAGAAATTCGTGAAGCATTAAAGGAACCCCTTTCCAGTATTTTGGAGAGCGTCCGTATCACATTGGAACGTTGCCCCCCGGAATTGTCAGCCGACCTCATCGAGCGCGGCATTGTCATGGCCGGCGGCGGCGCCTTGTTGCGCGGGATCGACCGGTTGGTGGCCAAAGAAACAGGCCTGCCGGTGCATATTGCGGATGATCCTTTGAGCGCGGTGGCCGAGGGAACGGGCCGGGTTTTGCAGCAGTTGGAACTGCTCAAACGGGTGGCTTCATCGAAAAGTTAATTCCAGTTCGCCCGGAAAATTAAAACGCACATGCGCCGGATCGGGACGCAGACGGGGCGAGATGTTTAAGAAGCCGCATTATCTAATTTCAGTTCTGGTTGTCTTGTTGGTCGCAGTCCTGGTGAAGTTGCCCGGTGGTACAATGGGCAAGGCCAAGCTTGCCATCAGCGGCCTGTTCCTGCCTTTATTCGGATTGGCCGTTTCCACCCACGCCACAACGGCGCACGCCGCCGATTCATTTGTTTCCAAGACCGAATTGACGCGCCAAAACGACGCTCTGCGCCGGGAAAATGTGGAGTTGAAATTCCTGCTCCAACAGGATGCCGCCCTCCGCAATGAAAATGCCCGTTTGCACAAATGGGCCTCCTGGTCGCCGCAAAGATTCAGCAAGGGCCGCCTGGCCCGCGTCATCGCCCGCGACCCCGCCAATTGGTGGCGCAGCGTCGAAATCGATCTGGGCGGGCGGGACGGCATCAAAACCAACGACGCCGTGCTCACCCCGGACGGTTTGGTGGGGCGCATTCAAAGCGTCGGGCAAATGCGTTCGGTCGTCATTCTGCTGGGGGACCCCGGTTTGCGGGTGGCAGCCCTCATTCCCAATAATGGCAAGACAGGCATCATCAATTCCAGCCTGGCCAGCCCGCCGGAAAGCGACATGGTGGAAATGGATTATCTGACCGGCGGCGGCGTGGTGCAGAAAGGGCAAACCGTCGAGACTTGGGGCGAAGGGGGCGTGTTCCCGGCCCATATTCCCATTGGCACGATTGTGGATGTGCGGGTCAAGGAATCCGGTTTGGCGCCGGAAGCGCGGGTGCGCCTTGCGGCTGACATCGGCGCCTTGCAGGAAGTGTGGGTGATGACGCCATGAACTGGCTGCACTCCATCCTGGTTTTGGCCGTGGCGTTTCTCGCCGTCTTTTTTGAGGCTTCCTTCGGCGGTTTCCGGCATTTGCTGGGTGCGCAGATTGATTTTCTGCCGGGGCTGATGGTCTATACCGGCCTGACCACAGGCTGGCCGGCGGTGATCCTCACCGCTTTTTGCGGCGGGTTGTGGTACGATTCTTTCTCGCTCAATCCGCTGGGAGCCAGCGTGCCATCCCTGCTTTTGATCGGGATGCTGGCCTGGCGGGGACGTGAATTGCTGGAGAACGACCGGCCCGGCGCGCAATTTTTCTTCGGCGCGGTGGCGAGCGCGTTTCAACCGTTGGCGACGCTTTTTGTAATGTTGAACATCGGCGCCGCGCCGCTTCTGGGTTGGAAATCGCTCTGGCAATGGCTGGTCATGATATTGGGCGGCGGACTGTTCACGCCGTTGTGCTTCATCCTCTTCCGCCGCATCCACCGCGCTTTTGTTTATCAACCCGCCCGTCAGGTGGCTTTCCGTCCCGACCGGCAAATCAAACGAGGGCGTTCCTGATGCTTTTTTTTGACTTGCTCAAAAGCGATGACCGCCGTTTGCGGGTGATTTCCTGGATCATTGGCGGAGGGCTGTTCGTGTTGCTGGCGGGGCTGTGGTTTATCCAGATCGTTTTTGCGAGCCACTTTGAGCAAAACTCGAGGCGTCAATCATTGAAACGGGTCGGAATCCCGGCCATTCGCGGACGGATACTGGATCGCAACGGCCAGGTGCTGGCCGAGAGCGAGCCGCGTTACAACGCCATTCTTTACCTGGAGGAATTGCAGGGCCAGTTCAGCAACGCCTGCCAGCGTCTGACCAAAATCTACGGCCAGCAGCACCCCAACCTGGTGCGGCCCAACGGACGGGTGACCTTGAAACCGGAAATACGCCAGGCCCTGCGCACCGAGGCGGATTGCCTGGTGGTGAGCAACATCACGTACCAGGTCGGCTCTGTTTTGCAGGAAACCCGCATCCTGAATACCAACGCCTTTCTCCGCCACTACCTGGAATATCCTTACGTCCCGTTTGAAATCGCGCCCAACCTCGCCCCCCGGCAACTGGCCCGGTTCGCGGAACAGCTTTCCGGCAGCCCGGAGCTTGAAATCGAGACGCAGCCGTTGCGCTTCTATCCCGGGGGCGCGCTAGCCGCCCATGTGCTCGGCTTTGTCCAGCGCGAGAGTTTCGCGCCGGCGCAGATTTCCTACACCCAGCCCGATTACGAGGGAAAAAGCGGGGTGGAAAAGGCGTATGACGACCAGTTGCGCGGGGAGCCGGGGGTGAAGCTGGTGTTGGTGAACAGCCTCAATTACCGCCAGCACGAAAGCATCGAGACTTCCAACGCGCCCGGCGATGATATTTATTTGACAATTGATCTGCCCGTGCAACTGGCGGCCGAGAAAGCCCTCGCCGCCGCCCCCGCCGCCGGCGCCACGGTGCGCGGCGCGGTGGTGGTGCTGGATGTGCGCAACGGCGACATCCTGGCCATGGCCTCCGCCCCGGCCTTTGATCCGAACAATTATGTGGGCGGCCTGAGCAAAGGCGAGTTCACCATGCTGAACGATCCCAAATTCACCCCGCAGATCAACCGCGCCATTGACGGCGCGTATCCGCCGGGATCGACCTTTAAAATCATCACCTCCATCGCGTGTCTGGAAACGGGTTTGGACCCGAACGAAGAAATCAACAGCCCCGGATACTTCCAGGCCTCGTCCCATTCGCGCCGGATCAATGACACGGCGGGATCGGGCAAATTCAATTTCACCAAGGCGTTTTACCGCTCGAGCAACACCTATTTCATCACCAACGGACTGAAGGCGGGCCTGTCCAAAATCCTGCAAGTGGCGCATCGCTTCCATCTTGGGGAAAAAACGGATTTCGTCCTCCACCCCGAAGTGTCCGGCGACATTCCGCGCCCGGAAGACGCGGGCGAGACATCGCATCATTTCAGCACGGCGGATATTTGCATCGGCCAGGAGATCACAACCACCCCGCTGCAAATGGCGTGCCTGATCGGGGCGATTGCCAATGGCGGAAAAATCTGGTGGCCGCGCCTGGTCAGCCATTCTTATTCGCCGCTGACAGGCCAGACGCTGCCGCTCTTTGACCAGGGCCGGTTGCGCGACGTGGTGCGGCTGGATCCCGGCCACTTGGAACTGATCCGCCACGCCATGGTGGAGGACACCGAACACGGCGCCGACAGCAACGGCGGCCCCGGCTCGGCTTACAAGGAATTTCACCTGCCAAACGGGGAGGCGCGCCTGCGCAATTTCCGCGTCGCGGGCAAGACCGGCACCGCCGAACTGAAGTCCTCCGGCCCCAATTCGCCCCGCAGAATCACCTGGTTCGATTCGTTCGCCCCTTATGAAAACCCGCGCTACGCCGTGGTGGTGATGGTGGAAAACGGCGCCTTTGGCGGTCCGACTTGCGCGCCGGTGGCGGAAAAAATTTACGAAGCGCTGCTCAAAGAAGATCAAGACCACAGCACGCCAGCCGCGACGCTGGCCCGCAACTAATGCATACAACGCACAACAACAATCGAATGGTGGATTTTGATTGGGGAGTGCTTTTGCCTGCCTTCGGCTTGATGTGCATCGGCACGGCGTTTATTTACAGCGCGCTGGAGGGGCATGAATCGGGCCTGGCCTGGTACAGGCAAACCTACCTGCGCCAGATCCTCTGGTATTTGATCGGCTTGGGCGGGGCGGCGGCGATACTGGGGATGGAATATGGCCGCGTGACGCGATGGGCGGGGCTTTTCTACTGGGTGTCCATTGTATTGTTGGTCACAGTCTTGGTGGGCGGAACAAGGATCAACGGGGCCAAGCGATGGATCTTCGGGTTGCAACCTTCGGAGTTCGCCAAAATCGCCTTCATATTTCTGCTGGCCAATTTTTTGAGCCGGCCGGTGGAAGAACTGCGCCGGCCGCGGGCGTTTTTTGGGGCGCTGGGTTTCACCTTGCTCCCGTTTGTATTGATTTTAAAGGAGCCGGACCTTGGTTCGGCCCTGGTTTTTCCCGTCATCAGTCTGGCCATGATGTTCGTGGCCGGCGTGTCCGGCCGCCTATTGGCCTGGCTGGTGGGCGGGGTGGGAGTGTTCGGGGCGTTGCTGGTGGCGGTCATTCTTTTTGCGCCGGCCAAACTCAGCTCCGAACATTATCAGGAAAGGCGCCTCTTGGAATATTTCGGGCTTAAGAAAAGTTATAATGTCGAGCAGGCGCTTATTTCAGTCGGTTCTGGTGGTGTCAAGGGAAAAGGCTGGCGGCACGGCACCCAATACTCACTGGGTTTCCTGCCGCGGGCCGGAGCACACAACGATTTCCTCTTCTCGGTCATCGCCGAGGAGGAAGGATTCGTTGGCAGCGTCGTGGTCCTGGCGCTTTATGCCGTGCTTCTGTTTAGCGGGATCAAAATTGCCAGCCAGGCGCGCGATCACCTGGGACAGCTTCTGGCAGTAGGCGTGGTGACCCTGTTGTTCTGCCACGTCTTTATTAATGTCGGTATGAATATTCGCTTGGTGCCCGTGGCGGGCATTCCACTGCCGCTCCTCAGTTATGGCGGCTCTTCCGTGGTCTGCTCCCTGATCGCCATTGGCATCCTGCATAACATCCATGTTTATCGGAGATCTTATTAATTTATGAATGATAGAAATTTCTCACGCCGCCGTCGTGGCGGAATGCGTTTCCGCCCCAGTGGCGGTCTCAGCCAAAACCCCAACCAGAAAACCGATCGCTCCGCCTTGCAGGCCCGCGCCGACGCCACCAGCGAAAAACAGCCGGAAAACGTCTTTGAGCGCTCCCGCCACGAGCAGGAGATCGAACGGGCCGAAAACATCGCCGCCGGCATCCCGCCGACGCCCGAACAGGAGTCTTCCGCCCCCGAATCAGGAGCGCGGGAACGCGAAGGGGATCGCGCTGGCCGTGAAGGGGACCGTGGCCGTGGCCGCGATCGCGGCCGGAGAGGCTCCTTTCGCCAGCCCAACCAGGAAACTCCCGCCGAGGTGCAGGAGGAAAAATACGAGCCGGTACCCCTTGAACCGCCGCCCACCGGTATTATTGGCAGCTTGAAATCAGCCGCCACCAAGGCCATCCGCAGAGTGCAGCGCCTCATCAAACCCCAGCCGGATAAACCGCATAAGGATTTGATCATTAACGCCGAATCCCTCGAAACGCGCGTGGCCGTGGTCGAGGAGGGCCGCCTCGAAGAGTTGACCATCGAACGCACCACCGAGGAACGCCTCGTCGGCAGCATCTTCAAGGGCAAGGTTCGCAACCTCGAAGACGGCCTCAAGGCCGCTTTTGTTGACATCGGTTTCGAGAAAAACGCCTTCCTGCACTACTGGGACATCGTCCCCACCAGTTTTGACAGCGGCGTCGAACTGGTCGAACGCGAAAACAAACGGCGCGACCGCCCGCGCATCACCCAGAAGGACATCCCCCGCCTCTATCCGCCGGGAAGCGAAATCAACGTCCAGGTGACCAAAGGCCCCATCGGCACCAAAGGCCCGCGCGTCACCACCAACATCGTCCTGCCCGGACGCTATCTCGTTCTCCTGCCCAACTCCGACCAGAGCGGCATTTCGCGCAAAATCGAAAACCCCGAAGAACGCCAGCGCCTCAAATCCATCCTCCGCGAAATCAACATCCCCGACGGCATGGGCGTGATCATGCGCACCGCCGGCGAAGGCCAGCAGAAGCGTTACTTCATCCTCGACCTGGCCATTTTGCTTGAGCAATGGAACGAGATTCAGCAGAAAATCAAGAGCCAGCCCCCCGCTTCCTGCGTCTTCCAGGAACCCGACCTGATCGAGCGCACCGTGCGCGATTTTCTGACCGACGACGTGGATCGCGTGGTGGTGGACAACCCCCAAGCCTGCGAACGGATGCGCGCCATGATCACCCGCATTTCCCCGCGCTCCGCCAAAAAAATCATCCCCTATACCGAAACCCAGCCGATTTTCGACCGGCTCAACATCACCCGCCAGTTGGAAAACGCCTTCGCGCGCCAGGTCCACCTGAAAAGCGGCGGCTACCTTGTCATTGACGAAACCGAGGCTCTCGTCGCCATCGACGTCAACACCGGGCGGCATAAGGGCGGTCGCGACCAGGAATCAACCATCCTGAAAGTCAACATCGAGGCGGCCGAGGAAATCTGCCGCCAACTCCGCCTGCGCAACATGGGCGGCCTCATCGTGCTCGACTTCATCGACATGAAATCCCGCCGCGACCAGCAGTCGGTTTATCAACGCATCAAGGAAGGATTGCGCCGCGACAAGGCCAAAACGCACGTCCTGCCCATCTCGCAATTGGGTCTGATGGAAATGACCCGCCAGCGCCATTCCGAGAGCGTCCGTTCCGCCGTCTATGACGACTGCCCCTACTGCAAAGGGCGCGGCAAGGTCAAGAGCACCGTCACCATGAGCGTCGAGATTCAACGCAAGCTGAACGAAATCCTGAAACAGCGTTCCCGCGACGAATCCGACTTCCAACTGCGCATCGCGGTTCACCCCACCGTCTTGGAACGGCTGCGCAACGAGGACGAAAAACTGATCATCGAAATGGAGAAGCGTTACTTCGGCAAATTGTCCTTCCGGCCGGAACCGGGATTCCACGCCGAGCAATTCAAGATCGTCAACGTCGCCACCAATGAGGAACTGGTCAGCGTCGGCTCCTAAGCGCGGCGGTCAATAATTCAACAAGGGCGGCGGGACCCCAAACCGCCGCCCTTCGCTTTTCCAAACCAAAATCGTAATATTCCTCCTTTTCTTGGTAGGGTGATGCTCCGCAGAACCCTGACTCGATTGATAGATGGTCAGGTTTGTATTCGGCTCAATTCGGATCCCGCTGCCTTGAAAACCCAATTTGACTTCGCCGCCTCTACCCGCTATAAGTCAGAACGTGTTGCCGTTCGAATGTGTCAACTCTCTAACAACGAAAATCTATGCCTATTAAAATTGGTTCAAAAGCGCCGGATTTCACCCTCAAAACAAAAAACGCCACAGGCCTGGCGGATGTCAAATTGAGCGATAATTACGGCAAGAAAAACACCGTGTTGCTCTTCGTCCCGGCCGCTTTCACCGGCGTTTGCACGGCGGAATTATGCGAGATTTCCGCCGGCCTCGGCCAATACGCCAGCCTCAACGCCGCCGTCATCGGCATCAGCATCGACACCCCCTTCGCCCAGGAAGCCTGGGCCAAACAGGAGAGAATCACCATCCCCCTCGTGAGCGACCTCGACAAGAAAACCATCAAGGACTACGACGTGGTTTTCCCCAATCTGGCCGGCATCGGCACGACCGCCGCCCGCGCCGCCTTCGTCATCGACAAGCGGGGCGTGGTGCAATACGCCGAACAGACGCCGACCCCGAAGGATTTGCCGGACTTTGACGCCATCAAAGCAGTGCTCGCCAAACTGGGCTGAGCAATGTGGCAGACATCCATATCCACCACAGCCGAGGCGGAAGAGGCTGTGGCGGACTTGTTGGAACGCGTGTTTGGCGCGCCCGCCACGACTTATTGCAACGAGGCCACCGGGGCGCGCACCGTCACGGTTTACCCGTCCCGGCTCCCGGAGGATGCCGGGGCGTTGCGAATCCGGTTGCGCGGCCAACTGCGCGCGGTGCGGGATTGCGGCCTGGATTTCGGCTCGGGAAAAATCACCATCAAACCCCTGCCGCGCGAGAATTGGGCCGAATCCTGGAAACGTCATTTCAAACCAATCGACATCGCACGCTCCCTCCTCATCAAACCCGGCTGGAGCAACCGCCGTCCGCTCCCCGGCCAGAAGGTCGTCATCCTGGACCCCGGCCTTAGCTTTGGCACCGGGCACCATCACACCACCCTGTTCTGCCTGCGCCAGCTCGCCCGCTGCCATCAACCGGGCGTGACGCAATCGTTTTTGGACATCGGCACCGGCTCCGGCATCCTGGCCATCGCCGCCGCCAAACTGGGTTACGCCCCCATCGACGCTTTCGACTTCGATCCGGAGGCGGTCCGGGTCAGCCGTGAGAACGTGCAAAAGAACCAGGTCCGGCGCCGGGTCTGGCCGCAAAAAAAAGATTTAACAAAACTCCCGGTCAAGCGGTCAAAGGGGTATGACGTCATTTGCGCAAACTTGGTCTGCGACCTGCTTGTAAGTGAAGCGTCTAAAATTTGCGCCTGGCTGAAGCCGGGCGGGAAGCTGGTGGTCGCCGGCATCTTGCGCCGCCAATTTGGCGAAGTGGCGGAAAAGTTGCAAAAATGTGGCTTGACTTTGGAGATTTCGGTGTCAGATAAGACTTGGCGTTCAGGACGATTTGCCTCGCCCTGACGAATGAGCAGGCCGGAAAAGCGCGGCCCGGACGGTGCAAGGAGAACGCCACCGCCCAATAAGGTCGCGCTGTTGACGAATCCCCCGCATGGGCGGGGGTGGAAGTAAGGAACAGAAAGTAAGGAATTGAGTATGACAAAAACGTGGAACTTGATTCAAGAAACCGTCAAAAGCACCAAACATTCGTTCCGTCAATCGGACAGTAGAACCCCCAAGAAAAAGAATCGTTACGAACGCCGCAAAATCAGGGAATTTTTGCGGTTAGGCGACTGGGCCGGCGAGTTCGATACTTAACCCGCCCGTCAGCCATTTGAAAGAAACGCGCCCCAGGCGCGAGGGGGAGTTTTCTCCAAAAATTGCCGCCGCAGTCGGCCCCCCTCCACAAGTTTATTTGGTATAGCCGTTCTGCACGAACCACTGGATGGCGTCCATGAAAGCCTGGCGCGGCGGGGTTTGCGGCAGGCCCAACTCTCTGATGGCCTTGGCCGGGTTGAAAAACATTTTGTATTTGGCCATATGCACCCCGGCGAGGGGCGCCTTGGGAGGAATCCCGGAAATGGCGGAAATCGCTTCATTGCCATAGGCGGCCAGCAGTGCCACGAAATAAGGCACACGCATCCGGGGGGCGGACACTCCCGTCAATTCCTGCAATAGCTTCAACGTCTGGCGCATGGTCCAATTGCCGTCGGCGTTGCCCAAAATATACCGCTCACCCATCCGCCCCTTTTCCGCCGCCAATATCTGCCCCGCCGCCACGTCCCGCACATGAACCCAGTTCAAGCCGGTATCCATATAGGCCGGAGTGTTGTGGTTCAGAAAATCCAGAATGATCCGCCCCGTGGGCGTGGGTTTGACATCCCGCGGCCCAATCGGCGCGCTCGGATTCACAATGACCACCGGCGATCCCTTGGCGGCCAGGCCGCGCGCCACTTCCTCCGCCTGCCATTTGGAACGCTTGTAATGATTGCTCATCTGCGCCCCGCTTACCGGCAAAGCTTCGTCTGTCGGGATGATTTTCCCGTCGCGTTCCACCGGCAGGGCGATGCATCCCACCGTGCTCGTATAAACAATGCGCCGGCAACCGGCCGCCGTCGCCGCCTCAATCACATTGCGCGTGCCATCCACATTGGCCGCGTACATCGGCCTGTAATCGCGCAGCCACAAATGATAACTCGCCGCCACATGAAAACACCAATCGCAACCCTTCATCGCCTTCTCCAACCCGGCCCGATCCGCCACATCCCCGTAAACTTTCTCATAAGTCGCGCCGAGCAACCCGCGCTCATCGCCGGACGGACGGATCAAAGCCTTGACCTGATGCCCCTGCGCATTCAGTTCATGCACCAGATTAGCGCCGATAAAGCCCGAAGCCCCGGTCACAAAACAGTTCATCCCCCCATTACACAACATCAGCCAATGGCGATACAGCCAAAACTCCCCTCTTAATACCCAATAAATCCTCCAGCTCTGCTGGAGAGACTCCCAGAGT
>CAZLEE010000166.1:7492-10194 GCA_964558455.1 uncultured Verrucomicrobiota bacterium | reverse complement strand
AAGTCTGGCACAGACACCCTATATTAGTAAAGTCTTTTCTGCGACACTGCACTAGGGACCGACGTCCGGCAGCGCGGCGTTTTGGATTGAAATGCGCGGGAATCAAACCGAAAGTGTTGCCCATGTGCAGAATTACCGGTTACGTCGGCGACAGCGCGGAGGATCTCCAGAACCTTTTCAAGGTTTTTTCGGAGGGCAGCGAGTGCGATCCCTGGCTCAAAAAGGCGGGTATCAATCATACTTCCCACAAGGACGGATGGGGATTTGCCATCCTGGATGAAAAGGGATTGAGCCATTATCGCAGCGCGCTGCCGGTTTATGAGGACGCGAATAAATTGCCGCATCCGACGGGCCGGTTTTATGCGTTGCTGCACTCGCGGCTCGGTTCGGACCAATCGCTCAACGGGCATGTTTGCGCGCATCCTTTTTCGGGTTCGACGGATGAGGCGTTTCTGTTTTTCGCCCACAACGGCGGGGTTGACTGCGGCACTCTGCCGAAGCGGATGGTGGATAGCGAATGGGCTTTCAAACAAATTCTTGAGGCGGGCGGCGTGGCGCAGGTCCTCCCGTTGTTGAAGGAGAAAACCCGGCCGAATTCCGCGCTGAATCTGCTGATTTTGAATATCCCGCGCGACCCGGCGAAATCTCCGGCAATCCAGTATCTGAATTATTTCAAAGAGCCAAAGAACGAGGGAAGGATCGGCTATTACCAAATGTACACAGCCAGCCTGCCGGGAGGAAAAGCCGTCTTCTCCTCGACCGTGGCGGATTTGGGGGTTAAAGGCGCCAGCAACGTCCAAAAGGCGGCTTTTGGGAAGTTGCTGGACCTTTGAATCATCCGGCGTCCGTCTTATTTCGCCGGGCGTCCGTAGATTTCGACTTCGGTATATTCGTTCAACTTGCTCTCGGTGCTGCCGCTGGAGTAGAGGCGGACGAAGCTCGCCTTCGCGCCTTTGGCGTCGATTATTTTTCCGCGGAAGGTTTCAAAGTATTGACGATCCGTGCCGGCGCCAAGACCGGTGCTGTTGTCGCGGTCGTTGTTGAAGAGGGTGCGGACGTTGTCGGTGAAATCCTGGTCGTCGGCGATTTGCACAATGACGGAGCGGAAGATTTTGGCGGTGTCATGGGCGTGCCAGACGACAACGGCATAGACTTCCTTGCTGCCAGCCAGATCGAATTGCACCCACTGCGGCCCTTTGCTCAACTGCACGATGTTCTCCTCGTCGGCTTCCTTGTTGCCGTCGGTCAGTTTGGCCAAGTCGGCGCGGGTGGCATTTTTATCGCTGCTGGTGATTTTCTTGCCGGGGGCGATATTGCTGACATCGCGCGGGACCTGCAAGGGCGGGGCCGGTTTGTCGAGCGTGGCTTCCATGGCGAGTCCCGGCGGCGCTTCCTTGGGCGTGCCGGAGAAAACGGGAGAGGGCAGTTTTAACACCAAGGGAACCAAATCCGAATTGGCGTTGGCGGCGTTGGTGGCGGCGGGTCCGTCCGCGAGCAAAATGCCGCCGGCGAAGAGTTGCATGGCCAGCACAACGGCTGGCAGTTGATTTGTTGTTTTCACTTTAGAATAATATTAAATGTTCCACGGGGCGCGTTTGGCAATGTTCATCAGGCGGTTGGCTTCCTCGTCATTGACGAAATGTTCCGCCGCCGGATCCCATCTCACTGTTCGATTTAATTGTTTGGCCACGCCGCCGACCAAAACCGCGCTGGCGGAGCGGACGGCCACTTCCACCGGGCAGATGGTGCGCTGGCGGGTGCGAATGCATTGCAGAAAGTTGCCGGAATGACTTTCGCTGTGATACAGATGAACTTCGTTGGGACGCAAAGGTTCGCGCACCAAGTCCGGCGGGTCAGAAACGAGGCTGTCGCGGTCCACCGCGATGCGGCCGGCTGTCCCGACAAAACACACCCCGCCATCCGCGCCGACCGGCTCGCCCGGATAGGGTTTTCCGTAGACAACCACGCCGCTGGCGTACCTGTAGCACGAATGTTTCCCTTCCATGAAAGCTTCCACCGGGCCGGTTTCATCCGCGTCCGCCGCCCATTGGACGATGTCGTAGTGGTGCTGGCCCCAGTTGAGTTCACCGATGTCAAATCGATGGCCGGTGATGATGCCGTCGTAAGGAAACCACGGGGCTGGTCCCAAATAAAGATTCCAATCCAGTCCGGCCGGCACGGGCAGGCCTTCCGTCACCCGTTTTGGCCACTTCTCCTTGTTCACACCCGGGGTGGGCCAGAAAACGCCGCCGCCGTCGCGATAGGCATAAATCTCCTTCAGCTTGCCGATGCGACCGCTGCGGACGAATTCGCAGGCCAGGCGGAATTTTCCGCCGTATTCGCTGCGCTGCTGTGTGCCGGCCTGATAAACGCGGCCGCACTGTTGCACCACCGAGCGCATGGCGATGGCTTCGCCAAGGGTGACGCCGGATGGTTTTTCGCAATAAATATCCTTACCCGCCCTGGCCGCCATGGCGACCATGGTGGAGTGCCAATGAGCCGGCGTGACGATCAACACGGCGTCTATATCCTTCCGATCCAGCAAATCGCGGAAATCATTGTAGGCCTGGCATTTGGTAAACTGGTTGCCGTAAATCTCCTGGTAATGGTCGTTGACGCGTTTCGTGGCGCTGTCGCGTTTGTCCTTCTGGATGTCGCACACGCCGAGAACCTGGACCTCCTTGCGTCCGGCATAACCGCCG
>CAZLEE010000166.1:0-7392 GCA_964558455.1 uncultured Verrucomicrobiota bacterium | reverse complement strand
CTGGATGTCGCACACGCCGAGAACCTGGACCTCCTTGCGTCCGGCATAACCGCCGGCAACGTAGGTCCACGCGCCGCCGAAAAGATGGCCGCTGCCTTGATGGCCGACGCCAATGAAACCCATGGCAATGCGTTCGCTGGGCGCCACCGCGCCGCCGCGCCCGAGGACCGAGGCGGGAACGAAACTTGGCACGGCCAAGGCCGCACCCACCGCACCTCCCGTGGTTCGCAGGAACCGGCGGCGACTAATCGGTTGTTCTGAATTCATGCTTCAAGCAAGTTAGGTGATTTCGACGTTGGATCAAGCTCCGTTGTTCACGCAAAACCTCCGACTTTGGCAAGTTTGACTTGCCAGACGGAAAAGTCCAGCCCGCCTTCGACACCGGTTTTCTGGAGAAGGAAGATGGGGGGGATTAAGGGTCCGGCAGACCGCTGCTTATGTCCCGGTTGATGCGCCTTGAATGTGCCGGAGCGGTTCGTCTTGTTGTGAGCGGGGGGATTCCCGAGAGAAAAGAGGAAAGTTTAAAAAGCGGGGACTTGCGATCAATGAGAATGAAAACAGCCCATGCCTATGGGTTGATAACATTTTCTAGAGATAGCCGCGCTGATTCTGGCCCAGCCGTGTTGGTGAACTATTGCGTGGAAGACGCATCGGTTGGACAAGTGAGTGTGCTGGGATCAGTTTTCTCAAGACCCTGCAAGCGGTGCAAGAGTTATGGCAATTCCTGGAGGTGACATCGGATGTGTTAACCCCGGCGCAGCTATTTTTATACCTTTCAAGAATTTCGGCGCACACCCGCCCGATTTTTTGGGTGTGAGGCGGATTGACAGCTTTTGAGCCTTTCTGGCAGCATCCTGTTATGACCCGTTTATGGCGCAAGCCCACAAAAAATTGATCCGCCAACGCCCTCCGCCAAAAGCCGCTCCAACCGCAACCGGACGGGATCAGCGTTGGCGAACGCCGGGGCTTTGCCTTGTGCTGGTCGCAATCACGGTTGCTGTTTTCGGCCAGACGCTGCGGCACGAGTTTGTTGACTTCGACGACTATGAATATGTGCTTGGCAATCCAATGGTTCGCCAAGGTCTGACGTTCAAGGGGACTGTCTGGGCGTTCACTGGCTTTCACACCTACAACTGGCACCCGCTGACATGGCTGTCCCACATGCTCGACTGCCAGTTGTACGGACTGAATCCCGCCGGGCATCATCTCACCAATATCCTCCTCCATACCGCAACGGTCGTCGCGCTCTTCCTGGTTCTGCGTCAGATGACTGGCGCTTTTTGGCGCAGTGCGTTTGTCGCGGCTGTCTTTGCCATTCATCCATTGCGGGTGGAATCGGTGGCGTGGGTGGCTGAGCGCAAGGACGTGCTCAGCGGACTGTTCTTCATGTTGACCATCGGGGCTTATGTCCGCTACGCGCGCCTTCCATGGTCGCTGGCTCGCTATGGGTTGGTGGTGCTTCTCTTCGCGTTTGGCCTGATGTGCAAGCCGATGCTGGTCACGCTGCCCGTGGTACTGCTTTTGCTGGACTACTGGCCGTTGACCAGGTGGCGAACTGATGTCGGCGGCAAACCGGCCTTATGTCTGGCGGATCGGATAGTTCCAAGACGCGTGGTCTTTGAAAAGCTGCCCTTGCTGGCTCTTTCCGCCGCCGGCTGCGTCGTCACGCTTTTGGCGCAAAACAAAGCCATACAATCGACCGGGTTGTATTCGATGCCATTGCGTTTTGCCAACGCGTTGGTGGTCTGCATGGTTTATCTTGGTCAAATGGTCTGGCCGGCGGGACTGGCGGTGCTTTATCCTTTTCCTCACAACGGCCCGCCGATGTGGGAAGTGGCGCTGGCCGCGACGCTGCTGGCCGGTCTTTCCGTGGCCGCATGGGGAAAGCGGCGGACGCGGCCGTGGCTGCTGATCGGATGGCTTTGGTATTTGGTGATGCTGCTGCCAGTGGTGGGACTCGTCCAGGTCGGACCCCAGCCCCATGCGGATCGATACACCTATCTGCCGCAGATTGGCATTTATGTGGCCGTGACGTGGCTGGTGGCAGAGTGGCGGGTAAGCCGTGCGGTTCTTGGGAGCCTGATGGCCGGCGTACTCGCGGTGTTGATGGTCTGCGCCCGGAAACAGGCTGCATACTGGCAAAACAGCGAAACCTTGTGGACCCACACGCTCGGCTGCACCGCGGACAATTACGTGGCCCACACCAACCTCGGAACCATTCTTTACAAAGAGGGAAGAGTGGACGAAGCCATCACCCAATACCAAATGGCACTGAAAACCATTCCAGACAACGCGTCAGCCCACCACAACCCCATCAAAGCTCTTTTGGAGTCACTCCACTTTAACCTCGCCAGGGCTCTTTTGCAAAAGGGCAGAGCGGAGGAAGCAATCGCCCAATACCAAATGGCGCTGCAAATCGAACCAGCCGACGTGGAAGTCCAAAATGATCTGGCCTGGCTCCTAGCCACTTGCCCGCAGGCATCGCTGCGCAATGGTGACAAAGCGATGCAACTAGCCCGACAGGCCAACGAAATGGCCCACGGGAAAAACCCGGTTATTCTTGGCACACTCGCCGCCGCCTTCGCCGAGGCTGGGCGGCTTTCCGAAGCGGTTGAAACGGCACAACTTGCCTTGCACTTGGCCGAGGAGCAATCCAACACCGACGTGGCCGGGCAACTTCAATTTGAAATGAAATTCTACCAAGCAGGCAGCTCATTCCATATTTCTGAACCACCACATTGACGCGCTGGAGCCAACGCCTGTTGGTGGCTTCAGTTCCGCCGAAAATAGGGATATTCGAGGTTTTTAGCGGCTAACAAACAGCCCAACGAGGCGTGTTCGGGCCGCCTAATGCCAAACAAATCCTCCAGCTCTGCCGGTTATTGACTGGCCGAAGCTGAGAGCGCATGGTCACATGCGTCCACCGCATCAATGCTGCCCGGAAAGAATTCGTTGTCATACGCGCCTGACGGATTTCAGATTTACCGCCAGGATGGACGCCAGCCGATTCCACTTCTCATGCCGTAATCGGCGCGCCACAGCCACTTTGCCTTGCCTGTAAACAGGTCCCGCATGATCGCATATCACCGTGCAGGGACATCTTTATTATCCACCATTATGACTTGGTAGCTGGCAGGATCGATGATGAACTTCTTTCCGTCGGGCGGGACTGGAAATTGCCGGCCTTTGAAGGCCGGAAAATTTGTCAGACCGTCAATGCTTTGGGGAACGCCACCGGGTGATATGCTGGCCAGCCTCAACACCCGGTTTAATTCTTCAATCGTCACAGTCTTCTTTGACGAGGGAGTTTTGCCGCAACCCGCAATCAGCAATGGAACCATGATCGCGACACACATCAGCCAGCTTCTCATATTCATAAATCGTGCGAAATTCAAATGTTCAAAATCGTGCCATTTCCATGGCCTGGTTATGACTCCGGGTCCACCAAGCGGCCGGGTCTGAGGGCGGCGGTTCATTGAACCACGTCGCCCGCGCTATGACTCCTGGCCCACCAAGCGGCCGTGTTGGTGCGGGGAAAGGTGTAGCCAGCCTGGCTGTTCATTAACAACTGGGCCCGGCCGTCAAAAAATCCAAAATTGCAACGTTTGTTGTGCCGGGGCAGTGAACGCGAATCGCCACTCGCAAAACCTTCGGCGTCGCTCGGATCCCGGAAATAGCTCACGCCCCCGCCAGAGTATTGCATCGCGGAGGCATCATACTCAACGTCGGCAACCCATTGGTCGGCCGGCAGGTTTGCCGTGGCTAGAGTCACGGCGCCGCCATCCGCATAAATAATTGCGGTGGACGGTTGGGTGACCCAGCTTTCTTTGACCATTGTGGGCGGCACGTCTGCGGAAAACACGGTGACACCGAATTCCGGATAATTCATGCCGATACCCAAAGAGTCGTTGGTGCTGACCGATCCACCGACCGCCAAGGCTGCCAAGAATGTCATTGAAGGGCAATCAAACACACGGTGATTTTTGGCATAACCTCCCAAACGCAAAGCGTCCTCCCAGAAGAGAGCGGTGCCATTCTGGATGATGAACGTGCCCGGATCGTAGGTATATGGGTCTTCATCCGGATTGCCCGATTGCCGCCACAACGGCGTCAACTGGCCCTGGTTATCATCCGCGTACATTTTCGTGGCGATCAAAAGCTCCTTCTGATTGCTGAGGCAGCTTGTCGCCATGGCCTGCGCCTTGGCTTTTGCCAATGCGGGCAGGAGCATCGCCGCCAGGATGGCGATGATCGCAATCACTACCAGAAGCTCGATCAAGGTGAAGCCTTCCGGTGAACGCTGCCGCCGGGAAGCCCTTTCAACAAATGAGCAGTCTCTTTGCATGGTCATCGACATAGTTGGCCTTATAAATAATTGTTTGAATTAAGGATCAAGGGAGAGACCGGGCGAACCCGGTCTCTCTTGTATCAACATTCAGCAACCGTCAGTTCGAGTTCTGCTTGATCAACACGAAGCCATTGCTGGTTCCGGCGATGCTTGACGGCAAGGTGAAGCCTGTGTTTGTGCCGGTCGCAGTAATGGTGCCTGTGGCCATCCATGTTCCTGGTCCTTCATTCTTCAGGTTGGCGTTGGTCAACACAGTGTAATTGGTGCCAGGCCCGGACTGCCAGGACACATAGAGGCTGCCTCCAACAATGGACGCACTTGTGATCGAGAACGGCACCAAGGCCGGAATCACCGTCACCGAACCGCTCGCCCCGCTGAGGGTGTAGTTGCCCGCCGCCGCGCCGCCCAGCGCCAGCGTTCCGACCGATATTATCGTCTCCGGTCCGATGGTTGCGCCTGCCAGGATGGCGTTGCCCGAAGCCAAGCGCACCACGTCGCCGGGGACCGCATTCGCCACCGACAAGACCGACGCCGGCGCAGTTGCATTCCCGCTATAAGGCACACTGCCCGTCAATGTCACTGGCAGCGGGTTCACGGTCAGGCTGCCGGCGACGTAGCTGATGGTGTAGTTGGCCGGATTGAAGGTCCCGCCCGTTTCCGAGCCGGGGGTGATGTTGATTTTGTAGGGCGTGCCGGACACTGGCTCATTTATCGTATTCACCGACGCCGGGCTGCCGATGCCGCCGCTGACCGACAAGGCCACCATCCCAATCGTTTCGCCGTTTGGCAAGATGGAGGGAGTGGTGGTGTATTGTATGTCGGGAGTGGCGGGCAACGTGCCATAGGAAACAACCTGGTTGTTGGCCGTCTCTATGAGTGACGCCGGATGCACCGTGACGTTCACGGTGCCGACGGTAGCGCTGTAGTCGGGGTTAGTCGGGGTGTAGGTCACGCTCTGCGAGGCCGTCCCGGCGGCGGGTGCCGTGGAGGAGGCGGTGAAGGTGAAGTTGCCCGCCGGTGTCGCCGTCCCGCCGCTCAAGGTGGACGAAGCTAGCGTCTGTCCGTAGGTGATCGCACTGGCCGTCGGCCAGACCGTCACGCCCGAAGTGGCCTGGTTCACCGTCAGGGTGGTGCTGGTGTCGTTTGTTAAATACAACGAGGCATCGCCGGCATATGAATAGATGATGGTGTAGGCGCCGGCTGAGGGAGGTATCGTTGAGGGATTGTAAGTGATGGAAAAACCACCGCTGGAGCCGCTGGTTGTGGTTGTCTGCACATTCCCGTTGATGATGACCTTGATTGTCTCCCCGCTGGCCGGATAAACAGTTGTCGATCCGGTGGCGCTTACCGTGCCGGTCAGAGTTATGGCGGTTGTTCCGTAGGTGACGGACTGGCTGGCGGTCAAACCGGAGAACGCGGGCGACGCCATCCCTTTGGTAATGCGGGCGTTGCCATTATCACACACATAGACGTTGCCCGCGCTGTCCACTGCCATGGCAAAGGGCGCGTAGAAGGTCGCCGCGTTCTCGACGCCGTTCGCGGTGCCCGGCGTGAGAGCGACGCCCGCCATGGTCGTCACGTTTTGAGCGGTGTCGATCTTCCGAATCAGGTCGTTGTTGTGATCCGCCACATAGACATTGCCCGCACTGTCCACCGCCACGCCGGTGGGACCGTTGAGCGTCGCCGCAGTGCCGTTGCCGTCTGCGTGGCCTGCTGTGGTGCTGCCCGCCCACGTCGTCACGTTTTGGGCGGTGTCAATCTTCCGAATCATGTTGTTGGCATTATCCGCCACATAGACGTTGCCTGCGCTGTCCACCGCCACGGCATAGGGGTTGTTGAACGACGCCGCAGTGCCGTTGCCGTTCGCGTAACCCGCCGTGCCGGAGCCTGCCCATGTCGTCACGTTTTGGTTGGTGTCGATCTTGCGAATCTCGTAGTTGAGTTCATCCGCCACATAGACGTTGCCCGCGCTGTCCACCGCCACGCTGTAGGGGTTGTGGAACTTCGCTGCGGTGCCGTTGCCGTTCGCGGTGCCTACCCCGGGGCTGCCCGCCCATGTCGTCACGTTTTGGTTGGTGTCGATCTTGCGAATCATGTCGTTGCCCGCATCCGCCACATAGACGTTGCCCGCGCTGTCCGCCGCCACGCCGTAGGGGGCGAGGAACGTCGACGAGGTGCCGTTGCCGTTCGCGTGGCCCGGTATACCGACGGCGCCCGCCCACGTCGTCACGTTTCCGGCGGTGTCGATCTTGCGAATCAGGTCGTTAACTGTATCTCCCACATAGGTGTTGCCCGCGCTGTCCACCCCCACGCCCCGCGGATTGTTGAACATCGCTGCGGTGGCGGTGCTGTTGCCGTTCTCGCTGCCCGTCGCGAGTCTGGTACCCGCCAGGGTCGTCACGTTTTGGGCGTTGTCGGTCTCCCGAATCAACTGGTTGCCTGTATCCGCCACATAGATGTTGCCTGTGCTGTCCACCGCCACGCCGTAGGGACCGCGGAACGACGCCGCGGTGCCGTTGCCGTTCGCGTTGCCCCCCACGTCGGCGGTGCCCGCCCACGTCGTCACGTTTCCGGCGTTGTCGATCTTGCGAATCATCTGGTTGCCTGCATCCGCCACATAGACGTTGTCCGCGCTGTCCACCGCCACACTGCTGGGGGCGAAGAACGACGCCGCAGTGCCGTTGCCGTTCGCGCTGCCCTTCACGGCGGCGGTGCCCGCCAGGGTCGTCACGTTTTGGGCGGTGTCGATCTCCCGAATCGTGTCGTTGTAGTAATCCGCCACATAGACGTTGCCCGTGCTGTCCACCGCCACGCCGTAGGGGTTGTGGAACGACGCCGCAGTGCCGTTGCCGTTCGCGCTGCCCGCCGTGGTGCTGCCCGCCCACGTTGTCACGTTTTGGGCGGTGTCAATCTTCCGAATCATGTTGTTGGCATTATCCGCCACATAGACGTTGCCCGCGCTGTCCACCGCCACGCCCCAGGGATCGTCGAACGACGCCGCAGTGCCGTTGCCGTTCGCGCTGCCCGCCGTGGTGCTGCCCGCC
>CAZLEE010000165.1:0-10299 GCA_964558455.1 uncultured Verrucomicrobiota bacterium | reverse complement strand
GGGACGGCTTCCTAATTGGTATGGATTTTTCGGTCCGGCTCGACATGCACGAGCACATCGCAAACCGCCGGGACGGCTTCACGCACCGTGTCCTTGACCTGATGGGCGATCTGGTGTCCGGCCTGCACTGTGATGAGGGGATTGACCTCCACATGCATGTCAACAAAATATTGAAACCCCATCTTGCGCACGTTGCATTTCTCGACCGCATTGACGCCGGGGACGGTGCCGGCGGCGTTCTGGATGTCGCAAATCAGGGACACGGCGGGGGCGGCGTCCATCAGTTCGTTGAGGGCGGGCCGGAGCAGGCGCCAGCCGTTCCAGGCGATAATGCCTCCGGCCACGACGGCGGCGGCGTCATCAGCGTGCGCGAATAGAGGTCCGCCAAAGAGGGTGGCGGCGATGCCCACGCCGGCGGCGAGCGAGGTGATGGCGTCGGAACGGTGATGCCAGGCGTCGCTGGCGAGGGCGATATTATGGAGCAGGCCGGCTTCGCGTGAAACGAGGCGGAAAAGGAGTTCCTTGATCAGGATGACGATGACCAAAACAATGAGGGTAAAGGCCGCCGGTTTTCCGGGGGCCTTTCCAAAAAGGCCCTCGGCCGAGCGGACAATGATGCCGATGGCGGCCAGCAACAACATGATGGCAACGAACGCGGCCGCCAGCGGTTCGGCCTTGCCGTGACCGTAGGGATGTTCGGGATCGGCCGGTTCGGACGCGATGATAATGCCGCGCCAGACGATGATGGAGCTGAGAATGTCGGCGGATGATTCAACGGCATCGGCGGTCAGGGCGTGGGAATGGCCGAGGATGCCGGCGGTGAACTTGGCCACCGTGAAGGCGATGTTGACCGCCATGCCCAATAACACGACTTTCAAACTTCGTTGCAATCGGTCCGTTGGCGTTGGCATAAACCAAGAGCGTGTTGTGGTTAAGGACTGGCCGGGAAGGCGGCTTTAAATTCGGATGTCAGGCGCAATCCGGCCAAACCGGGGTCTTGGAAAAGTTTTTTTGGAAGATCGGCTATTTGCGGCTTTTGTTTGAGGTCGGCCGGGTAAAGGGCGACGGCTTTTTTGAGTGAAGCCACCGCCGCGGCGGATTCACCCCGGTTGGCCTGGACGAGGGCGAGGTTATACCAGCCTTCGGACGATTCCGGCATCATTTTTGTAATCCTGATAAAGACCTGTTCCGCCTTGTCCATGTCGCCGACCTGCAAATAACCGGCGGCCACGCCGACCAGGGCGTTCGGGTCGATGGAGGGAAGGCTTAGGAGCCGGTCGAGCATTTGCCGGGCGGCGTTGGTTTGTTTGGTCGCGAGGGCGCCCTGAATTTGGGCGAAGATTTGCCTGACCGGGTTGCTGTTTTCCCCGGCGGCTCCGGTGGCCCCGGCCTTGCTGCGCTCCAGTTGCTCGACCCAATCCTCGATCTGGCCGTTGTAAGGATCGAGTTTGTGGCAGGTCTTGAGAATCAATAGGGCATCATCAACCCGGCCGGTGCCGAGGAAGATATTGATCAGGTGGACTATCGTGTCGGGACTGTAGGGGCAATAGGCGAATGATTGCTTGAGGGCGAATTCGGCCTCTTTGGCGGCGCGGGCCTGTTCGGCCGGGTTGCGGGGATTGCGGGCGTGCCAGAGGTAAACGCTGGCGCCGATCGCGCTGCGCATTTTGGCGAAGGCTTTCTGGGCGTCGTCATCGCGCACGAACTTCAGATCGCCGGTGAAGCCGGTGAAATCATGGCGGAGATAGACATTTTCCGCCCAGTCGCAGATTTGTTTGACACTGGTGTCGTAGGTGATCCAGGAGCCGATGGTCCGCCGTGAAAACGCGGTCCAAAAGGCGTGATCTTTGTCGATTATTTCCTTGGTGATTTCCGGCACGGGCTGGCGGTTGACCTTCATGATGACGCTGAAGGGGGTCAAATACGGGTACATCCAGTCGAGCGGAAAACTTTCCTCCACGTAGAATTCGTGGCCGGGATTCTTGTCAAAAATCACCTTGGCGAGCAGGCCGTTGATGTTCATGACGGTGCCTTGCCCCCCCGATATTTCAATGCGGCCATTGACGATCTTGACTTCCTCCCCGGCTCTGACTTGGCGGGGTTCGTTGGGGAACTGGGCGTCGTGCTGGGCCCTTCGGCCCGCGTCTTGGTAATAATCATTGATGCAACTCTCGGAGTCCTCGCGCGTGGGGGTGGTGATCTCGGTGTCGGGATAGACGCCGCCCAGACTTTTGAGGATGTCCTGCGGATAGGCTTCCTCCAACATGCGTCGATTCAGGCGAATGACGGTGGCGGGGATGTTGGACCGGCTTTGGGCATCGACGATCAGGGGCGGCAGTGTGACTCCTTGAAAGCGTGCGGGGTCATAAATCGAACCGTGGGCGAGGATGCCATTGAAGTCTTCGGCCAGGGCGTGGCGCAAGGCGTTTTCATCGGGCGATCCATTGAGGAGGGCCAGTGTTTTTTTGCTTAATTTTTCATCAAGGTATTGGGACAAATTATCCTGGCGGGCGCGCAGGCGGGCGGCAAGGTCCTTCACATTGGTGAATTGATCCGGCTTGAACCAGGACGAGCCGGCGCGACGGCGGAATTCCACCTTGGCGCCGATGGCCGAAAACATGTTGTCCAGGAATGCGACCGCGCGGGTGGAGTGGTGGAATATGGAAGGGAATGCGCCCGGCAATAGATTTTGGAAAAAGGGCGGATCAATCTGCTCGCTGCGATTGAATTGAGCGCGGATGTAATCCAGATAGACCGGGTCGGCGAGGGCGTTTTGGGTGATGATATAGACATCACGGCGGTCGAAATTCCGGTCTTGCTCCGGCTGGCAGCGATGCGGGATGAAGCTCTCGCAGAAAATGATGTAGGTCGGGCAAAAGCGGCCGGGGTCCGTGCCGCCAAACAGGACGGCGTCCCTCGCCATTTCGGGATAAACCATGGTTCCCTGCGGCCCCTTGGCGGCGTCGTCGCGTTGTTTGGCATCGTAGGTGATCTGTCCGTCGGCGCCGATGAACGGGGGGGTGAACATGTCGTGACCGAACCAGTAGCCGAACCAATGGTTGCGCTGTTCACTGTGGAACCAATGGGTCAAACCCGAATAAAGCGGCATGGTGGCAAAGAGCGCCATGGCGATGAATAAGGGGGCGCGTTTCCGGTACAAGACCAGCCCGGCGATGAAGAGGAGGGCGCTGGCCACCAGGATCAAGTTGGCAAAGATGGGCAGGCCATATTGGTTTTTGGCAAAGGCCTGAACAATCCAATGCCACAGGTCGCTCCAAGGCACTTCGCCGTCGAGTCCAAAGTAATGTTTTCCGGTGGCGTCCTTGAGATTGTAGAGCGCCAGCGGCAACGCCACCGCGATCGCGCCGATCAGGCCCCAGCGCCGGAACTTTTGGTAATTTGTCGCCATGTAGGCGGCGGTCAGGGCCAGACCGTAACCGATCATGATCGCGACCAGGGCGTGGGAGGCGATGAAGAAGACCTTGACCAAGTCGGCCGATTGCCGGTCGGGGGTGGGGCTGAGGCAGATGCTCAAGAGGACGCCGAGGAAAGGATAAGTTCCGGCCACCAGCGCGATCCAGGCGCGCTCGCGATTTTGCATCTTGAAAATGAACAGGAGCGGCAAAAGCGCGAAGAACATGTAAACCCAGTTGAAGGCGTCGGCCACGCCGTTGACCAGCATTTTCAACTCGGTGATAAAGCGCGCGGGATTGCGAAAGATGTCGGTGGGGTCAACCTTGTTGTACTGGCCGCGACTGAGCGCCTCGAAGAAACCGGCCACGGTGCGCGGATAGCCCCATTCCATGGGCGGATTGGTCATTCCCGCCAGCGGTTCGTAAAAATAAAACGAAGCGCCGGCCAGGAACAGCAGCCCCATGAAAATCGCCGCCTTCCATTCCGTGCCGATGCGGGCGGTTTTGATCGTCAGCCAGACGCAGACGGCAAGGGAGACAAAACCGACGGCGTTGAAGATCGTCATGATCATGGGATTGGCCGACTCCAACTGCGGCAGAAGGTGGGCGCTTTTGGCAATCAGCCCGCCGATCCAGGCGAGGCTGTTGATCAGGAAAAGGTCGCGGCCAAGGCGCGGCTGGCAGACGGTGATGCCGATTTCAATGCCGAGAGCGGCCAGGAGCAGGGTTTGGTGGATGGTGGTGCAAATCCCGAAGAAAAACATGGCGGTGTAGAGGTAGCGCCGCTGATGGGGCGCGTAGATCCAGCGCATCAGGCAAAGGAGTACCAGCATCAACCAAGGGACGCCAAAAGGCGAAATGCGATTGATGGCCACCGACTCCTTCCACAAATTTGTTCCCAAGCCCATCAACAAGCCGGCCGTGACGCCGGAAACCATGCAAATGGCTTGTTCCCATTTGCCGGTCATGCCCTTGAGTTCCTCTATGCCCTCCATGAGCATGCTGCTGCCGCGCGACACCATGAAGGCCAGCACACCGCAAGCCATGGCGGCGGTGGATGCTTCCGCCAAGGCGACGCGCCAGGCAATGTTACCGAACGGGATTAGTGTGGTCCATAGCCAGGTGTAAATGGTCCAGAACGGATAGCCCGGCGGGTGGGGGATGCCGGCCCAATACGAGGCGGTGGTTAATTCACCTGAATCCTCCAGCGTCACTTGGGGCGCCAGCGTCAGGAAATAGATGGTCCAAATGACGGCGAAGGTAAACGCCAGGGTGAACCAATCGACGCGCCGGAAAAGGGGCGGGACGGGACCGGTGTTGACGGGGAGTGCGGCCGGTTTGGCGGCGGGTGTCTTATCCGGCCGCCTTTCGGCTGGGTTTGATTTAGAATTCATTGTTACAGACAGTTATTTGCGCTTTCACCGGATAGACGCCTGCCAGGGCTGTTTTGTATAAAACTTTCCGGCATCGGCTGTCCGGGCCGGCCGTTGCCGGGTTCAATATGCATTGATCAAAGCATGTGGCAAAACATGGCATCACGCAATTTCGGTTCAAACCAGGTGCTCTTCGGAGGCATGACGCCGCCGGAGTCGGCAATGGCCATCAGGTCTTCAATCCCGGTCGGGAACATTGAAAAAGCGCAGGCATATTCCTTGCTGTTGACCAGTTTTTCCAGTTCCGGCGTGCCGCGTATGCCGCCGACAAATTGAATGTTTTTGCTGGTGCGTGGATCATCGACGCCAAAAATGGGGGCGAGAACATGCTTTTGCAAGAGCGAAACATCAAGCCGGTCAATGGCCGCGCCCGCCGCGCTGATTTCGGGACGGAAGCGCAGTCCGCGCCACGCGCCGTTGAGGTAAAAGCCGAACTCATTGGGAGCGGACGGTTGGGGCGCGCCGCCGGGCGTGATGATGAAAACAGTTTCCAGCCTTTCCAGCAACCGGGCCGGTGTCAGTCCGTGCAAATCCTTCAGCACCCGGTGGTAAGGCAGGATTTGCATCTGGTTGTGCGGAAAGATGACGCTTAAAAAGGAGGCGCTATCCCCCGAACCGCTGCGGGCCAGGTCCACGCGCGAGGCTGCGGCGCAGCGATGATGGCCGTCGGCGATGTAAAGGCACGGAATGTTTTTGAATATGTTTTTGATCCGCTTGACGTCCGCCGGCTTGCGCACCGTCCATGAGGTATGGCGGATGCCGTCCTTGGCGGTGAAATCGGTGTCCGGCGTTCCAGCGGTGTGCCGGGCGGCGCATTCGTCCATCTCCGCAACAGCGCGATGGAGGAGAAAAACGGGGCCGGTTTGCGAGTTCAAAGCTTCGATGTGCCGGACGCGGTCGTCTTCCTTGTCGGGGCGGGTGAACTCGTGCTTCTTGATGATGTCGTTGCGGTAATCCGCGCAACTGGCCGCCGCGACCAGCCCCGTCTGGGAATGTTGGGCCATGATTTGCCGGTAGAAATAGAAGCAGGGTTTGTCGTCCTGGCGGAGGGCGCCTTCGGCGATCAGCCGGTCAAGATTTTCCCGGCCCTTGGCATAGACCTGCGGGTCATGAACATCCACGGATGCAGGGAGGTCGATTTCCGGCTTGCTGACATGCAGGAAACTGCGCGGGTTGCCGGCGGCGATGTCGCGCGCTTCGGCGGAGGACATGACGTCGTAGGGCAGTTCACAAATGGTCGCCGCCCATTCAGGCTTCGGGCGCAGGGCGGCAAACGGTTTAATTTGAGCCATAGGAACCGGCACAGTAACCGGCTTGGAGGGGAAAGGAAAGGCCAAAGGCTAAAATGGGGAAACCCAGTCAAGCCGGGGGGATTTTCTGCCGATGGTACATCGCCCGGGTCTCGTTGAGCAGGAGACCGCCGGGCGATGTTTTATGAATAAGTTCATGTGCGTCCTTCTTGCGGGGTGGATCGCCAGCCCGGTTTTGGCGGATGATTCCCAGTGGCACACCAGTTTTCCCCAGGCGGCGGATCAGGCCCTGCGCGAAAATAAATTGGTTCTGCTCGATTTTACCGGTTCGGATTGGTGCGGCTGGTGCAAAAAACTGGACGCGGAAACGTTGTCCCAGGCCGCATTCCTTGATTTTGCGGGCAAGAATCTGGTGCTGGTCAAAGTCGATTTTCCCAGATCGACGCCGCAGAGCGCGCAGTTGAAGCAGGCGAATAATGAGTTGAAGGGAAAGTTCGGGGTGGATGGGTATCCCACTCTGGTGGCGGTGGCGCCGGACGGGGCGGTGGTTTGGAAACAAAGGGGATACCGCCCCGGCGGTCCAGCCGCGTTGATTGCCGGGTTGAACGGAGGTATATCGAAGACGCCGCTGCTCACGTTGGCGGCTCCCGGCGGAACAGAGAACAACAAAACCATTGTCGCGGCAAAATCGGGTGCGCTGCCGCCCGGTCATGCGACGGCGGGTTTTCCGGTTGAGCCGGTGCGGCGGACGGCCGACGAACCAAAGCTTCAAGGCATTTTTTATTCGTCACATCCCTCCGTCATTCTGAATGGCAAAAGTTGCGAAGAGGGGGAATCGGTTAATGGAATGAGGGTTCTAAAAATCGACCGGGCCAAAGTCGTGGTGGAGTGGAAAGGTGAAAGCAAGGAATTGACGCTGCAATAAAACGGGGGAAAAGCAGATATTGGGAAAGCAGAGAGCGGATTTAGTCGAACCCCAATCCGATTCTCAACCGCAATCAGGCTTGGTCAAAGGCGCGCCTGATAATCCGCCGTGGGCGAATGGGCTGCGTTTTCATTTGTGTCGCATCGCCCTGCTCGCTATAAATCATTCCATGTCAGGAATCAGCTACGCAAAACCACCCCGCAACGCAAACAGCGCGCTCGGCTTCGAGGCTCAACTGTGGGCTGCCGCTGACAAAATGCGCGGGTACATGGACGCCTCGGAATACAAGCACGTCTGCCTCGGCCTCATCTTCCTCAAATACATTTCTGACGCCTTCGAGGAAAAACGCGAACAGCTTCTTTTCGGTTTCTCCGATCCAAAGAGCGAATGGTTCATAAAAGAGGAGCCGGAACGCAAAGAAGCCGCCGAAAATCGTGACGAATACATGGCCGCGAATGTCTTCTGGCTTCCCCCTGAGGCCCGCTGGCACAAGATCAAATCCAAAGCCAAGTCGCCGGAGATTGGCAAAGTCATTGACGACGCAATGGGCGCGATTGAACGCGAGAATCCGACGCTCAAAGGCGTGCTGCCGCGCGATTACGCCCGCCCCAGCCTCGACAAAGTCCGGCTCGGCGGTCTGGTGGACATCATCAGCAATATCGGTTTCAACGAATCGGCGGCCAAGTCCAAAGACGTTCTGGGCCGCGTCTATGAATATTTTCTTGGCAAGTTCGCCAGCGCGGAAGGCAAAGGCGGCGGCGAGTTCTACACCCCGCAATGCGTGGTAAAAGTGCTCGTCTCGATGCTTGAGCCATACAAGGGCCGCGTGTTCGATCCCTGCTGCGGTTCTGGCGGCATGTTCGTGTCTTCAGAAAAATTCGTGGAGGAGCACGGCGGACGCGTGGGCGACATCGCCGTTTACGGTCAGGAATCCAACTTCACCACCTGGAGACTGGCGCGAATGAACCTCGCCATTCGTGGCATTGATACGAATCTCGGCCAGCGCAACGCCGACAGTTTCCGGCAGGATTTGCATCCCGATCTCAAGGCCGATTTCATTCTCGCCAATCCGCCGTTCAATATGAGCGATTGGGGCGGCGAAAATCTCCGTCAGGACGTGCGCTGGAAATTCGGCATGCCGCCGGTCAACAACGCCAACTACGCCTGGATTCAACATTTCGTTCATCACCTCTCGCCCGTAGGCATTGCGGGATTTGTCATGGCGAATGGTTCCATGTCCACGCAGACCGGCAGCGAAGGCGACATCCGCAAAGCCCTGGTTGAGGCCGACCTCGTGGATTGCATGGTTGCGCTACCCGGCCAGTTATTTTTCACCACGCAAATCCCCGTCTGCCTCTGGTTCCTGGCCCGCGACAAAAAAAATCACAAGCACCGCGACCGTCGCGGCGAAACGCTTTTCATTGATGCCCGGAAAATGGGCGCGCTCATTGACCGCATCCACCGCGAACTGACCGCCGAAGACGTCAGCAAAATTTCGAACTGCTATCATGCCTGGCGTGGTGACAAGGACGCGGACAAATACGCAGACGTGGCCGGCTTTTGCAAATCCACCAAGACCGGGGAAATAGCCACGCACGGATACATTCTCACACCGGGACGATACGTCGGTGCGGAAGAAATTGAAGAAGACAACGAGCCGTTCGAGGAAAAAATGAAACGGCTGACGGCCACGCTGGATGAACAATTCGCGGAATCAGCAAAGCTGGAGAAGGCGATTCGCCAGAATTTGAAAAATTTGACCCATGCCTGAGCGAAAGAAAAATGTGACAGATAAGGCTGTCGCGACCGATGCCAGCCATCCGTCCCCTGTGTCCCATTCGTCGCATGAAGGCTTCATCCCGCCGCATGGCGGCTACCAGGAACTGCTCTCCTACCAAAAGGCGCTGGTGGTGTTTCAGGCCACGCTCTATTTCTGCGACCGTTTTATTGACAAATTCTCCCGCACCCGCGACCAGATGGTGCAGGCCGCCCGTTCCGGCAAACAAAACATCCTCGAAGGCAGCCAGGCCGGCGGCACGTCCAAGGAAACCGAACTCAAGCTCACCAACGTGGCCCGCGCCAGCCAGGAGGAATTGCTGGAAGACTACCGCGACTTTCTCCGGGCGCGCAACGCGCCTCTGTGGGACAAAAATTCCAGAGAGGCCTTGTTTGTGCGCAAGCTCGGCGCGCAGTCCCAAGCGTCGTATGAGACCTATAAGACCTATCTTGAAACCCGCCCGCCCGAAGTGGTGGCTAATATAATTATTTGCCTGATCCACCAGACCAACTATCTGCTTGACCAGCAACTCCGCCGCTTGGAGCAGGATTTCCTCAAAGAAGGCGGCCTGCGCGAACGCATGACTCGCGCCCGCCTGGCCACCCGCGCCAAACAAGGATCATGGTAATGACTTCAAGCACTAAAACGGCCAAAACGACGCGCTCCTTTTCGTCCCTGGAGTCCTTGAAGTCGCTGGCGTCCGCCGGGAAAGGAGGCCGGAAGTGAGCAAGCAGCACCCTTCTCCATTGGGCAAGTTGCCAAAAAACTGGAGCGTGGTTCAACTGAAGGAGATAACCGAGAAGATTAAATCAGGCGCAACTCCAAGAGGTGGCGACAGCAGCTACCTTTCAAGCCGGGAGAAATTTGCCCTGATTCGTAGCCAGAATATTTTTGACCGCAGCTTCAACGAGACCGGCCTGGCTTTCATTTCAGACAAACAAGCTGGCGAACTCTCAGGTGCAGAAGTTCAGCTTGGCGATGCTTTACTTAATATCACCGGCGACGGCATTACATTCGCACGTGCCACCCTTGTCCCAGAGCGCGTGCTTCCGGCTTGTGTGAACCAGCACGTCATGCTGATTCGCCCGCGCCGGGATAAATGCGTTCCCGGTTTTATCCTCAGCTATCTGACTCATCCGCGCATCAAGGATTACATCGAGTCGTTCAATGCGGGCGGTTCTCGGCGAGCAATCACAAAAGGCAACATCGAGTCGTTCGTAATCCCGCTTCCCCCGCTCCCCGAACAACGCGCCATTGCTTCGGTGTTGGGTTCGCTGGACGACAAGATTGAGTTGAACCGGCGGATGAACGAGACGCTGGAGACGCTGGCCCAGAGCCTGTTTAAATCCTGGTTCGTGGACGCCTGCCTGCGCCAAGGCCATGGCGGTCAGGTCACCCAATCCGACCTTCCCAAAGGCTGGCGCGTTGAAAGTGTCTATACCGCCGCAGCTTCTTCGACGTTTGTAATGGGTATCAATAGAACGGTATCTCCAGTTTGCCA
>CAZLEE010000164.1:0-10301 GCA_964558455.1 uncultured Verrucomicrobiota bacterium | reverse complement strand
GCAGATCAGGTCTTGGAACCCGGCTCAGTCTTCTCGCCCGCATCCTTCCAACCCTGGATACCAGCGGTCAGATGCTTGATGTTGGTATAACCAAGCTTCTTGGCGGCGGCGGCGGCTTTTTTATAAGCCGGGCATTTTGGATTGGCGCAATAAGCGACAATCAACGCGTCCTTATCCTGGGGCAAAACGCTGGCCAGACTCTCCTTATTGGCGGAAAAGTCGATGGCGCCGGGGATGTGACCCTGTTGCCATGAGTCCGTGCCATTGGCATCGAGCAAAACCACTTTCTTGGCAGCCATGGCTTCCTTAAGGTCGCCGATGGTGATGGTAGGAATTTCGGCCGCATAAAGGCTGGCCGTGAAAACGAACGCCGCAGCAAACGCGAGTAATTTTCTCATATAGACGAGAAGCTAGCATAATGCCCCACCCCCCGCAACCCGAAATCGGACAGGGCGGATTTGCCCGGCAACTTGATCGGCCGGCGTTGCCGCGCCCTTTCCGCCAGACGCGCGCGGGTCATGTGCTCGCGCAAGCCACCCTCCTCAACAAAGGCCTTTTTCAATTGCCTGATGAGCTGGTAGCAGGTAGCCCATCCGATCATCTGTATTCTCAAATCGGGCAGAATAGATGACGCGATTGGTATGGAAGATTCTTTCCTTTCCATCACCGGGAGATTACCGTGCCTGCCGATGACCCCAGACCGCTACGAAATCTCGCCGGACGGACGACGGCGATTGTCAGGAAACGTCCAAAAGCGTGGAACCAAGATGGGAATGACGACTTGGGGCGGATTCGTCTTTGGCGGCATTTTTGTGGCCATAGGCGCCGCTATCATATTGGCGGGCACGAAAGTCTTGGAGGTGAATCCCGCCTCAGTGCATGCGCCTTACTGGGTGTTGACGATGGCCGGAATCATGTTCGCGCTGGGCGGGGTCTGGATTTGGAGCATGGCCTTGGGACAATCTGCGGCCAATCGCCGCCGCGTGGAGATTGCCCGCCTGCGCCCAAATGAACCGGCGCTGGCCGATTACCCGTGGCATCCCGACGGATTCGAAGTGTCGGAATGGACCCGCCTGACCCAGGTGTTTACCTTCGCCCTGGCGCTGACGGTTTTTCTGTCCATGTTCAACTGGTGGGCATCCCGCGCCAACTCGCCGTGGGTGCTCCGAGGCATCGTTGGTATTTTCGATCTCGTCAATCTGGTGATGTGGTGGCTGGCAGCACGGCAACTGGGGCGCGCGCTCAAGTTCGGACATTCGCGAATTGAGTTCGCGTCCTTTCCTTTCCGTCTGCCCAACCCCGTCGTTCTGCACTGGCGCCCCTTTGGCGGAATCCGCCAGGTGAACAAGGGGACGTTCACGCTCCGCTGTGTCGAGGAATGGATGGAGAGACGGGGCTGTGGTAAAAATCAAAGTGTCACGCTGGTCCACGAGGAGGTTTGGAGCGCAAGATGGTTTTTGGAGCAGCCGCGTAATTTTCAACTTAACGACAGGGCGGAACTCCGTTACGAACTGCCCCCGTCCGCCCTGCCAACCAACCTGAGCGCGGACAAGCCGGTTTTCTGGGAACTGGAAGTCAAGCTCGACCTCCCCGGCCTTGATTTCAACGAAACCTATCTCGTGCCGGTGTATGCGAAGGCGTAAAGGTTAGCCACCTATTTCTACTTTCTACTTTCCCAATTTCCACGTTTGTTTTTGTCCCTCCCGCCAAACCGGCGTCTCCTGAGCCAGTCGCGCCCGGCACTACCCCCCATAAAATCCATAAAATGGGTTTCCGCCCCTTTGGGGTTGCAATATTTTTACAATCAATATGTTGTATATCAAATAGGCAGGCGGAATTTTATGAATTTTATATGAAATTTTATAGGGGGGACGGTTCCTGTTGCCGCGAATCCGGCTTTGTGCCACAGTGCCCACCGAGTATGGTTCTCATCCGATACCAATTCATCCGGCACACCTTGGCTGCCTTGTCCTTCCTCTGCGCGCTCGCCGCTTGGGGGCAGGATTACGACCTCGTCATCCGCCACGGAAAAATCATCGACGGCACCGGCGCTCCCGCCGTTTCCGGCGACGTTGCCATCAAGGGCGGTCGCATCGCCGCTGTCGGCAAGGTGGACGGAACCGCCGCCAGGGAAATTGACGCCAACGGGCTGGTCGTCGCCCCCGGTTTCATCGACGTCCATACCCACGCCGAGGATGTCCTGTCCATGCCGCAGGCGGAAAATTTTCTGCGCATGGGCGTCACCACCATTGTGCTGGGCAATTGCGGCTCATCCGTCATCGACGTGGGTGATTTTTTCCTCCAAATGGAAAAGGAAAAATTCTCGCCCAACATCGCCACCCTCATCGGTCACGGCTCAGTCCGCCGCCGCGCCATGCATGGCTCGTTTGACCGCGTTCCAGACGTCGCGGAAATGGCGGCGATGAAAGCCATGGTTGAACAGGCCATGAAAGATGGGGCCGTCGGCCTTTCCACCGGATTGATTTACCAGCCCGGCACTTTTGCCAAGACTGAGGAAATCATCGAACTGGCCAAGGTCGTTTCCGCCCACGGCGGCATTTACACCAGCCACATGCGCGACGAGGGCAATCACATCACCGATTCCCTCAACGAAGTTTTCCGCATCGCGCGCGAGGCCAACCTGCCGGCCGAGGTTTCCCACATCAAGCTCTCCGGCCCCGCCAATTGGGGGCGCGCCGAAAAAATATTGGGCCTGATCGAAGACGCCCGCGCCCGCGGCCTGCGCATCACCCAGGATCAATACGCCTACCTCGCCTCCAGCACCGGCATCGACCAGCTTATCCCCAGCCAGGCCCTCGAAGGCGGAAAATTCTCCGAACGCATCGCCGACCCCAAACAAAAAGCCGCCTTTATCAGCGAAATGAAAGCCAGCCTGCGCCGCCGCAAATCGCCCGATTTCAGCTACGCCGTCATCTCCTCCTACCGCCGCGACAAATCGCTCAACGGCTTGAACCTGGCCGAGGCCGCCAAAAAAACCCTCGGCTCGGATTCGGTTGACAGCCAGATTGAAACCATATTTGACATCCAGTTGCACGGCGGCGCCGATGGCGTGTTCCACGGCATGAGCGAACCCGATCTCCAGGTTTTCATGCGCCACACCAACACCATGATTGCGGCTGACAGCGGGGTGCGCCGGTTCGGACAGGGTGTTCCCCACCCCCGGGGCTACGGCAACAACGCCCGCGTCCTGGCCCGCTACGTGCGCGACCTCAAAGTCCTTACCCTCGAGGATGCCATTCGCAAAATGACTTCCCTGCCCGCCGCCACCTTTTCATTTGCCCAACGCGGCCTCATTCGACCCGGTTACTACGCCGACCTTGTGGTATTCGACCCGGACAAAGTGCAGGACAACGCCACCTACACCGACCCCCATCATTACGCCACCGGTTTCAAACAAGTCCTCGTCAACGGCGTCATCGCCGTCGAAAACGATCAGCAAACCGAAGCCCGATCCGGCCTGATTCTCCGCCACCAGTTTCCTAATCTTAATCCTAATCGTTAATCCTAATCCTAATCCTGCCCCCTTTTCTTTCGTGAGCCACCCGAATCCATACATGATCCTGCCGTTCCTGTTCTGGCTCGGCCTGATCGCCTGCGCGCCTCTTTTGGGGCAATGGTGGCGGAGCCATTACTGGAGGCTCGCCCTGGTTTTTGCCGCGATCCCGATTATCTATTACCTCCTGCTATTGCCGCCGGGCGCTTCAAACACCGTTTATCACACCGCTCGGGAATATTTCAGCTTCATCGTGCTGATTGGATCGCTCTACGTCGTCTCCGGTGGAATTGAAATCTCCGTTGCCGGCCAAAGCAGCCCCGTCCGAAACGTCATCTTCCTCGCCTTGGGCGGCTTGCTCGCCAATGTCCTCGGCACGACTGGCGCCTCGCTGCTCCTGATCCGGCCGTGGCTGCATTTTAATGCCGGTCGCGCCTCCGCCCGCCATGTTGTCTTTTTCATTTTCATCGTCGCCAACATCGGGGGTGGTCTTACCCCGATTGGCGATCCCCCGCTGCTTTTGGGATTTCTCAAAGGCGTTCCGTTTTGGTGGGTTTTGCGCCACTGCTGGGCGCCCTGGTTGTTGAGCATGGCCTGGTTGCTCGGCGTATTTTACCTTTTGGACCGCCGCGGTTACGCGCCCGTTCCCGCCGCCCCGCGCCCGCGCGTGACGTGCGCCGGCTGGCGAAACATCGCCTTTCTCGCCGTTATTGTCGCCGCTGTTTTTGTCCCCCAACACTTGTATTTGCGCGAGGGCCTGATGCTCATGGCCGCCTCCGGCGCTTATTTGGCCGCCGGTAAAAAAGTATATGACAACAACGAATTCCGCATCGCCCCGATGTTCGAAATGGCGGCGCTCTTTTTTGCGATTTTCGCCACCATGATGCCAGCCCTCGACTGGTTGCAATTCAACGCCCGCGATGTTCTCGGCACAACCCTTTCCCCGGCCCGCATTTACTGGAGCGCCGGCGGCGTCTCCGGCATTTTGGACAGCGCCCCGGCTTATCTGGCGTTCGCCGGCGCGCTTTCCGGCGTCTTCGTTCATTCCGTCGGGGGCGCGGCCGCCAGCCTGCCTGGAATTGCCCAAACCGCTTCGGCTTATCTGGCCGCCCTCAGCGTCGCCACCGTCTATTTCGGCGCGCTGACTTACATCGGCAACGGACCCAACCTCATGGTCAAGCTCATCGCCGAACGGCGCGGCCTCCGCCTCCCCGGCTTCGTCGCTTATTTCTTAAAATGGGCTGTGCCTATCCTCCTCCCTCTGCTATTAGTCCTTCGACTGGTCTTTTTCCACTGAGTCATGCGATTAGGTTACAACATTTTATTTTTCGTCTTTTTTTGGCTGAGCGCGCCGTTTTATTTCCTGAAAATGTGGCGGCGCGGCAACTGGCGTCCCGGCTTCTGGCAGCGTTTCGGATTCTACGACGCCCAATTAAAAGCCGCCCTCGCCCAACGCCCCGTGTTCTGGTTGCACGCCGTCAGCGTCGGCGAGGCCGGCGTCTGCTGCCAATTGCTCCGCGCCCTCGAACCGCATCTTCCCGGCTGCCAGATTCTCGTTTCCACCACCACTTCGACCGGCATGGCGGAACTGCGGCGGTTGCTGCCCCCTCATGTCCTCCGCATTTACTATCCCGCTGACTTTTTTGGCTCGGTCCGGCGCGCCCTGCGAGCCATCCGGCCCCGCGCCGTCGTGCTGGTGGAGGCCGAATTGTGGCCCAATTTCCTCTGGCAAAACCAGGCGGCCCATTGCCCCTTGTTTCTGATCAACGCCCGCATCTCCGAAAATTCGCGCCGCAATTACCACTTCTTCGGGTTCCTTTTCCGCCCCATCTTCGCCCGCTTTGCCGGCGTCGGCTGCCAGGAATCCGCTGATGCCGACCGCATGATTGATCTCGGCTTCCGCCCTGAAGCCGTGCAGGTGAGCGGAAATCTGAAATTTGACGCCGCCCAACCCGGCGCGCGCGGCGGACTGGATGCCGCCGCCTTGCTTCGCCAGATTGGCGTGAACGGCCAGTCCCTCCTCTGGGTGGCTGGCAGCACCCATGCCGGCGAAGAGGCGATCCTGGCCGGAATCCTTCTCCGCTTGCGCCGCCGTTTTCCCGCTTTGTTCCTGGTCCTGGCCCCCCGCCATTTTGAGCGCGCCAAGGAAGTCATGCGCGAATTGGACGCGCAAAATGTCAAGTATATCTGCCGCACCGATATTGCCGCCGCCACCTCCGTCCCCCCCGGCCAGCTCGAATGTCTCCTGCTCAACAGCACCGGCGAACTGAAGTTTTTTTACGAGCAGGCCACCGTCGTCTTTGTCGGCAAAAGCCTGACTGCGGAAGGCGGCCAGAACCCGATTGAACCCGCCGCCTTGGGCAAGGCGGTCGTGTTTGGCCCGAACATGCAGAATTTCGCCGCCGTCACCCGCGCCTTTCTCGCCGCCAAGGCGGTGGTGCAGGTGCGCGACGCCGCCGGGTTGGAAGCGGCTCTGGAGGATTTGCTGGCCGATGAACACCGCCGCGCCGAATTGGGCGGACGCGCCCGGCAGGTGGTTCAGGCCAACCTCGGCGCCACCGCACGCACCGTGGAATTCATTCGCAAGGGAATCCGCTGACCGTCAGATGTAATACATCCGGCCCTTTTCCAGACTGGCATCGACCATTTGCTGGAAATTGATTTTGTCGGCAGTTTGATTGACAGATCGGCTCAACTGCTGCCAGACCTGACGCAACTCCGGCGGGGTCTGCGGGCTGTTCAAGGCGGGCGAATCAAAAATTTCCCCATGAATGCAGCGCAGCACATCGCCAAAAGAGATCTGACCCGGCGGCCGGGCCAGCAAATAGCCGCCCTCCTTGCCCCGCTGGCTTTTGACAATCTGGGCGGACTTCAGCTCGATCAGAATTTGCACCAGATAATTGGGCGGGATGCCTTGGGCGGAAGCCATTTCCTCAACCGTCCGCGCCACGCCTTGGGGATAATGTTGCGCGAGCCAGAGAACAGCTCGCGCGGCGTAGTCACTTTTGATTGAGAGCTTCACAAAACTTGGCGGAGAGGGGGGGATTCGAACCCCGAAACACCGCTTAACGGGCCATCGTGACAGACGGCGACAGCCGAGGTCAAGTCGTGACTTTCATCAATGTTTGCAGGGTGTTCAGAGCTTTCCGAACCCCAATCCGCAGGGACAGCTTGCGCCACGTCAGGACCGCTGACGACTGGCGCGTGTGTGCCTAATTGTGTGTCATCCACCTTTTCACCCATGAAGTCCGGCAGCTTCTCGATCAAACTTGCGGTCTCCAATCGCGTCGTGTCCATGTAAGTGCCCGCCGTCAATCTCGGATCACTGTGCCGTAACAATTCCTGCCGGACTTGCAGCGAGGCCCCGACCAACTCCAAATTCGTGTTGTAAGTCTTCCGCAGCGCGTGAAAATCCACTTTGTCGCCCTGTTCGTTGTAAACCGTTATTCCTGCCGCCTTCAAATGCTCGTGCATCTTCCGCATGGAAGCAATCCGACCGGCAAACACCAGTTCATCCGCCGCGCCCGACGCCGGCTTGATTTCTGCGACCATCCTCGCCAAATATGATTTCAAATAGATTTTCCCGGCCTTGCGGCTCTTAGTGGTGCAACTCCGCACCAGGATAAACGGACGCTCAGCGTCCAAATGCACGTCACCCCATTGCACCGAAGCCAGTTCCGTGCGCCGCAACCCCGTATTCACCGCCGCCAGATAACCCAGCGCATAAAGCCCCGCCACCGCCACCAGCCGCCGCATTTCTTCATTCGTGAAAGAGCGTCGTTTCAATTTTTCATAGCCCTTGCGCTCCACCTTGCCGACCCGGCGCAATGGGTTGCTTTCCAGCCGGTCGTTGCGTTCCATCCACACAAACAGCGAGGACGCGGCATTCTGGTATTCGTGCAGCGTCTTTTGGGAAAATTCCTTTTGATTCGCCCGCCAATCTTGAAACGAGTCAGCACTGACATCGCGCAGGTGTTCCCAATGACACTCGAAAAACAGCCGCTTGATGCGTGTTTCCAGATGTTTAACATGGCTTTCCGAACGCTTCCGCGCCCGCAGGTCGGCCAAAAAGTCGTTTAAGTGGGCCAGCAGGGGTGACTGTGCCGCCTCACGCAACGGTTTCCGGCTCGTCAGCCCGGCCAGTTCCTTTTCGCGCTGGCGCACCACCGCCAGCAGCTTCTGGTTGGCCAATTGCTTGTCCGTTGTCTGCAGCGGAATCGTCGTCACCTTGAATTCGCCATCCAACTTGAAACGGCCTCGATACAGCCGCCCGACGTGCAGCCGCCCGTTGATCCGGCGCTTGGGTCTAAATACATTGCAAATCATACGTCAATCCTTCCGTTGCCTTTCAGATAGCTCAAAACTTGCGCCAGCCACAGCCGGGTGCAACGCCGGAACCGGCAGGGCGTCAACTGCCCGTCGGCAATCATCCGCCACACCGTCCGCGAACTTACGTGCAGTTTTTCTGCCGCTTCGCCCACTGTGAGCAATATTCCGTTGCCGTCTTTGTTCATTTCCTCACTACTCATAAAACCTTCACGAACCACGCCTCACGGAATGCCCGGTCCAGTTCCCCGTGCGCAACCTGTTTTCCTTTGCCTTCGCAACAGACCGACGCGAAATGATGACGACCTTTCGATCTTTGAAGCAGAATTCGCTCTTTTCAAGAACACTTCGCTCAACCAGCCGATCAATCATTGACCGGGAACACCGCAGATCTTCCGCCGCACCAATCGGCGACGGCCCGTTCAGATCGTCGCGACACACTTTTGCGAACCATGCTTGCATATCAGCCATCGCCTTTTCTTCTTCCGTCAATTCGCTCAAAGGCTTTAACGTGTCTCCGCATACCCGACACGTCAGGCCAGCAGTTTTTGCCCCCTGGCGCGCCGCATATGAAAGCGCGCCGCAATTGGAGCACCACCCACGAACGGCTTTTGAGGATGTCATTTTTTGCCTTCTGCACTTTTTTCTTTTTCTGGATACATCGGATACACGTTGCCCTCTTCAGGAATCACCGGATAACTAGGATTTGCCTCGCGGATCGATTCCCACGACCAGGCATCCAGGAAGGTGTCACCGTCACACCCCTCGTAAGGACAGTATTGCAACCCGTCAATTTCCCGGCACTCGCCCCGCCGATATGTCCGCTCGCAATGCATACACCAGAAAAAAACCGAATTCTCGTGCCACGGATTATGAAGTTCCCCGCCATATTTCATGGTCTTCGGGACGCCCTTCGGAATTTCTTTTTTTGGCACCTTGAAGTGAATCTCGCCATGACCCAAATTCATTCCGAAGTGGACGAATGCGTTCTTCGGCCGCTTCCCTTTGCTGCTCTTTTTCTTTGACTTCATACAGTAAATTTAATTATTCGCCTTTGAATATATTCCTTTGAATCAAAAGGTCAACCCCCAAAATAAAAAATTATTTAAACGCATTCCCCGCTGCGCGTTCCCGTGTCGTCATCCGGCTTGCTAATCCCCAAGGCCAAGCCGAATGCCAACACGCGAACGCTTCGCCCCGACAAGTGCCTGGTCGTGAAGTCGCTGGATTCCAGCTTGCGCCCCGTTTCCCATTCGCAACATGGAATCCACCGCCATCACCACCAGGGCAATGAAGGCATGGTGAAAACGCCGCTTTTCGCGGTGTCAGTTTTAGCTGTCCGCTGTCGCGGAACGGGCAGAAATCAGAAGGTGCTTTTACTCGCTCTCCGCCGCCGCGAGAGGCGGCAACGCGCGGATGATGCCTAACGTAGAAAGCTGAGCCACCGCCGACCAAAAACCGTGAACCGCGAAGCGGAACTGGCAGCGTTACCGGCTGTTGGCTCCAGTGCTTTGTTAGACGGCTCATTCATGGAATAACCTCCAAAAAGGCCTCGTCAGCAGAATCTGTGGGTAAATTCTTCCGGTTCGGGGAGCCTTCCTAGCGTGTGATACAGGGCAATTTCCATCGCGTCATAGGTGCGGAAGCCATAGGATCGTCTGGTGACCACTCGGATTTTATTGTTCAAGCCTTCGACGACACCGCTGGAGATTTCGCCCTTGGCCTTGAACCAGTTCAAGAGCAAGTGCTCGTGGGTGCGCAGCATGCGCGCGACTTTCTTCATCGGTTCGAGGCGGCTGCGCAAGGCGCGCCAGGTCCAGTAGTCCAGAAAGGCGCGGGCGTGCCTCCAGGATTTATAAGTCCAGAAATGTTCAAAGTGGTCTTTGAGGGCCCAGGCCCGCGCGGTCTCCAGCTTGGCGCGCAGCAGCCGGCCCAGTTGGCTGCGGGCTCGCCCGCGCACCCGGCTGAAACGCCGCAGCAGTTTCCAGCGCATGTTCTTGAGCCGCTCGGCTTGCGGCCGGCCCGCCGCCCGCAAGCGGCCGCTCTCGGCCCGCCTCACCTGGTCGAGGGCCTGGTTCAAATGCGAAGTGATGTGGAACCGGTCCAGGACGTGCAGCGCATGGCCTATCTTGGCCGCGATGACGTTCAAGTAAGGCCGCCACATGTCGCTGCACACAAAGCGCAGGCCCGCCACGACTTGCGGCCCCAGCGCCGCCAAACCCCGACGCAAGGTGGCTTGGGTGCGCTTTTTGCCGACCCACAACAGACGCCGACAATGGCCGTCAATCTGGTAAATGACGGTCAGAAAACCATCCGCCCCCTTGCCTCGGCCCCAGTGGATTTCATCAATCCCGATGGCCCTGATCCCTTCCAATATCCGATGCGCCAAGCCCCACTGCACAAACCACTGAACCGAGCGATAGACGCATTCCCAACTGGTGCCAAAGGCCCGCGCCGTCTC
>CAZLEE010000163.1:0-10437 GCA_964558455.1 uncultured Verrucomicrobiota bacterium | reverse complement strand
GTCATTCTTTTCCCCAACGACTGGTCGGCCAATTATTTCAGCCAGACCAATCCCAGGATCGCCCTCTCCAGCCTGCCCATCGGCGGCCCGGCCAATTAAGGAGCCGCCTTACCTGCCTTCGAGCACCTTTGCCCTTTGGCACTGATATTCCGCGTCCGTGATGGCTCCGGCGTCCTTGGCTTTCTTCAAGTCAAGCAACTGCTGGCCGGCCGTCGGTTTCTGAACAACGGTCTCGGTTTTGGATCCGCCTCCCAATTTTACGGTGGGGCCTTCACATCCGGTGGCAAGCAACAAGGCTGACACAACGGCCAGGGTGGGAATGAATAATTTTTTCATGCGTTCTATTTTTTATTTTACATCTAATGCTCAAGCGCCTCCGCTCCATGCCGATGCGCTCTGCCTGCCTATACGGGGCTTGCCCTGAAATCTTGCGCCTCTCTCTTTCGCGCCCCCCCTGCGGTCCTCCGGCGGCGGGCAAAGTTCATCTTTCGCATCCGATTCTCCCCCGTTGACGATCCGCCGCCCAAAAAGTTTTGATTGTGCGGAACAGCCAAGCGTGGCTAGATTCCTCCCATAATTTATGCGCAATAGAACTCCCTTCCAGTTGTTAGTATTGACTCTTTCTGTCCTGGCCGCTGCTTCCAGCCCGGCGATGGTCGCGCCGCTGAATCCCTCCGGCCTCCGTTGCGAATACCGGGCCAACCCGCTGGGCATCGACGAAACGGCGCCCCAGCTGTCGTGGGTCGTAACCTCGAAAAAACGCGCCGAAACACAGTCGGCCTGCCAAATCCTGGTGGCCAGCTCGGAGACGATTCTGGCCCAAAACAAGGGCGATTGCTGGGACAGCAAACGGGTGGCGGGCGATGACACCACGGCCATTGTTTACGGCGGAAAACCGCTGACTACCGGCGAGGTTTGCCATTGGAAAGTGCGCGTCTGGGACAATAACGGCGCCGTCTCCGACTGGAGCGCGCCCGCCTTGTGGTCGATGGGTTTGCTCAACCAGAATGATTGGAGCGCCCAATGGATTGGTTACGACAAAATGCGGCAGTCGGCAACCGTCAAGGCCCCGTTTGCCGGCGCGAAATGGATTTGGTTTGCCGGCGATAAATCCCCCGATTTTCCCAAAGGCAACCGCCAGTTCATGAGCGAGCTGAAAATTCCCGCTGATGCCAAAATCGCCAAGGCTGAATTGCTCGTCGCCGCCGATTCGCGCGTTTTCTTCGATTTGAACGGGCAGGCCGTGGCCATGTCCCACAGCAGCGACAAGGGCGTCGCCCGCCTCGTCGATGTCAAATCCCTGCTCAACCCCGGCGTCAACATGGTGCGGGTCCAGGTTGAAAACGCCCAGACCGGCCCGGCCGGTTTGATCGCGCAACTGAATGTCACCACCGATGACGGCCGCACCTGCGTCCTGGTCACGGACGAATCATGGCGGGCCACCGACAACGGCGGAGCCAACTGGCACAATCGGCCCATTGCCGCCAACGAATGGCCGGCCTGCCAGGTCCTCGGATCGGCCGGATGCGCGCCGTGGGGCGAATTGAAATACACCCCGCTCCTGTTGCCCCCCCCCTCCTATTTTCGGGTTGGCTTCGATATTTCCAAGCCGGTGGAACGCGCAACTTTATATGTGACAGCATTGGGTCTGGCGGATTGTCACCTCAATGGCCGGCTGGTCAGCGAGGACCGTTTCACCCCCGGCTGGACGGATTACACCAAGCGCGTTCATTACCGTACCTATGACGTGACCAAACTGCTCAATCACGGTCGCAATGCCTTGGGCGCGGTTCTGGCTGATGGTTGGTACAGCGGCTACATCGGCTGGGGCCAGATTCGGGACCATTACGGCAAAACCCCAAGACTCCGCGCCCAGTTGCAGGTTGATTATGCCGACGGCTCCCATGACATCGTCGCCACCGGGCCGGATTGGAAAGCCTCGACCGGCCCCGCCACTTCCGCCGATTTTCTGATGGGCGAATCGTTTGACGCCCGCCTCGTCCAAAAATGGTGCGAGCCGGACTTTAATGCCAGCGGCTGGGACTCCGTCGTCACCGGCGCGGAAATGAATCCGGTGGTTCAGGCCCATCCCGGCCCGCCTGTGCGGGCTTTCGCGGAAATCAAGCCCAAGACGATCACCGAGGTCCGCCCTGGCGTCTATGTATTTGATATGGGCCAGAACTTTGCCGGCGTGGCGCGGTTGAAGGTCAACGGCCCGGCCGGGCGGAAAATCACCCTGCGCTTCGCCGAACGATTGATGCCGGACGGTTCCGTTTACACCGTCAACCTTCGCGGCGCCATCTCCACCGACACCTATATCTGCCGCGGCCACGGCACGGAAACCTGGGAACCGCGCTTCACTTTTCACGGCTTCCAATACGTCGAAGTCACAGGCCTGGCCAGCCGCCCGTCCAAGGACCTCATCACCGGCATCGCCCTGAGCAGCGCCACGGCGGAGGCGGGTGATTTTGCCTGTTCCGACCCGATGCTCAATCGTCTGGCCAAAAATACTTACTGGACGCAACGCGCCAACTTCATCGACATCCCCACCGATTGTCCGCAACGCGACGAGCGCCTGGGCTGGATGGGCGACGCGCAGGTTTATGTCCGCACCGCCACGCTGCATGAAGATGTGCAGGCTTTCTTCACCAAGTGGCTGGTGGACGTCGAGGACGGCCAGCGCCAGGACGGGGAATTCCCCATGGTCGCCCCGGTCAAGATCGCCGGCAATGACGGCGGTCCCGCTTGGGCGGACGCGGGTGTGATCTGCCCTTGGAACATTTATTACGTCTATGGCGACACCCGCATTTTGGAAAAACATTACCAATCCATGGCCCGCTTCATTGATTTTTGCCAGAACCGGTCCACCCCCGATCTCCTGCCCCCCAAGGAATTCCATTGCTTTGGCGACTGGCTGGACATCAAGGACGAAACGCCTAAGCCCGTCATCTATGAGGCTTACTTCGCCCATTCCACCAAGCTCATGGCCAACATCGCCGCCGCCCTCGGCAAAACCGGCGACGCCGCCAAGTACAACGACCTTTTCAACCGCATCAAGACCGCCTTCAACCGTGCCTACGTCAAAGACGACGGTCGCATCGAGGGCAATACCCAAACCGATTACGTCCTGGCCCTCTCCTTCGACCTGCTCGACCCTGACCGCCAAAAGCAAGCCGCGACGCACTTGGTTGAAAACATCGAAAAGCGCGACTGGCATCTCTCGACCGGCTTCATCGGCACCAAAAGCCTCATGCTCGCCCTCGCCAGCATCGGCCGCGACGACGTGGCTTATCGCCTGATCCACAACGACACCTTCCCGTCCTGGGGATTCTCCATCAAGCATGGCGCCACCAGCATCTGGGAACGCTGGGACGGCTGGACCCCCGAAAAAGGCTTTCAGGATCCCGGCATGAATTCCTTCGCCCATTATTCCTTTGGCGCCGTCTATCAATGGATGGTTGAAAACATCGGCGGCATCCAAAGCGAGGGACCCGCCTACAAACACATCATCATCGCGCCCCAAACCGACGACAAACTCACCTTTGCCGATGTCACCTATGACAGCATCCACGGCCCGATTGAAACGCATTGGAAAAAAACCGGCCGGGGGTTGCGCCTCAAGGTGATCATCCCTGCCAACACCACCGCCACCGTCTCCCTCCCTGCGGCTGATGAATCGGCTGTCACCGAAAGCGGCCGGAAAGTGGAAAAAGCGCCAGGGGTAAAATTCCTGGGCAAAAACGGCAAAAGCGTCATGTTTGAAGTCGGCTCCGGCACCTACGACTTTAAGACGAAATAGCAGGAAGCTGACATATGAAGAGACTCATTCCTCTCCTGGCCGTTGCGCTGGTGGGGCAGGCCCCCTCGCGCGCCGATCCGGCCCTCACCATCTACAACTAATGTCTCCAATATGGCGCATTATGGCTGGTGAGCCAATTCACGGATTCCAGTTCGGCATGACAAAACAATACGCGCCGTAGCGCATCTCGCTCCACGCCTGCTCATCCTGCGCCCGGCCCGGAAAGAGCGGAATATTCACCGGCACGAATTTGACGCGCACCCGGATTGACGACCGCCCCTGCGTCAATTTCCGCCCCACCAGAAATTCGTCGTCCCGGAAACGGCGATTGGATGTTTCCACCACATGCCGGGTCGCGCCCAGTTCGCCTTTCGGATTTGAATAGACACACGTATTCCCGCCGGCCAGATACCAGGTTCCCGCCGGCTCCCACTTCGCCTTTTCCGCCGGAACCCTGCCATCCGCCACCCACACCTCCGCTCTTTGGTTCGGAAAACCGTAGTCCAGCTTGCGCCGCAACAGCGCCCCGTAATTTTTCCGGGCCAATTTCAAAACAAACTCCGAAACGCCGGTCGTCTTGCACCCCCTGTCCGCGCTCGCCGGATAAACCTCATGCCCGCCCAGCGTGTCCACGCCCCATTCATACCTCGAAACCAGTTCGTATGGCTCCGATGCCTGCGGCGAATTGTACTCGTGTATCGCCTCGCTCACCGGATCCCCCACCTTCAATTCGTCCGTTTTCACCAGGGACGCCGCTGGCGCTCCATACCAATACGTCACCGTTTGATAATGTTCCGTCGATTCATCTTCCCCGCCGTGTTCCAGCCGGATCACCGCGTTTTTCCCGAACGGCATCAAATCCGCCAGCAGAAACCGGTAAGCCGATTCTATTTCGTCCTCGCTGTTCAAGGCCGTGGCGCTTTTTGACGCCCCGGTCGGATGCCCCGCCAGCGGCAAGGTCATGTTGGCCCCGCCCCAATAATCCCCCCCGCCGCTCCATTCCTCCGTCCCCGTCCCCTGCCCCTGCGGTGTCTGGCTGTCGTCAAAGAAAAATCGCGGATCGCCTTCCAGTGTGTTCAATTTGGCGCGATCCGAAAAAATCAACGATGTGCCGACAAAACTGCCCGACCAATCCCCGCCTCCCTCCGCTTCCCTCGTGTCAAGCAAAACCAAATCCTGCCCCTTCACCGGCTCGGGATGATCCCGGTAGGTCGCATGAAAATAACCCGACGACGCCGGCGCGGCGCCTCCCTTTTGGCTCACGATCCGCCAGTCCACATTGCTGACCGTCTCATTGGCCGCCCCGATTAATTCCACGCGGGCTGATTTGAAAAATGGCATTGGGAAAAAACAGGCCAGATCCACATTCGTCGGCCCCTGCCGGATATAAACCGGAAACGCGCGCACCAAATACGGGCGGCCATCCCGATTGTAAAGCGTCCCCGCTCCAAAAAACAACGCCACCGGCGCGTCTATCGACGCCGCGCTCCGTCCGTCCCAGGTCACGCGCAACCAGGAGCGCCCAAACGCAACCGCCTGCTCCGGCGGCACGGAAAATTCCAGCTTGCGCAACCGCGTCGGAAAATGGGTCTCGATCAAAAGCAACTGCTTGGTCTGCTCTGGTTCCAGGCGCGCAACCGTCCCCTTATAACCCCACACCCCGTTCATCCCCTCGCGCGGAGACGGCGCCAGATCCGTGCCGGCCCGGTTGAGCAGTTTCAACACATCCGGGGCCGCTGCTTCTTCGTCCCAGCTTTTCAACGGTTGCGAAAGCCTCGCCCCGTCCGCGTATTGCTGGTAAATGTAGTAGCCCGTCCCATAATGCGTCCGCTCGTAATCCATGCGAAACGAATTGGTAAAGGCAATCGGCACCCACGATAAATCCGCCCCCTTCGTCTCCGCCCACGTCATGGCCAGCGGCGGCGCAAACACATTTTCCGGCAGAAACACCGACCGGGCCGCCGGATGCGCCGGGTCCGCCGAACTGCTTTCCCGCACCACGTAATCCCGTCCATCCACCACGTAATGCCACGGGCTGCCGTGCCAGTGATTATAGCGCGCAAAGTAAAGAATTCCCCGCCCCGCCACATCCACCGTCACATTCCGGTCATCCGCCAACTGATAAAGAAAATGACTCGCATCCGCCCCTTCATTGCCCCCTGCGCGATCATACGTGCTGCGCATGTAGGCGCGCGCCCCGATCCGTTGCAGCGGCCAATCTTCCCAATGCCGGTAGGCATCCAAGCCCACCGGAATCACCGGCGGTTCCGCGCCTTGGACTGCCGCCACCAACAGCACAACCGCCATCGTCAATGCCCGCGTCAAAATCATGTTCGTTCCAACGCCCCTGAAAGCTGCGGCGCTCATCACGAGCGGGGACTATTGCCCCTTCCGCTCGTCCGTCTTGACCGCCAATTTGACCATGGGGCCTTTGCCTTTCGAGACAGTCGGCCCGTAATTCCGTTCCCGCCGCCGCCGCAACCTCGCCTCTTCGTTAAACAAACTACGCAACACCAAAAACACGACAACCACGGTTACGCCACCCAAGACCACCAAAAGCGATGTGTTTAATTCTCCAAACATGTCCGCAGTCTAACGCAATCCGCCCCCTTTGCAATCCGTTCCCGGACGGGGTTGCGCTGGAGGCTTGCCAATTCGTTGCTGGCGCGGCAAATCGCGCCTCAACACAACAGCACGACGCGCATGACCACCGCGAATCAATATGATTATTTGAACCGGCTGGGTTCGATTGCCTCCTCGCCGTCCAATTCCTTCGCCTATCATTTTCTTGGTAGATGCTCCAGCACCGCAAGCGGTGCCTCCTTATGATGTGCCGACTCAGAACCCTGATATTCCCCAACTGCATCGCCACGCTCAACCCGGCGCACGCACTGCTCGACACGGGAAAAGTTATTCATAATGTTGTAGAACTTGCCCGCGTCTTTCGGGAAGAGATTGAGCCGTTTGACCAGCGCAGTGTATTGAACTTTTGTCGTCATTTTGATTGGACTCCGCATGGCTTCCCGGATGTGCGGTTTGGTTTCTGAAGGAACAAATAAAGCGTGACCCCGCCGGATACCAGCCACACAAGACCATTGAATAGCATGATTAGCATAAAATAGTGAGGAAACATCAGGTCGATCCCGATAGGCCCCAGCACGATGAAAACCAATAGGGGCCATTTCCACCGGTGTTCACTGATCAAGCCGGACTCCCTCATGTACAAAAACACGCCCGGCACTACAAACATGAACAATAGACCTTTGTCTGCAAGGGTCACCACGGTATGGCTCGTCACGCTGGAGTGGCTCATTTCGTACTGCATCGCGTGTGCTATTTGGGGCAGCATCAGGCGAATCATCTCAATACTGCCGCCAACCGCAACGACCAGACTGACGATAATCCCCAGGCGCACGCATTTTGAACCATGGCAGCAGGCGCCAGAATCTGTGTGCGGCTGGATGATATACTTCTTTATTGCCCGTGGGACAAAGGTAAGCGCGAGGCCCGCGCATAGGATCATCAGGAAGGCGACCACTAATCTCCACGTCGAAGCTCCTGGCAGGATGATAGTCATGCAGCACGGCAAGGCACAGCCGAGCCACAGCATTGCCCAACCAATCTCTTCGGCCCCGGTAATGACTTTGTCTTGCCTGAAAAATTTCATGTCTTGAATTCTCATTACGGAGACGCTGGCGTATTACCGGGCATCTTTTGCATCATGGGCGCCATGCCTTTCTGCATCACGATCATGTTGGATTGCGAGGTGGAGAGGGCTTGCAGTTGCTCCGGCGAAAGGAACGCGGCGGCTTTGGCGTCGCCAAGCTCCGAACAGTTTGATCAACGCCAGCTCTGAAACTTTGACAACCAAAGCCGCATTTCGAGAAGCATTTAAGCAGCGTCGTTATTTGATTCCTGCCGACAGTTTTTATGAGTGGAAGGAGAGGGAAGGCAAAAAGCAGCCTTTCAGGGCCATGTTGAGGTCGGGAAAACCCTTTTGTTTTGCAGGGCTTGGGAAGCGGTGTTTTTAAACAATTTCTCACCGGGCAAAGTCCGTTTCCGGATAGGTTTCGTTCACCACAATCTGATCCCGCGTCTGCACATAATCAATACTGCCGGAAGCCATTAACTTTTGAGTCTGCTTCACCGTCTCCGCTATCAACGGCCTCAACTCGGCAATTGCCTCCGGCGTCGCGGGTTTGTTCTGCATCTCCAGCACCTTCTTGATCTGCTCATCGGTGACTTCCGGCGTGGTGGCCATCACAATCGGCTTCATGACCACGTGCGTCTTGTGGATCAAATTATCCTTCTTCCCAATCCACACCGTTGCGCTCGACTCCAACTTGGCCGTGTCATGGTCCTTCTTGTTGATGACTCCCGTCAGAACATAACAATCGAACCCATTCACCGCCTCATCCTTCTGTCGCTTGAAAATTTCAGCCGAACTCAAGACCCCACCCCAACTCTTGTTGAAAAACAGTTCGGGAATGGCCGATGCCAGCCACCCCCCCGACGCCTCAGTCGCACCGATCATCGCCCCCTGCATGTCCTTCGATTTTTCCGGCTTGGATTCCGTCGCCTGGCCGACCGGCCCCATGACCCAGTAATCCGCCGCTCCATCGGACCACGCGACCCCCGTGCTCATCGCAACCGAGTTGAGCGATTGCTTCCACCCCAGCCGGTACAGGTTCAGCCGCTGCAATTTTGTCGTTGATGTCGTCGTGATGCTCTGGACGGGCTTGCCAGGGATCGTGGACGTGTTGATGGCCGTGTCGGAATAGCTCGTCAGCGCCGCATAAGCGTTCTTGCTTTGACTGATGATATCCCGGGCCGCCAAACCGTTCGGATGACTGCCTTGCGAAAGGGCGATTGTCGCGATGCCCCCTGTCAATACAACGCCACCGGCGATGCCGATGGCCATTTTAAGTTTAAACCAACTCAATGTTTTCATGGTTCCTTTCACTAAAGTCAGAATTGAACCGCCAGCCGCCGCCCCCTTCCCTGCGGCGATTCCCGTCAGCAGATGCATCAAGGCATCCGGGGCCGCATTCACCGCATTGGCTGAAATAGCGCCGCCAATGACGCTGCCCATCACGGTCACACCCTGCCTGGCAAATTGGACCCGCAACTTTTCCAGCGCCCGGGATACCCGTTTCTGGGCGGCATCCTCGCCAATTCCCAGTGCCCTGCCCACGTCCCCAAACGACCGTTGCTCGTAATACCGAAGAACGATGGCATTGCGATCGGTTTCAGGGAGCTTCGCCACGGCCTGGTCCAGCAACGGCGCTATTTCCTTCCAGGCATTGGCCTCGGATTCACTCTGGCGCGAAAGATCGTTGGTATTCATAACGTCAGATTGAAAGGCAAGCTGTTCGCGATGCTGACGACGGTGTTCGGCCTTCAACGCGTCACATACGGCAAACCGGGTCGCACGGCACAGCCAGCCGGGCAGGATGGTCTTCTCTCCCAGGCTTCCGGCCTTGCGCGCCAGAATGATAAAGACGGCCTGTGTTATATCCTCAGCCAGATGGGGATCGCCCACTTGCCGCACGGCCGAGGAATAAACCAGGGGAATGTAACGCTCAACCAGTTGGGCAAAAGCAACTTCGGAATGGTGAACGCAATACTCGGCGACAAGTGCCGCATCGGTCGGTGAATGATCAATAACTTGTTGCATTTATTCATTAAACGGCCACCGCCGCGAAAATCCGACGAAAAATTTGACCGGTCGCTGCGTCATGATGTAACCGGGGCCGGGGTCACCATAGCAGGGAAAAGTGAAAGGCAATGAAAAAAGCTTGCAATAGTGAATAGGGGAGTCAAAGTCCGGCTGTGGGTAGAGAGTAAACGCTCCCCAGAACAAGCTCTGGGGCATCGGCAATGGTTGAAGAATGGTTTGACGTGCGCAGCAAGCTTCGCGGTGTCGGATCGAAAGAAAGGCATGATCAAATGGGAAATCCCGATGATTACCCGAAGGCAGAACGGTTGACGATGAGAACCAAGCTAAAAGCAGCGGTCATTGTCGTGTCTTTGGGCATAATTGCAGTTATATGTGTCCTGTTTGCCAGCAGGCGGGGGCATGATGATCGAGTCTCGCTTTCATTCCAAAGATATAGCGATCACGATCTTTATGTTGATCATATGGCGTATCTGTGGCTCACCAACGCGTCAAACAAGACCTATCTTTTGTCCGAGCCAGGCAACACCAACACGATCGCCATGGGCAACTTGTTTCACCCGGAAAGAATCAGTTGCATGGTGGATTGTGAATTCAGCGACGAAACGCCAAGTGGCTGGTCGAACTGGATGCAGCAGCCTCCTCTATCGTAAGGAGGCCATTCGTACCGTTCGCTTGGGCCGCACTCGGGTTTCCTTGTCAGAGTACCTTTGCAGAAGAATGGCTGGCACCGGAAGGTGGCGGTCCTTTACGAAGAGCCAACCATCACCTCACCGTTTTGGACCACTGGTTTCGGTCTTAAGGTTTTACTTGAACTGCCCCAGTCGCTCCAGGCTAAAGCACTTCGCCCCAAGCCGGTGTTGCGGAAAGTCTGGTATAGCGGTGAATTGTCGTATCCCGGAGAGTCTAAGAGCCTGTTTGAAAACTCAAAATAGTACCAATAAAATCAGCATTTTTGTAT
>CAZLEE010000162.1:0-10449 GCA_964558455.1 uncultured Verrucomicrobiota bacterium | reverse complement strand
CTTCGCCGACGCGCCAATTTTCGACAGGGTCGGATTGGGCGAGCGCGGCGTTGACGTTGGCGGTGGTGAATTCGGTTTCCTGCAAACCGCTCAACAGCGTGTTGATGGCCTTGGTGCCCGCGTCGTCGTGAACCACGGCAGCGACAGGCCCTTTAACCGCTGCTTCGGTCTCCTGTAGCGTCCATGACACACCCTTCCCGACAACGGGAGGTGTACCAACGGTGTAAGCGACAGTTCCAACAGGTAACATATGGCTAAAATTTAGCTGTGCCCATGAGTTTTGACCATCTCAAACCAAGCACTGTAAAATCACACATAACACGACTGGGCGCATCACACATCAGCCCGGATCGAATTGGCGTCGGATGCTTAAAGCGAAAACAGGAAACTCGTGTCCGCGTAGATTTTCACCAAGATTCTTCCGCGCGAGCAGCCAAGACCATGTTCGGCAGAACCTTGCTCAAAAAATCCGGCGGCGGCGAGCGAAATAATTAGGCAGTGACGGCGTCCGTTCGCCGCTGTCGTCGAAGATTTTGCGTCCGGCCTGAACTGGTGGCGCTTTCCTGCAAATCTTCCAGCGGCCGACGTGCGACTTTCCACCGCTCTTGCGAGAGCATTTGTCGTAGTGCCCTCTCAATTTCCAGAGCGCTGTTCATAGAGCTGTAATATACCAGAATCATTCCCATTTGCGGGAATATTATTTGGCGCGTGGCGGGATGTTGCCTGCCCTCACCCCGCCCCTCCCGCAAGCGAGCGGGAGAGGGAGAAACGTCGTCCGTCTCCGCGAATATCCACGACTGCATCGGTCGGAAGTCGGCCCAACACCAAAAGAAATCAGGCGAGGATTGAAGGTTGCGCTGCGGGGTGGTTCATTTTAGGCTTTGACATAATCAATCGGTAAAGGCACAAGGTTTCGATGACGGAGCAGATTCTTATCTTGGATTTTGGATCGCAATACACCCAGGTCATTGCCAGGCGTATTCGCGAGTGTCATGTTTTTTCCACCATCGCCCCCTTCAACATGCCGGCGGCGGAGATCGCCGCGCTCAAACCCAAGGGCATCATTTTGTCCGGCGGTCCGTCCAGCGTTTATTCGCCCACGGCGCCGCTGCCTGATCCGGCCTTGTTCAAACTCAACATCCCCGTCCTCGGCATTTGTTTCGGCGTCCAATTGATGGCGCAGTTCCTCGGCGGCAAAGTCGAGCGCGGCCTGAAACGCGAGTATGGCAAAGGCACTCTGGCCGTCACCGACAGCCAATGCGCCCTTTTCGCCAAGCTGCCCGACTCCCTCCAGGTTTGGAATTCGCACGGCGACAAGCTGGCCAGGATGCCCAAGGGATTCAAGGCCGTGGCCACTTCGGATAATTCGGAATTCGCCGCCATCGAAGACCGCGCCCGCAAATTCTTCGGCCTGCAATTCCATCCAGAAGTCGCGCACACCCCGCGCGGTCGCGAGATCATCGCCAATTTCGTCCACAAAATTTGCGGCTGCGGCGAGGAATGGACCATGCGCCATTATCTGGACCTGGCAGTCGAGGAAATCCGGCGCCAGGCCGGCACGGAACGGGTCATTCTCGGTTTGAGCGGCGGGGTGGATTCGAGCGTGGCGGCGGCGTTGCTGCACAAGGCGATTGGGAGCCAGTTGACCTGCATCTTTGTCAACAACGGTTTGCTGCGTGGTCGCGAGGCGGACGCGGTGCGGGAGGTGTTTGGCCGCAATTTCAAAATGAAATTGCAGTATGAAGACGCCTCCGCCCTGTTCCTGCGCCGTCTCAAAAAAGTGACCGACCCCGAACGCAAACGCAAGATCATCGGCAAAACGTTCATCGAAGTCTTTCAAGCCGCGACCAAGCGGGCCGGCGCCGCGAAATTTCTCGCCCAAGGCACCCTTTATCCCGATGTCATTGAATCCGTGCCAATCGCCGGCAATCCGTCCGCGCTGATCAAGAGCCACCACAATGTCGGCGGCCTGCCCAAGAACATGAAGTTCAAATTGATCGAGCCGCTCAAATCCCTCTTCAAGGATGAAGTTCGCCAGTTGGGCTTGGAACTGGGATTGCCCAAGGAAATCGTTTACCGCCAGCCCTTCCCAGGCCCCGGCCTCGCCGTGCGCATTCTGGGCGAAGTCACCCCTGCCCGTTGCGACATCCTGCGCGCCGCCGACACCATCGTGGTCGAGGAAATGAAGTCGAGCGGCTGGTATTACAAAATCTGGCAAAGTTTCGCCGTGCTGCTGCCGGTGCGCAGCGTGGGTGTGATGGGCGACGAACGGACGTATGACTTCACCATTGCCATCCGCGCCGTCGAATCCCAGGACGGCATGACGGCGGACTGGGTCAAGCTGCCCTACGATTTGCTGGAGCGCCTGTCCACCCGCATCATTAACGAAGTTAAAGGCGTCAACCGGGTCTGTCTCGACATCTCAAGCAAGCCGCCGGCCACGATCGAATGGGAATAAAATCGGGCCTTTATTTTCGCGGCGGCAGGTGGAATAATCAGGCCATGACCATGCCGGGCAAGACCAATGCGGAGAAAAGGTTTGTGGATTTTCTTCAGGGGAAAAGACTGCGCCTGACATCACAGCGGCGCGCCATCATAGATTCCGTTTTCAACACCGACAAGCATTTCACCGCCGGGCAATTGCTCAAATGGTCCCGGCGCCGCGACAGATCCGTTTCCCGGGCCACCATTTACCGGACCCTGCCCCTGCTCACGGCAAGCGGATTGGTGCGCGAAATGGATTTTGGGGGCGAACACAAGTTTTACGATCCCAATTACGCGGATCATCCCAACCACAGCCATATCATCTGCCAGGATTGCGACACCATCGTCGAGTTTGACAGCGATCAAATCAAAAAAATGGAAAGCGAAATGTGCCGCAAGCTCGGTTTCCTGATCAAGGCCCACCGTCTCCAAATCACCTGCACTTGCGAACAATTCCGGCGTCTGGGCAAATGCAACCGGCAAAAACCGGACTGATCCGGCCCGGCGCGACGCGGCCACTTCTTTGTTTACCAGGGCGGCTCTTTGCGCAAAAATAAGCCGTGCAAACGCGATTTCTTCTAGGGCCGGCCGGAGCGGGAAAAACGTTCCTGTGCCTGGAAGAAATCCGCCGGGCGCTGGAGGCCGATCCCGGGGGGCCGCCCCTGATTATGATCGCGCCCAAACAGGCGACGTTTCAATTGGAACGGCAGCTTTTGGCGCGCGACCCCCTGGCCGGATACACGCGTTTGCAGATCCTTTCCTTTGAGCGCCTGGCCCGGTTTATACTTGACTCAATGGGCCAATCCGCGCCCCCGCTCTTGTCCGAGGACGGGCGCACCATGGTTTTGCGCGCCCTGCTGGCGCGGCGGCGCGGCGAGTTGCAAATCTTTCGCGCCAGCGCGGGCATGGCCGGTTTTGCGCAACAACTCAGCCTGGAATTGCGCGAGTTGCAACATCACCAGCTTTCGCCGGACGCCTTGCTCGATCTGGCCGGCCGCGCCGGACTGGCGGAACCGTTGCGGCGCAAATTGCGCGACCTGGCGCTGTTGCTGGGAGATTATCTGGAATGGCTGCGCAAACATGATTTGCAGGACGCCGACTGCCTGCCCGACCTGGCGGCGGACGCCTTGCGCCGGCAAACGGCCCCGGCAATTTCCATTGCGGGATTGTGGCTGGACGGCCTGGCGGAATTGACGCCGCAGGAATTAAGTTTGCTGGCCGCGCTGGCCCCGTGCTGCCAGAAACTGACCCTGGCCTTTTGTCTGGGCCAGGAACAAACGGAAACGGAGGCGTCCTGGTTGTCGATTTGGTCAGGAACGGGACGGACGCGGCAGCAGTGTTGGGAACGGCTTTCCGGCCGGGCGGGGGCGGATTTGAGCGAGGAAATTTTGCCGCGCGCAAATGCAAACGGCCGTTTCGCGCACAATCCGGCGCTGCGGCATCTGGAAGAAAATTGGGCGCGGCCAAAGGCCTTCAGCGGCGACGCGAGTCAAACATTACGTCTGGCCGTGTGCGCCAGCCCGGCGGCGGAAGCGGCGCTGGCGGCGCGGGAAATCCTGGCCTTTGTCCGCAAAGGCGGACGTTATCGCGACGCGGCGGTGCTGGTGCGGAGTCTGGATGGGTATCACGATGATTTGCGGCGCGTCTTCACCCGTTACGGCATCCCCTTCTTCCTCGATCGGCGCCAGCCGGTGGCTCACCATCCGCTGGCGGAATTGACCCGCTGCTCGCTGCGCGCCGCCGCCCAGGGATGGAAACATGACGATTGGTTCGGCGCGCTTAAATCGGGGCTTGTCTCCGACGACGACGCGGCGGTGGATCAATTGGAAAACGAGGCGCTGGAGCGGGGCTGGAAAGGCGAGACGTGGTTTGCCCCGTTCCGGGCGGACAACGAAAGACTGCGCCAGGCCGAATTGCGCCGGTCGGCGTGGATCAAGCCTTTCGCAAAATTCAGGAAGGCGCTGGCGGCTGACAATTCGCCCGCACCCAACGGCGCGCAACTGGCCGGGGCCTTGCGCGAACTTTGGCGCGACTTGGAAGTCGAAAAACAATTGGAAGACTGGAGCAGCCGGAGTGATCCGGCGGCGGCGCTGCACGCGACGGTCTGGGAGCAGATGAACACATGGGTGGACGACTTGGAACTGGCTTTTGCCGGGGAATCCCTGCCTTGGGATCAATGGCTGCCCATCCTGGAATCGGGCCTGGGCGGATTGTCCGTCGGCGTGATCCCGCCGGTGCTGGATCAAGTGTTGATCGGCGCGGTGGACCGGTCGCGCAATCCGGATTTGAAGCTCGCCCTGCTCCTGGGCGTCAATGAGAAGATTTTTCCGGCCACGCCATCCGCAGGCGCGTTGCTGAACGAACCGGACCGCGAGGAACTCAAACAATGCGGCACGGCGCTCGGCCACGATGTCCGGGAATTTCTCAGCCGGGAACAATTCTTTGGTTATATCGCCGCCACCCGCGCCAGCGAACGGCTGGTCGTAACCTGCGCCCGGCGGGATGCCGGCGATCAACCGCTCAACCCCTCCTCATTTATTTCCCGGCTGCAAAGCCTCTTTCCAAACCTGGAGGCGGAGAATTATTCCGTTCCCAAATGGACGGAAGCGGAGCATCCCTCCGAACTGATCGGGGAATTTCTGGCCGGACGGCAGTTCGCCCCGCCGACCCTGGGATTGGAAATGTTCGACGCCTTGCGCGAACAGACGAAATCGTTTCAGGCGGGGTGCGAACCGGACCGGCTGCCGCCTGAACTGGTGGCGCAATTGTACGGGCCGGCGCTGCGCACATCGGTCAGCCGCCTGGAGCAATTCGCCGCCTGCTCCTTCCGATTTTTTGTCCATTCCGGTTTGCGCGCGGAGGAGCGGCTGCTCCTTGAATTGGACTCCCGGGAACGCGGCAGCTTTCAGCACGAAGCGCTGGCGCGGTTTCACCAGGAATTGGCCGGAGAAAAAAAACGCTGGCGGGACATCACCCCGGACGACGCCCGGCAAAGGATGGGCCGGATCGTGGCCGGCATGACGCCGACCTTCCGCGACGGCTTGATGGAAGGCAGCGCGCAGTCGCGTTTCTCGGCCAAAGTCCTGGCCGGCTCGCTCCAGGATTTCGTGGCGGCCATGGTGCAATGGATGAGTCAATACCAATTTGATCCGCAGGAGGCGGAACTGGGATTCGGCCTCAACCCCGGCCATTTGCCGGCCTGGGAACTCGATTTGGGCGGCGGACGGCGGCTGATCTTTCGCGGGATTATCGACCGGATCGACCTTTGCCGCACCAGCCCGGACGAGGCGCTGGCCGTGGTGATCGATTACAAATCCGGCGCGCGCAAGCTCGACCGGGTGATGATGGCGCACGGATTGCAATTGCAGTTGGCGGCTTACCTGGGCGTGCTGCGCCATCTGCAGGACGCGAAGAAATATTTTGGCGTGGAACGCCTGATTCCGGCCGGCGTTTTTTACGTCAACCTGCACGGGCAATTCGAACGGGGCAAGACGCGCGCCGACGTTTTGAACGGGCGCGAGGCCATCTGCCAGGTGCGCTACCAACATTCAGGCCGCTTCGATTTCGCCGCCCTGCCGCATCTCGACAACCGGCGCGAGGCGCGCGGCACACAGTTCAATTACCGGCTGAAAAAAAACGGCGAACCGATGGCGAACAACACGGAGTTGATGGCTTCGGAAGAATTCGCGCAATTGCTCGACCAGGTGGAATCGCAGTTGACGCGCATGGGCCGGGAAATTTATTCGGGCGCAATTGAGTTGAACCCGTTCCAAAAAGGCAAGGAACGCGCCTGCGACAAATGCGATTGCCAGGGCATCTGCCGCTTTGACGCCTGGACGAATTCGTTCCGCGTGCTGGATGAGCCGGAGAAAGAGGCGCCCCAAGGGACCGGGGCATAGCCTTTTCACCACACATCCACCGGGCCTTTTGGCACCGGAATATCCGAACGGACGGCGGCGGCGGGATCGCGCATGAAGGACGCCAACATCGGAGTCGGGCGGTAGTTGGGTTTGAGCTGGCCGGTCGCATCCAGAAATTGCGCCCGCCACGCAATGTAATCCTTCACCAGTTCCTCGAATTCCGCCACGGCGGCCAATTTGACAATCCGTTTGTTAAACAAGCTGGCCGGGCCGAATCGCCTGGCGTACCACGGCCCGATTTTGCGAAACATCCGGCAACCGTGAGTCTCGCCAAAAACTTCCACCATCAACGCCAGATGCCGCCGCATGACGCGCAACCGCTCCTCAAAGGACGGATCGGGCAGCAGCTCCCCGCCCCGCAGATAATGGGCCGTGTGCAGAAATATCCACGGATTATAAAACGCCCCCCGCCCGATGCTCACCCCGGCGCAACCGGTCTCCGAAAACATCATTTGCGCCGCCTGCGGGGTGGTGACATCCCCGTTGCCAATCACTGGAATACGTTTGACAGCCTGCGCCACCGCCCGGATGCCGGCCAGGTTGACCGTCCCGCCAAACCCCTGCTGCCGGGTCCGCCCGTGGACAAAGATGGCCGAAACCCCGGCGTCTTCCAGCACCCGCGCCAGATCGGGTGCGGTCAGGTTCTGTTCATCCCAACCCAGCCGCATTTTTGCCGTCACGGGAATTTTCACGGCATCGACCATTCCGCGCACCAACGCCGCCGTTTTATCCATGCCCGTCATCATGGCCGAGCCGCCGCCAACCCGGCACACCTTCCGCGCCGGGCAGCCCATGTTGATGTCAACCGATGAAATTCCGATGGACTCCAGGTAAGCTGCAGCGTCCCGCATCTCTTCGGGAACCGACCCGAAAAGTTGCACGGCCAAGGGGCGGTCAGCCGGGCAGCTTTCGATCAGTTTGAGGGCTTTCGGTTTCTTTTCGAGCAGGGAACGCGCGTTGACCAGATCGGTCGTCGCCAGGTCGAGGCCGCCGATTTCCCGCAAGGCCAGCCGGAACGGCAGGTTGGTGTAACCCGCCAGCGGCGAAAGAAACAAATTCGATTTTAATTGGAGCGCGCCAAACTGCATTCCCCTATTGAACCATAAAACGCGCCATTACGCCACAGGCCCGAATCGCGGACCCCAATCCCCCACCAACGCTTTCCCCTTCGCGCGCAACGCGGCCATTTCGTCCGGGGAAAACGGCGTGTAAGCTTTGGCCCAGGCCACATTCTGCTCCACCTCCCCAACGGTATAAGGTCCGATCACGGCGCTGGCCACCCCTTCAATGCCCAGGCTGTAACGCATCGCCTGGGACAACAACTCCGGCGGCATCATGGAAGGGCCGCGCTGCTTGTATCCCGACGGCGACTTGCAATGGCCTCCATAAACTTTCATGGCCAGAATCCCGGTTCCGTGACGCCGCGCCGCCGGCAGTGTTTGCTCCTCAAAAAGGTATTGGTGATAATCAACGAAGTTCAACGCCACCATCACGGCATCCACCAGGCCGGTGTTGATCAACTCGGCAAAGCGCGGCACATGGTTGTGGCCGGTGATGCCGATGAAACGGGTCAAACCCTTCTCCTTCATTTTCCGCACGAAATCCATCGGACCGCCCGGGGCCATAATCATTTCCGGCGTCTTGTCGCCGATGCTGTGAACATGGAGCAAATCCACATGGCTGGTCTTCATCCGGCGCAACGATTGCTCAAACTGCGTTTGCATTTGCTGCGCCGCCGCGCGCGGATCATCCGATTGCGGTATCGACTTGGTGACCAGAAAAATCCGGTCGCGATAAGCCGGCACCACTTCTCCCAAATAATCTTCCGCGTCATCGTAGATGTGCGCCGTATCGACGTAGTTGATTCCCGCCTCCATGGCGGCGCGAAAAACGGCCGCCCCCTGGGCCACTCCCGGTTTGCTTTGGCCGACCGGCGCCGTGCCGAGGCCCAGAATGGTCACTTTCGCCCCGGTTCGACCCAACACCCGCAAGGGCAGACCGGCCGAATTTTTGCCGGCGTCCACATTCAGACCGGCCAGTGCGGTTGACCCGGAAAGCGCGGCGGCGCCGGCCAACGCGCCCATGCCGCGCAAAAACGTGCGGCGATCCAAATTGGCCTCAGACATGTTATGTTTCATCATATTTTATCCTGTCGATAGATCGCCCCTCAAGGGCGACCGCACTGCCGCGGCCCGGTCTTTTCCCGCCTTTTCCTAGTATAGGCGCTTAATATTAGCTTGCCAAATCCCCCCTAAATGAGAGAAATGAAACCGTGGAACCTCAGACGATACGGAAGAAGGTAATATTCGTTGTTGAAGACGAACCGACTCTTCGCGCCTTGGTGTGCAAGGTGCTGGAGCGTGGCGGCTATGAAGTCATTGAAGCCGCCTCCGGCCTCGCCGCGTTGCAATTGTGGAAGGAAAAGAGCATCCGCATTGACCTTCTGCTGACCGACATGGTCATGCCCGATGGCATCTCCGGCCGTCAACTGGCGGAGAAGCTCAAGATCGACAACCCCGACCTCAAAGTCGTTTACACCACCGGCTACAGCCCCGACCTCATGGGCCAGGACATCGCTTTGCGCGAAGGCGTCAACTTCCTGCAAAAACCCTACCCTCCCAAGAAACTGGTCGAGACAGTTCGCAACGGCTTGGAAAGCCAGTAATCCGCCGTTGCGGGCAGGGGGATTCCGGTGTTGCCGGACGCGGGAATGGTTTGCCTTGGGCGAAAACCCGGCGCATAAAAAAGAACAACTGCGAATTTATGCAAAACTTCACTTTTAAAAACCCCACTGAAATACTTTTTGGCCGCGGCATGATTGCCGGGCTGGGCAGCCGGGTGCCTGCCACCGCCCCGGTGCTGCTGCTCTACGGCGGCGGCTCCATCAAACGCAACGGCGTCTATGACCAGGTCAAAGCCACGCTCAAAAACCATCGCGTGGTCGAGTTTGGCGGCATTGAAGCCAACCCGCTTTACGAAACCTGCCTCAAAGCGGTTGAACAGGTGAAGACCGATAAAATTGGTTTCATTTTGGCGGTGGGCGGCGGTTCGGTGCTGGACGCGGCCAAATTCATCGCCGCCGCCGAGCGTTTTGAAGGGGCCGATGCCTGGGACATTCTGCGCACCGGTGGCTCCGCCATCAAAGCCGCGCTGCCGCTCGGATCGGTGATGACCCTGCCGGCCACCGGCTCGGAGTCCAACAGCAACGCCGTTATTTCCCGGCAGGCCACCCAGGAAAAACTCGCCCTGGCCTCGCCTTTTGTCTTCCCGACCGTTTCCGTGCTCGACCCGGAAACGACCTTCAGCCTGCCGCAGAAACAGGTGCGCAATGGCATCGTGGACGCCTTCATCCATGTGATGGAACAGTACATGACCTATCCGTCCGCCGCGCCCCTGCAGGATCGCTTTTCCGAATCCATACTCCAGACGCTGATCGAAGTGGGGCCGGTGACGCTGGCCGAGCCGAAAAACTACGATGCCCGCGCCGCCTTCATGTGGAGCGCCACGATGGCGTTGAACACTTTGATCGCCTGCGGCGTACCCCAGGATTGGTCCACGCACATGATCGGACACGAACTGACCGCGTTTTACGGAATGGATCATGCCGAATCGCTGGCCATCGTGCTGCCGGGCGTCTGGAAGCACGAACTGGCCCGCAAGCAGGCCAAGCTTGAACAATATGGGCAGCGGGTCTGGAAGACCAAAACCGCGACCGGAGCCATTGCCAAAACGGAGAAATTTTTCCATTCCCTCGGCATGCCCACGCGCTTTGGGGATTACAAGATCAGCGGCGCCGAAGCCGCCAAAAAGGTGAGCGCGCGCCTGGCCGAACGCAAGACCATGCTGGGCGAACACGCCGACATTACGCCGGAAGCGGTGGCCGCCATCCTGCGCTCCCGCGCATAAATAAGGCGGAGGAAATAAATAAAGATAACATGCCGCCGGGATTTTGTCGCCCGGCGAGGAGCGATCGAGGAGCATATCCGCATAATCTGGCTATCCTATTGACGCAACCTGACTCAATGGGTAGTGCTTGGTGAGCGAT
>CAZLEE010000161.1:0-10477 GCA_964558455.1 uncultured Verrucomicrobiota bacterium | reverse complement strand
CACCAGGCGACACTACAGCTTGTGCTTGGTTGCGTCAATAGGATAGCCAGACCGGTCAGATGTCTCTGCGCAGAAATTACAGTGCCATTTTACCTGAAACGGATTATGTATCGCCACGACATGCGATTATTTGCCAGGCACTTGTTGTTCTCATTGCTGCTCGTTTGCCTTTGCGCGGGCCGCGCGGCCGCGGCAGACGGCCCGGATTTCAAATCGGGCTTTTATGCCGTTGCGTTTGACCAGACGTCACCCGCGTTCTCTTGGTTTTCGGTGGATTCGCTCGGTCATGGAGATCTTTCCGTCAACGCCGCCCGGACGGCGGGGGAGACCAGCGGGCCTTTTGCATTGGAGAGCGGCGCAAAGGGCCGTTTTTCCTACGTGTCCAACGGGCCGGACAACAAATCCCTGCCGGTTTGGACAATTGCTCTGACGGAGAAGGAAATGACGCTGGACTCCCGCTATATTGAAGGAGCGCCGTCCGCGCCGTTCACGCTGACGATTGACCAAAAAAAGAATCACGCCACGCTCCTCGGCCTGATGAATGCGGACGGCTCCATTGAACTCCCGGCCATCCTGCACCTGCCGGATCAAGGCACATGGCGAATTTCCTCCACGCAGGCCCGCCGGCTTGGTTACGAAGCCGCAAGCCGCGGTGGCAATGTCAAAATCACTTTCGCAAGCGCGACGCGCGAAAACCCCGTGGTTGAATATCGCTGGGAAGTCGTCTCGATTTACCCGAAGGTGGCCGGCATTGAGAAAGACGCCTGGTTCGACGGCTTCCGCCGCAATTGGCTGAACATCCTTCAACTCAGCCCGCACTGGCTTGTGCTGGCCAACCATGCCTCCAGCGATTGCTGCGCTTTTTGCTACTATGAATACGCCGACATGGCCCGGCGCGCCCCGCCTTTGGCAAAGGGTCTCACCGCGTCGGATTTGGTGCGCCAGAGCCTGGGCAGAATCATTGCCGGGGTTGCCGTTCCTTACGGCCTGCCCGGACATAATGACCTCCACATATTCACAGCCGACACGATTCCGTCGCTCCTGATCGCCGCCCATGACTGCGAGGAGGACGGCCAGGACCCGCGCTGGCTGGCCGCCAACTACGCCCATCTTAAGTCCTGGACCGAAACCCTGCTGGTGACCGATACGAATGGCAACGGCCTTGTCAAGTATCCGTTAAGCGGCAACTCAGGCTCCTGGCCCCAAGTCATGGTCAATCGCCCCGACAACTGGTGGGACACCATAGGCTTCGCTTATGAAGACGCCTACGCCAACGCGCTAGCCTATCGTGCGTTGCGCGGCATGGAAGACCTGGCCCGGGAATCGGGCCATCCCGTTGACCAGGCCTTGTATCATGAGGCGGCGGACAAATTGGGCGCGGCCTATTTCAAAACTTTCTATAACCCGGCCACCGGCGTTCTGGCCGGCTGGCGCAGCGCCGACGGCCAACTGCACGACTATTATTTCCCATGGCTCAGCGGCATTGCCATCCATTACGGGCTGGTTCCAGAAAAGGAGGCCAATGCCATCATGGATCGCCTGCTGGCCAAAATGAAGGAAGTCGGCTACACGCGCTTTGATTTGGGACTGCCGGGCAACCTCATTCCAGTTCCCTACAAGGATTATGTGGACCATAACCGCCGTTTTGGCGGGTCCAAGAAGGATAACAACGACGGCTTTCAGATCTACGAGAACGGTGGCGCCACCGCCTGCTTTGCTTATTTCACCCTGACCGCCCTTTACGATCTGGGCCGCATTGACGACGGCGACCGCATCCTGTTCCCGATGCTGCATTCCTTCGCGATGGGAGATTTTCAAGGCTTCGGCTCCAACCGCATGAGCAAGGATTGGAAAAAACGGGACGGAACTTGCACGGGCTACGAGGGTTTCCTGGTGGACAACTACTACGCGTTGCTGGCCGTGCTGGATCGCCAGGCGGCTTTGGAAAAGAGAAACCGTATCCCGCCGTCCAAGCCGTAAACTTAGTGGGCCGGTTCGCAAGTTCACTAACGTATTATCCCGGTCAGGCCGCCAAGGCTGATTGTGGGCGGTCTTGCCGGGCCGGTTTTTCCAGCCAATCGCCAAGATTGCGGCGCGTAAAGCGCCACTGGCACGGCTGCGCGATCTGTTACGTTGGCGTATTGAAGAAGTCGCCCGCTCGGCCGCAAATCAGGCGGATCGCCGCCCCGCCCCGGATGCTTTGCCCACGTTGATCTTGTGTTCAAGACAGTAGGCCGCGTTGGCGGAATATTTGGTCGCCCAATATTTCAAACCGGCGCGCTCCTTATCGGTGAGGGCGCGAACGACTTTGGCGGGAGAGCCAAGCACGAGCGAGCCGGCCGGGATTTTGATGTTTTGCGTTATCAGCGTGCGCGCCCCGATCAGGCATTGCGGACCGACTTCCACCCCGTCCAACACAATCGCCCCCATCCCGATCAGACATTCGTCCCCAATCCGGCAGGCATGAACAACAACCGAATGTCCAATGGTGACATGGCTGCCGATTTCGCACCCAAAATCGTCGGCCAGGTGAATGACCGAATTATCCTGGATGTTGCTGTGATCGCCGACCACGATGCGATTGATGTCGCCGCGCAGAACGGAGTTGTACCAGACGCTGGCGCCGTCGCCCAAAGTTACATCGCCAACCACCACGGCCCCGCGGGCGATGTAAACACCCTGGCCGAGGGTGGGTTTTTTGAGCAGAAATGTGTCAAGTTGTTCGCGTAGATTCTTCACTGGTCAAGGAGCGCGCCGCCTTGGGCGCGGTTAATTTGGGCGGATGAAAGCACAAACCGAGCGTGATGGTCGCCGCCAGCGCCACCCCGCACGGAACGAGAAACAATTCCCGAAAGTTTATGGTATCGCCTGTCTTGAACAGGTTGGTCAAATAGGGGCAGAAGGTGTTGGCCGCCACCACGCCGAAACCGAGAATCATGACGTTAAACAATCCCTGCGCGCTGGAACGGGCGTCCTTGGGAAAATATTCGTCCACGAATATATAGACCGTGGCAAAAAAGAAGGCGTAACAGATGCCGTGCAGGACGAACACGAGAACAATAAGCGTGGAGTCCTGCGGAAAAAAGGCAAAGACGGCGAACCGGATGACGTGGACAAATACGCCGAGCATCATGGTGACGCGCCAGCCGAGCTTTTTGAGCGTGAAGGCCAGGATTGCCATGGTCAGGATCTCGGCGATCTGCCCGATGCTCATGATGGGCATGATGTAATTGCCCTTGATGCCGACAGCGGGGCTGTTCAGAAAAGTCGCCGCCCAATAAAAATAGGCGTTGATGACGAAGGAATCCATGAAAGCCACAATCCAGAGGACAAGAACGAAAGGCCTGGCCAGGAGTTTGAGCGCCTCAAACCAGGCGAATTTGTCTTCCGCCACTTCCGCTTTCTTGGGCGGGGTGTGCGGCAGGACCAGACTGAAGGCGGCCAGGGCAAGGGAGCCGATCCCGGCGACGATATAAGTCCAGCGCGTGGCTCTTTGCAGGGCGTGGCCGTTCAATCCCGAACCGAGCACAGCGGTGATCCAGTCAATCATCCCGGCGGGATGAGCGGCATTCACCTTGCCCCAATCCACCAGGATAAACGTGAAAGGCCACGCCGCCAGAATCCACCCAATGGTGCCGCCCATGCGGACGATGCCAAAATCCTTGGAATCCTTGAGGTTGGCAAAAGCGATGGAGTTGGTCACGGAAAGCGTGGGGACATAAAGCAGGCAATGAACCAGCATCAGGACGAAGAAGACCCAGAAATTGCCGGTGAAAGCGAGGCCGATCATGGCGGCGCCGCCGACAAGCTGGCTGAAGCCGAGAAATTTTTCGGCGGCAAAATTGCGGTCGGCGAATTGATTGCTGAAAAACATCCCGATGATGGCCGCCACGGGAAAGGTGTTTAAAATCATGGCTTGCTGCCCGGGAGAGAAACCCAGGCTGGGCAGATAGCCGAAGATAAGCGGAAGCCATGCCCCCCAGATGAAAAACTCCAGCACCATCATGAGGAACAATTTAAAACGGACAGCGCGATTCATTATCGGGGAAGCGTAAATATTCCGCGGCCAAGGTTCAAGATTCCTTTTTCGCCCTGCCAGGCCGGTTGCATTTTTTCACTCGCATGCAAAGGGACAAGCCATACTATTCCTCCACGCCATGCAACCAGGGACATTACCATCAATCAAATTGCTGGCAAAAGCATGGGTGACCCTTCGTCTGATTGTAAGAGTTGGGATGATTCTTTTTATTCGTGGTTGTCCTTTCATTTTTCATTGTCCTCAAAAATGGCCTCAATCGGCCGCTTAAAGAGCCGGGCCAGTTTGAAAGCCAGCGGCAGGCTGGGGTCATACCGCCCGGTCTCAATCGCATTGACCGTTTGCCGTGAGACGCCGAGTTTCCCGGCCAGATCGGATTGCGACCATTCTTTGGCCGCGCGCAATTCACGCAGTTTGTTTTTCATTTGAAGCGGCGGTTGAAGATGAAATGGCCGAGAAAATAAAAAATATAAAGCATTCCAACTGTCAGCGGGAAAATTGGCTTGTCCAAAGCTTCAAGATGCACATGGGTTGCCTGTAAAACGGCCGCCGAAACGCCCGCTCCATCCAACAACGGCCAGATTGACAGGACAAAGAGAGTCGATATGGTCGCAAAGAACCACGCTTCAAGCGTTATGCGGCAATGCAATTCGTCCATACGACGCAACCATCGTGCCAGACTCCACGCCCAAAGCAGACTGGCAAGCAAGGGAACGAGTTCGACAACCGCTCGCAATCCAATCGGCCAATCTTGGTAAGAATTGCGTAACACACCGTAAGGCGACTTGCTGTGAAACAGGAGGCCATTCGCCGCGCCTGTTGCCATTGCGAACAACAGCCAGCCATTCACTTTCAGGTCAGCCCGGAAAGAATAATTTTCCCCCGGTATTATTTCGTCAGGAATACTGAGTTTGTCATTCATATTGGAACGCAATGTAAAGCATCCTTTCCATATGTCAAGCTTCCTTTACATTTATTTTTTAGAGGGGTTGGATGGTTCTTCGCTGTTTTCAGTGGAAATGGTGAACACCAAACCAATAACGCGCGTCCCCGGAACCCCGTCCACCTCCCCCTCCGCCAAACCCGCGTTTCCAGCCGGCAGCCAAGGCAGCCGGAAAGTGTTTATGTTGCTTGATCAAAGGAACCGTTCCTTGAGCACGATGGCAACGGCGCCGGTGCAGCTATGAACGTGAAGTTTGGCATAGATGTTGCGCAGGTGCGTATCCACCGTGTGATAACTCAAGGATAATTGGCCGGCGATTTCCTTTTTGCACAGCCCTTGCGTCATGAGATCCAGGATTGTCTTCTCGCGTTCGGTGAGTCTGTAGCCCTGTTTGGGTTGGGCCATCTTGGAAAACATTTGCAGGACAGAACTCGCCACGCGCGGCGTCATCGGCGCGCCGCCGGCCGCGGCTTCGTGAATGGATTCGATAATTTGCTCCAGCGACGAAGTTTTCAGCAAATAACCGGAGGCGCCGGCGCAAATGGCCTTGAAGATTTTTTCATGATTGTCAAAAACCGTCAGCATCACGATGCGGGTGGAGGGCAAAATGGATTTGATTTTATGGATCGCCTCAATGCCATTCTGGCCGGGCAATTCCACATCCAGCAAAATCACGTCCGGGACGCCGCCGCCCACCATGGCGTCCAACGCGTCCTCGACATTGGAAAATTGCTGCAAACATTCCACATCCTCGATGCGGTTCAACACGCGCGCCACGGTGTTGCGAAAATCGTGGTCGTCTTCCACCAGCCATACACTCACTGGCGCGCGCTGGCCTGGTATTGCCGCTGTTTCTTTGCTGGTTTTCGTAATGGTTTCCATTCCGGACGTCATTTGCTTTTGTTTTGTCGGCACTCCAAACCTGACATGCTTTTTCAATACCACCAATACCGTGTTTGCGTGATGGGGGCAGTCAGCGTGACGGTCGTCCCGTCTCCGTCACGGCTTTCAATTTCCAGCCGGCCACCCAGCTCCGCCGCGCGCCGTTTCATGTTTTTCAGCCCATTGCCCGGACTTTTCCGGCCGGGGTCGAAACCCGTGCCGTTGTCCCGAATGCGGAATTCGAATTCTTTCTGACGGCGGCTCACGGAAATTTCGACGGACGTTGCTTGGGAATGCTTGAGAACGTTGTGCAACGTCTCCTTGAAGATCGGCAGCACGTTGCGGCGGAAGGCGAGTGACAAATCCGCCACGCCGAAATCTCCGGTTTGATTAAATTTGAAGTCCATCGTTTGCAGCATCATGCGCGATGTTTCATGCAGGCGCACGACCAGATCGCTCAATTGATCGTTCGCCGGATCAATGAACCAGATGATGTCGCGCAGCGTGTTAATGGTCCGCACCGCAATGCTATGCATCTTGGTGACATCAGCATTGGATGGGCTTTGTTCCTCCATGATCTGCGATAGCAGCGAAATGGTGCCAAGGTTTGCCCCGACGTCGTCATGCAAATCACGCGCAATGCGGAGGCGCATTTTTTCCAGCTCCCGCAGTCGCGCGATGCGGATGGTGTAAATCATCAGCAAGACAGACGCCACAAACACAGCGGCGGCAAGCCTGAACCACCAAGTCTGCCAGAAATACGGCAGGACAGTGAGCATCACCGGCGCGTCCGTCTCGCTCCAGACGCCGTCGTTGTTGCAGGCCTGGACTTCAAACTGGTAGTCGCCCGGCGGAACGAAGTTGTAATTCACCGAGTGCCGGTTGCCGCCGTCCACCCAGCCGGGATCCAAACCTTTCATCTGCCACTTGAATCTCACCTTGTCAGGGGAGGTGAAACTCAACGCGGAAAATGTGAATTCAATATAATGCCGTCCTGCGGCAACGCGCACTAGCGCCGGCACGCGGGCGCCCGGGTGCTCGGGGGAAACCGCGTCGTCGGTCACGCGGGCGCCATCCACCAACACTTCTTCCATCTGCACCGGCGGCGGCAGACGATTGAAGCGCAGCGCCGATGGATCAACCCACACCGGGCCTTTGACCGTGGAGAACCACAACCGCCCATCGCGACTTTTCCAGCAGTCGGGCTGGTTGCCGCCGGAACATTCCAGCGTTGGCAGACCGTCAGCTCTTCCATAAGTGACGAAAGTGACCGGGCCGTTGGTGCCCCGCGCGGAATTGTTTAACTCCTCCCTAGCCACGCGGACGATGCCTGCGCGTGTGCCGAGCCAGAACTGGCCGTGCTCATCTTCCAAAATCTGGCTGACGTGTTTGCTGGGCAAACCGTCGCGCGTCGTGAAGCGCGTGAAATGTCCGTTCTCAAACCGCAGGAAACCGCCGCCAAGCGTGCCGATCCACAGGACGCCATCACCATCGAAATGCAGCGCCCAAAAACGTTCGCCGCCGGAGAGCGCGCCCCGCCCGCGTGATTGCATCGGGTCAACGCGGGTTTCGTCGCGCAGAAAAGTCATGCCGCCCGGCAAATCCGGCGGATGGAAAGACTCAAATTTCCCGGCCTGCCATCGCCTCAATTCTCCCATGGCGGTGCCGATCCAGATGGCCCCGGCTTGATCCTCCGCGATGGACAAAACGTAGGCCGCCGGAAAACCGTCCGCCAACGTGAAGCGTTTCAGGGCGCCTTTGTCCCAGCGAAACAACCCGAACTCGCTGCCGATCCACAGCGCGCCCGCGCGATCCTTGAGCAGGCAACGCACCACCGTGCCGATGTCTTCCCCGGGAAATGGCCGTTTGAACTGGCCGTTTTCCAAAAGCCAAAGGCCGTTTCCCACCGAGCCAGCCCAAATACGCCCCGGCCCGTCGGGCAGCACCGTGACATCACTGCTCCACGGCGCCTGCACCGGAGGCGTGAATGACGTGAACACGCCGTCGCGCCAGTTCAAAAGGTCCTGCCCCGCCGTGCCGAACCACATTGTCCCCTCGTCGTCCTGGCAAACCGAGTGCGCCGATTTATTGCGCAAATTTTCCATCGGCCAAACCGTGTGAAAGACACGCAAACGCACGCAGGCCAGCCCCCCATCCCTTAAACCCACCCAAATATTTCCCTCGCGATCCTCCAACCAGCATTGGACCAATCCGCTTGGCAAACCTTGTTGGTTGTCTACGAGCGACACATGGCCTTTGCCGTCAACGTGATAGAGTCCTTCACCGTATTGTGCGGCCCATAGGCCGCCGCGGCTATCGGCATAAAGCCCCGGATCGGGCAACGATTGAGGAAAGTTTCTGTCCCACAGGTCGGCCTCCGCCAACCACTGGCGTCCGGCGCATTTTCGCAATTTGTCGTCCGTCTGCACCCAAAACGAACCATTCTTGCATGGGGCGATTTGCCGAACGGCCAGATCGGTTTCGCCGTTGGTTGGCGTCATGTCGGTGAACCCGCTTCCGTTCCAGACGGCAATTTCTTTTTCTGTCACCACCCAGATTTTGCCGAAGGCATCTCCGAACACCGTCTTGACCTGCGGGCTGCGCAAGCCCGGCGGATTATCCAGTTGCGTCATGTTTGTTCCGCGCACCTGCGCCAAGTGTCCCCCCCCGGCGCGATACCAGATTACCCCGTCACGATCTTCACACGGATTTGATCCGCCATCTGCGTCGGGCGTCTGGAAAGTTTCCCAGCGATTGGTCTCGCCGTCGCGTATGCCCCGAAACAACCAACCGCCCGCCGATGACAATAGAATATTGCCCTTGCGATATGAAATCACATCGTTCAGCCAACTCGATGGCGTCTGCGGGTTTTCGAACTCAAAACGGAATTTTCCGTCGCGATACGAAACCAATCCGCCTTCCGCGGTGCCAATCCACAACGTCCCACCCGGGTCCACCAACAGATGCCTTATCTCAATGGACTTGAGTTCCGGCGTGTTGCCCGGATCAAACGTCACAAACCGCGACCCGTCGAAGCGCGCCAGGCCGCCATGCAGCGTGCCCGCCCAAATGTAGCCGTCTGGCGTCTGCACGATGCTCGTCACCGTGCTTTGCGGCAGGCCGGAATCCACGTTCCACACCTGCACAACGTAATCATCGGACGAGAAAGGAAGCCTCGCTCCGCCCGCAGACCCTGCCATCAGCAACAAGACGGGCCAAATCACTTTTCCGCAGGATGAGAGAGTGGTTTGCAAGCGTTTTAGGTCCACACCGGCGGGTTGGGGGTTGGGGCGCGCCCCATTCCTTGAGCTGCTGCCGGACCCGGCGCGCCGCCGCCGCGTAGAAACTGAAGAACGCCGGAATTTGGCGGGGGATCTTGCCTTGTTCGTGGAGAAGGGATGGCAATGAAGATGGCGCACATAGTGGAACCTACGTGGCCACATCATCGCCCTTATGTAAAGCCATAATTTATGGAAACTGCGATTCAGGCAGCGGGGAAGCCGGCAAGGCGTCATGTCTGTGTGTTTTACAATGAATATCCAACAGTCAAATATATTCGTGGCGGCGCGGAAATAATGCCGGGCAGCAAATATTGATTCAGGCCGCTGCCGGAAAAACCGGCGGCGGGCTTTTTTCAAACGGGCCTGCGTTGAAAATTGTGCCTGGCCGGTTCCGAACACACCACGCAATGGCGAATTTGTAAATATCTTCCGGCCAACCCGTTATGCCGGCTTGCAATTGCGGAGCCAGACCAACATCCCAAAAAATGGCCGTAAAAAGTGGCGGCGGACGGGAGCGGGCATCACGTATCTACGTGATACCGGGGGCAACGGGCTTTGTCGTAGTGTGACGTCATGAACCTAGTTGTGCCATCGCACGTTTTGGTGACCAAACCAGGAACTGCCGGAGATGTCCGCATCTCGCAGTGGCCATCATCCGCTTTCGGCATGGATCGAAAACCATTCCGAGAAAGAGAAATCAAATAACCCTCAACCATCGCTCGAACCATGCAAACAAAAACAGGCGGTATCGCGATATAAATGACATAACTTATGAAACTTAAAAATTATAACATGATGGCCCTCGCAGCGCTTGCGCTGGCGGTGGCCGTCCCCCAGACCCGCGCCCAAACTTACAGCACGCCAACCTACTTCTTTAACAACTTCTCCGGCAACCCAGGCTTGCTGGGCAACGTGAATGGCGGCGTGACGGCGTCGTTCCACAACCCCTACGGCGTGGCGGTGGACAGCACGGGCAACGTCTATGTGGCGGATACAGGCAACGACATGATTCGCAAGATCGACACCACCGGAAACGTGACGACGCTGGCGGGCATCGCCGGCGTGCCTGGCCCAGGGAACGGCAACGGCACTGCGGCGACGTTCAACGGTCCCACCGGCGTGGCGGTGGACAGCACGGGCAACGTCTATGTGGCGGATGCAGGCAACAACATGATTCGGAAGATCGACACCAACCAAAACGTGACGACGTGGGCGGGCAGCACCACGGCGGGCAGCGCGAACGGTAACGGCACTGCGGCGTCGTTCGACGATCCCTGGGGCGTGGCGGTGGACAGCGCAGGCAACGTCTATGTGGCGGATAATGCCAACAACATG
>CAZLEE010000160.1:0-10615 GCA_964558455.1 uncultured Verrucomicrobiota bacterium | reverse complement strand
ATTGCTGTTTTCAAGAGAAACCTGCCTCAAATTCGGCACATTTTGGATAAAGACTTGACCGGCTTCGCGCCTGCGGAATTGGCGAAACTGATCGGCACGGAGGAAATTGATGTCATTGTGGGCGGCCCCCCGTGCCAGGGGTTCAGCACGGTTCGCCAGGTGGACGGCGCGAATCATGGCATTCGTCTGGTGGATGATGCGCGTCGCCATCTTTACCAAGAATTCCTGCGTTACGTTAAATTTTTCCAGCCGAAGGTGTTTGTAATGGAGAATGTGCTGGGCATCCGCTCGGCGTCTGGTGGCGAGTATTTCACCCGCGTCCAAAAAGAGTCGCGAGCGCTTGGATACCGGGTTCACGCCCAGGTGGAAGACTGCATGGAACTTGGACTGCCGCAAAAGCGGCGGCGGCAACTTTTCATCGGTACACGTCTTGACCTGCCGGATTACTTCCGCCCGCAACTCAAGCCTGCTCCCCGGATTGATGTTGGTCTCAATGGAACTCCGGGTTTGAAAGCCCCCCTTACTTTGTGGGAAGCAATTGGCGATTTACCACCTTTGGCAGCGGGGGCTGGAAGAGAGGAATCTGAATACGACGTGGATCGGTTCGCCAACCAACTGGAAATCTACGGCGGGCGTTACATTCTTGATGTTTTGGAAGTTGACATCACCAAAACGCTTACCGCTCACCGCGCCCGCCCACACAGCGAGCGTGACTTGCGGGATTTTGCACTGCTGAGGGAAGGCGAAAATTCCAAGGAGGCGATGCAGAAACGCGAGATCAAATTTGAGTTTCCCTACAACAAGGAAATTTTCACAGACCGTTACACGAGACAACATCGCAATGAGCCATGCTCAACCATCGTCGCCCATTTGAGTAAAGACGGTTTAATGTTCATTCACCCGACACAGAAGCGGTCGCTCACACCGCGCGAGGCAGCCCGGATTCAGAGTTTCCCGGACTGGTTCGAGTTTCCTATCGCCCGAACCCATCAATTCCGCGTCATCGGCAATGCGGTTCCGCCACTGGTGGGCGAGGCGGTCGGCATTGCCGTGAAGAATTACATCGAAAAAACCATGAAAAAATCCAAAACCATAAAGTTCGATTTGGCACCACTGCCGAAGAACGAAAAAGAAGCAGTAAATTGGCTTCTGCCTTTGCTGGACCTCGATAATCGCGCCCTGCGCCTGGTGCCGCAACAGGATTTCAAGCGGGCTTGGTATTCCATTGGCTTCCTCTATGCCGGGCTTCACCCGGACAGCGCCTTGGAAAACGGCACCCGCGTCGCGCAAGACATACAGGACTATTCACCAGTCAGCCGGTTGGAACCGCGACTTGTCAAGCCGTATTACGAGCAAAGCGGCTGGCCTGTTGTGCTGGCACCTGTGGCGAAAGAGGCATGGCGCCGTTACGAGAGCGGCGGTTTCAATGATGATGAGTTCTATTGTTCCGAGGCGCAAATGGCGGGCATCTGCCATCGGAGTCCTGATTTGGCTGAGGAAGTGCAGGAACAGCGAGAGGTTGCGGCTTCATAATGTGTGAAACAAGGAGGCCCCCAACTTGCCGAAACAGATTTTGACATCGCAGCGCCATACGCAGCGTGCCTCGTCGAGTCGTTGCGCGCGTTTAGTTACGAGCTGCCGACGGCGTTGGCTGACCTGATTGATAACAGCATTACTGCGAGTGCAAAAAACGTATGGGTGGATTTCCATTGGGATGGTGAAAACTCCGTAATCACGGTCACTGACGATGGGAGTGGTATTTCCGAGAACAGCCTTGTTTCTGCCATGCGGCCGGGAAGCCAGAACCCGCTAAAGATACGCGAGCCGCACGACCTTGGACGTTTTGGTCTTGGGCTCAAGACTGCCAGCTTTTCGCAATGCCGGCGCGTCACAGTTCGTAGTGTTGTTAGCGGCGGAAAGCCCGCTACTCGGTGCTGGAATCTTGACCATATTGCCCGCGTCAACGAGTGGCAATTGCTTCGCAGCGGGGATGCAGCGGCAGAATCACATTTCCGTCGGTTGGGCGAGTTGCCGCATGGAACGGCAGTCATCTGGCAGAATCTCGACCGCTTGGTTGCAGGCCAGCGCACTGAGAGCGAGCGTGAGCAACAGCATTTTCTAAAACGTGCTGACGAGGTGCGTCGCCATTTGGCAATGGTTTTCCATCAACTGATGGCTGGCGTGGGCGGAGTGAAACTTATTCTCAATGGACGACATATTGAGGCTTGGGACCCTTTCCTGGCAACTGAACTAGGAACGCAAGTTCTGCCGGTCACCAAGCTCAAACTACACGGGGAAATCGTCGAGGTCGAACCATTTGTGCTTCCGCATCATTCCAAACTCTTAAAGCCAAAGCATGAAGCCGCCGCCGGACCGCGTGGTTGGAACGCGCATCAAGGCTTTTACGTTTACCGGAACCATCGCCTGCTCGTGCCGGGCGACTGGCTGGGGTTCGGATGGGCAAAAGAGGAGCATTACAAGCTGGCACGCATCCGTGTCGAAGTGCCGAACGCCCTCGACCACGATTGGGCGATTGATGTCACGAAGTCACGCGCTCTGCCCCCGGCGGCGTTGCGTGACGACCTGCGACGGATTGGGGAGCGCACGCGTAGCGACGCAAAGCGGGTCTATTCGCACCGCGGCTCGAAGCTGACCCCAAAGGCGGATCAAGAGCGGGTGCTTCTTTGGGAACCGACCGCGAAGCATGACAAGATGTTCTATCGGTTGAATCGGCAGCATCCGCTGTTGAAGCAAGTTCTCGGGGCAAGCTCGAACCGTTCCGCGCTCAATGCGCTTCTTCGTCTCGTCGAAGAAACGGTACCATTTCCGCATATTGCGATTGAGAACAGCGAGAAGCCGAACTCACTGCCTGGTCCATTTGAACACGCGGCGGAAGGTCAGATTCGGGAGGTGATGGAACAGGCTTTCCATTCGCTGGTCGCGAGCGGTTACGGCCCGAAGGAAGCCGTCAACCGTCTGCGCACCATCTGGCCTTTCGAGCTTTTCCCCGCCCTGCTGCAAAGCCTCTCTGAATCCCAATCCCATGCCTGACACGCACGACCATTACGCAAACGCTCGCAACCTTGCAGTGGACATTCTCCGCAAGGAGACGAAACGCACACCCGACTTAATTCGGGAGATGGCGGGCAAGGCGGCTCAGGCTGCGACCATTTTCGCGCCCGATGCGGCGATTGATGTCGAGGCGTTAACGACGGAACTGCGTCACCTGTTTTCTGTCGGTGTCCAGGATGCGACGGTCCTAGATGACCATGACCCGTCGCGCCACGTTCCGTGGCTTCCCGGTAAGAAAGGCAGCATTCAATGGCGGTTCTGGAACCGATACATGACGTTTCTCGAACGTGACTTCGGGATGGCCCCGACGGTGGTGAACAATCTTCACGAACTGACGGATATGATTTTGGAGCGCATTGAGGATCCTGGGCGAGACGGCCCTTGGGACAGACGCGGAATGGTCGTCGGCTCCGTCCAGTCGGGCAAAACGGCGAACTACATCGGCCTCATAAATAAAGCGGTGGACGCCGGATACAAGCTGGTGATTGTGCTCGCGGGCATTCACAGCAATCTTCGTGCACAGACACAACTTCGCGTGGATGAGGGCGTGCTCGGCTTTGATACGCAAAGGAGCCGGCGGTTGGACAATGCAAATCAATGGGTGGGTGTCGGGCGTTTGCCGGGAGATCGGCTTGTGATGCACTCGTTGACAAGCAGTGCGGAGGACGGGGATTTCAACAGAACGGTGGCCGAGACACAGAACGTGATGATTGGCAGCGACCCCGTGGTGCTGGTCATCAAGAAAAACTCACGGTTGCTGGGCAACCTCATCAAATGGGTGCTGCATGTCGCTGGAACGGACGACCCGGACACCGGCCAGCGTGTCGTGCGAGATGTTCCGTTGCTGCTGATTGATGACGAGGCGGACAATGCCTCCATCAACACGAAAGACAGGGGTGCCGCGCCGGGAGTGAACGACGTGACGGCCATCAACGGGAAGATTCGCAAGCTGCTGGATGCTTTTGAAAAGTCGGCTTACGTCGGCTACACGGCGACGCCGTTCGCCAATATCTTCATTAACCCCACGGCGGAGACTCCTGAGCATGGCGAAGACCTGTTCCCGCGTAGTTTCATAATCAACGTCAAGCCGCCTTCGAACTACGTCGGGCCGGTCAAGGTGTTCGGACTCGACGGGGATGCAGACGCCGGGATTCAAGCGCAAGATGGCCTTGATATTGTTCGAGAGATTGATGACTACGCCGCGCCGTCTGCCTTTCCGCCACGGCATAAGAAGGGCCACGTTCCGACGGAGTTGCCCGCTTCTTTGAAGCGCGCGATTCGCTGTTTCATCCTCACCTGTGCGGCGCGGCGCGCGCGGGGCCAGGCCAAGAGGCACAATTCGATGCTTGTCCACGTCACCCGCTTCGTGGATGTGCAAACTCATGTCGTTCGGCTGGTGCGCGATGAGGTTGTGGCTTTACAACGGCGCGTCGAATTTGGCGATGGCAGCCGCAAACCCACAGTGCGGGACGAACTGCGGGAGCTTTGGGAAACGGAGTTCGTGCCCGTGTCGCAGGCGCTCGGCGAAGAGGCCGGGCCTGCGCTAACGTGGGCGCAGGTTGACGCGGAGCTTCACGGCGCGGCGTCGAAGTTTGTCATCCTTCCCATTAACGGCTTTGCGAAGGAAGCACTCGACTACAAGGAGCACGAGGCCGAAGGGCGCAATGTGATTGCGGTCGGCGGCGACAAGCTTTCGCGCGGGCTGACGCTCGAAGGGCTTTCCATCAGCTACTTCCTCCGCACGTCGCGGATGTATGACACTCTTATGCAAATGGGGCGCTGGTTCGGTTATCGTCCGGGCTATCTGGACCTGTGCCGGTTGTTCACAACCGGGCTGCTGGCCGCGTGGTACCGGCACATTGCGTTGGCGGATGCGGAACTGCGGCGCGAGTTCGATTACATGGTCGCCGCTGGACTTACGCCGGAACAATACGGCCTGCGCGTGCGAACGCATCCAGGCGGCATGACTGTCACTGCGCTGAACAAGATGTGCCACAGTCAGCGGCAGGAGTTGAAGTGGTCAGGAGTGCTGGTGCAGACAATCCAGTTGCCGAAAGATGTGGGGCGACTGACGACGAACTTTAAGGAGGCGGGGAAACTTTTCACTGCAATCGGAACCCCCGCGTCGGGCTCGGGGCGCGAGACGCGAGTGTGGGTGGGCGTCAGCGCGAATGCTGTTGCTGAATTCGTTGGAGCCCTGCAGTTCCCGCCGGAGTCAGCGCGGGCCAGCGGACAACAGCTTGCCGCGTTTATTCGCCAGCAAACCACCAAGACTGACCCGGAATTGACATCCTGGACCGTGGCTCTGGTGTCGGTGCAGGACGCCACAACGCGACGCTCGATTGCCGGTTACGAAGTGGGACTGGCGCAGCGGACACCCGAACAGTTGTTTGCCACCAGTTACAGTCTCAAAAAGGCAAACATCCTGAACCCATCGGATGAAGCGTACGATTTTTCCTGGGTGTCATTCGATCAAAAATGGTTCGACATGGTTGCCAATAAGCCTGAGTTGGCTGCCGATGTTGATTGGTTGAAGGAACAGGTCGGGCGTGATGCGGCGATGATTGCACTCGACTTGACCTTGCGCTGGCAGCAAACCATTCCACCGAAACTTCTGAGACGAGGAACCGGCGAAACGAAGCGCCCGAACGGACGAGTCATGCGTGTGCTTCGTAAAAGAACGCATGGGCTGCTGCTTGTATATCCGTTGGAACCGTTGGCCGATGCAGGCGTTGACCCCAATGGGCCGCCCGTCATTGGTGTAGCTTTGAGCTTTCCGACCAGCGACACGGTGCTGGGTGTCGAGTACCGGGTGAACCGTGTCTGGGGAGCGGAAGTGCAAGAGGATGACGAGTTCGACAATGACAATTGAACAGCTATGGCAGGAAATGGAGGCCGAAGGCGGAACGAATGTTGCCTGGCTGACCCGGTTTGCGCGCCCCCAAATCGGGCATCCACTGCTCGTCGCGTTGGAACAAACAACGCGGGCGCGGGCGTTGCTGGTGCCGGTGTCGAAAGCGGCGTTGCCACCGCGCCGCGAGTGGCCGGAGTGCCGGGGACTGGAATTGATTTCTGTGGCGCTTGGTTCGCAGCCGCATTTGGGCGTCCGCTTGCGCGATGCGGCGTGCTCTGATGTGTTCACGGCCCTGGCGGAAGATCTCGCGCCGCGCGTCGCTGCTGCGAGCGACCCAAAGCAGGCGGCGGCGGAATTCCTGGGGCGGCTGCGGCGCTGGCAGCAATTTCTGACGGCCTCGCGCGATGGATTGAGCGTCGAGGCGCAACGCGGTTTGTGGGGCGAACTGCATGTGGTCCGCGCACATTTGCTGCCCGCCTTGGGCGCGGCGTCGACCGTGGCTGGATGGAAGGCGAGCGCGGCGGCGCACCAGGATTTTCAATTCACAGTGGGGGCGATGGAAGTCAAGACGACGGCGGCAAAGCAGCCTCAAAGTGTTCGCATTACCAGCGAGCGGCAACTTGACGATACCGGCGTCGGCGCCCTATTCCTGCATGTCGTCGTGGTGGATGAACGCGAAGTAGCGGTGGCCGACAGTGCTCCGGGGAAAAGCCTCGCCGCGCTCATCGCCGACACCCGCTCTGGACTTGCCGGCGACCTGATTGCGCTCGCCGCGTTCAATGACCGCCTGCTTGAGCGGGGCTGGCTGGACTCGCACGCCAGCCGCTACGAAGGGCGGCGTTGCACGGTGCGGGGTGAGCGCACGTATCAAGTGCGCCAAGGGTTTCCGCGCCTGGTGGAAGTGGACCTTCCGGCGGGAGTTGGCGATGTGAACTTTGCGGTGAGCCTCGCGGCTTGCGAGCCCTTTGCCGTTCCTGTGCCTGTGATGCTGGCCGCACTGATGCAAACCTCCGCGCCCTGACGGTGCCAACCTCGAAACTCTTGAACCATGCCGAATCCCCGCCTCGAACAGTTCGCCATCGACTTGCATCAGGAAGTGCTCGCAGCGGCAGGCATTGATGCTGACAAAGCGAGCGAGAACAACGAACCTCTGAGAGAGGAGACTTTTCGAGATCACCTCATCGGACTCCTTGGGGATCACAATGAGGCAGATGGAGTAGAATGTATTCGGATTTACGAGGCTCGTAACGTTGGTTCCATTCCTGCGGCCAAATTGAGTGCATGGTCGCTGTCTGGCGATGGGGCGACGGCCGATTTGTTTGTCACCCTTTACTTCGGCACCGGGGAGGTGGAAGACGTCGGCCTGCCGGAGGTGCGGCGGCAGTTCCAACTTCTGCGCGGATTCCTTCGTCGAGCTTTGGACGGGTTTCATACGAAAGTGGAGGAGTCTTCCGACGGATTTAGCGTGATGCAGAAGATCCATGAGGCGAAGGATTCACTGACCACAGTGCGGCTGTTCTTTCTTACGGATGGCCTCGTGCGCTCGATGGAACTCGATGAAGAAAAATTTCCAGGTGTCGAGGTGCGTTATGTGGTGTGGGATTTGGACAAGTTGAGTCGCCTGCAAGTCGGGTATCGCGAGGTCATCGAATTGGATTTCGTGAACGATTACGACGGGGCAATTCCCTGCCTGAAAACAGCGGACGTGACCGGCGAATATCAAACGTTCCTCGCATTCTTCCCAGCGCCGATGCTCGCGCGCATTTACGGCAAGCATGGCCAGCGCCTTCTTGAACGCAACGTGCGGGCATTTCTCCAGGCAAAGGGGAAGGTGAATCGTGGTTTGCAAAAGACGCTCAAGGAAGAGCCGCATCGTTTTCTGGCCTACAATAACGGGCTGTGTTGTACGGCGGCGGAAGTTCGGATGAGTGGCGGGAAACTGGAATGGCTGAAGGATTTTCAGATCGTGAATGGCGGCCAGACCACCGCTTCGATCTACCACGCCGTCAAGAAGGAGCACATGAATGTTGACAGCGTAGTAGTGCAAGTGAAGCTCACTGTGCTAAAAGACCCGGCCAAGGTGCCAGAGATCGTCCCGCTTATTTCGCGATACGCAAACAGCCAGAACAAAGTGAATGGAGCGGACTTCGCAGCGAACGGGCCGTTTCATCACGCACTGGAACAACTCTCACGCACCGTTTGGGCACCCGCTGCAAGCGGCCTAGAGCGAGGGACACATTGGTATTATGAACGGGCGCGCGGTTCCTACGCTGATGATAAAGCGCAGCAGGGCAATGCGACACGACGCCGAAAGTGGGAAACCGAGAACCCAAAACATCAGAAGTTTGCAAAGACAGACTTGGCCAAATTCGAGCACGCATGGCTGGGGTTGCCTCACCTTGTCTGCCTCGGCGCTGAGAAGAATTTCAACAAGCTTGCCGAAAGCATGGAGGAAAATGGCGAGCCGGTCGTTGACCAGAACTATTTCAAGCATGCTGTCGCGAAGGCGATTCTCTGGCGCACAGCCGAAAAGCTGTTCGACGCGCTGCAACTGGATGGCTACCGCGCCAACAGTGTCGCCTACGCAGTTGCGTGGATGGCCGAGGAGTCGGGACGTCGCATCGACCTCGACTGGATTTGGGAGAAACAGCGCATCCCTCCGGGATTGAACGAAGCGCTAAAGGTCGCGTGTAAGGCCGCGCATGAGTATATCACGACGCAAGACGGCAATCCCGGCGAGGTGTCGAAACGCGAATCATGCTGGAATGAGTTCCAGGGAAGGGAGATGTCTGAACCGAACGCCTGGCGGAATGAACTTTCGGACACCGCTTTCATCCCCGCGAACACCGAAGAAGAAGCTTTGTCGGCAGAGTGGGAACGCGTACGACTTGCCTTCGCGAGCGATTCCCGGACGGTTGGGGAATTAGAGGCTGCTACCGGCAAGGTGTGGTTGCGAACAAGGAGAGGCGACCCGATTTATTTTTATGCAGAGAAAACGTGGGAGCAACTGCGTTCTGAGAAGCTGAGACGGAATCAAAGGCTTGGATTAGCCTCGCTGCGCGGCTTGGTTGAGTTGGTGTCTGCGGCAGCCAGTTGAACTGAAATGCCTGACGTATTCACCAAGGCGAAGCGCTCCGAAGTGATGTCGCGGATTCGGGGGCGCGGCAACAAGGAAACGGAACTCGCATTGATGAAATTATTGCGCTGCCACCATATCACCGGTTGGCGGCGCCACCAGCCCATATTTGGCAAACCGGACTTCATTTTTCGGTGGGCGCGAGTCGCCATCTTTGTGGACGGCTGCTTCTGGCATGACTGTCCCAAACACTCCAACATGCCGTCGAATAACCGGAGCTTCTGGCAACGAAAATTTGCCAAGAATAAAGCCAGAGACCTCCATGTGAATCAAACGCTACGGAAACACGGTTGGCGGGTCATCCGGATTTGGGAGCACGACCTTGCGAAACGAGGCGAGATTTGCGTCAACCGAATCAGTGCTGCTTTGAAAAGGGTGCGCGGAGTGTTGTGAGGCCACAGCGCCGGGGCAGCCTATCTTCGACGATTTGAGACGGTGGAACGGAGTGGACCCGCCTTCGCCAGGCTTCGGCGCGGCAAGCATGGAAGCGCGGGCCCGGTGGAGCAGTTCACCGGCTGGCGCTGGAATGGAGCGGAGTGGAACCGGCTCGAATTGGCGAAGTCAGGCCCTTCCCCAGCCGATGTGTCGTTGGAAGCTGCTTCCGGCGGCTCATCGGCGGTCCAGGGTTTGTGGGGGCCGCACTGCCGCATTGCGGCGGACCGGATTTTGTCACCGATCACTTCAAAACCAGCCAGTCAGGGTCGAATCAAAACCGGCCACTCCGAGGTGCTTTGTTCATATCAGGTTTCTTGATGCAAGCAAAGGGTCTTTTGATTTTTTCATCGGCTGGCTCCTGCTCGCTGGCCCAACGGGTTCGGCTTCTTGCCTGACCTTGATCGCCCTCGTTTTTCTCTATTCCTAGCGCGTTCAGCCGCAGTGGGAACGTGTTCGCGCGTTGCAAGAATGGCTTTCAATTGATCGTATGCATCCTGCCATTCGGCGCTATTCTTGAACAGAATCCCGTTGCTGGCTGCGATCTCTCCGGCTGTAAGGTCAGAGAATGGGGCTGACTCCTCACATCTGTGTAACGCCCGCAGCCGTCCCAAGAGTTGTTTGGTTGGCATCTTCAGCAGGAACTCCGACTTGAGAATTGGGATAAGGCGGCGTTTCATACGACATTGAGGCTCAACGGTAATCCTCCTGGCTGAATCCAAGGCTTCGTATGGCCTCGGCAGGGGCAGGCGGGAACTCATGCTGATATGGACCACCACAAGCATGGCAACGTGTTGCCCCAGTGGTGTCGCCAACTTCTTTGCCTCGCCTCCGGTCGTGAATCTCGTATGCGGTACCACACTCCCCACAAATGACTATAACCACGCTACATGATGGGCACTGTGAGAAAATCAGTTCGCCAACGTCGCAGTAATTGCAGCGGTCGGCTTTCATCTCCCAGGTTGGCGGACGGATGTCCATAAGATTACACAGGATGGCCGCCTGGCCGGGAAAATCGAGCGTTTTCCACAGGCGTAAGCAGCAAAGTAAATCGAGCAGAACCGGTAGCGAGCCATTCAGCTCGCCGGTTCTGCGGTCGAAGGTTCGTTGGACTTGGATTT
>CAZLEE010000159.1:0-10684 GCA_964558455.1 uncultured Verrucomicrobiota bacterium | reverse complement strand
CAAGTGGCTGCGCAATTCACCAATTGAAATGAACCAAACTATGGGTTGACCCCTGTCCTGAACTGTGGCGATGAATCTGAAATGCCCGTCGCGGAAGTGGTGGTGCCCAATGAGGACGAATCCAAAGAGACAAGCGACACGCTGAATAATCTCGCGCTGGCCGGCCTCGAACCTGACGATTCCGCTCTGCCCGTCCTTAATAAAAAACTCGGTTTCCCCATCCGCCGCAAAGCCGCGACAGTGCCGCCCGATCCCACCGATTCCCCCGTCACCGCGCGCAACGCGCTTCCCTCGCCCGCGCACGTCCCGCATCCGTCTGATCTCATTGCAGACGATGCGGCGCCAGCCCTGGCTATCGCCCTGCGCGGCGCGCACGCCCCATTACGCGAAATAATCATGACAGCACGCAACAAGGAAGAGGCCTTTGAGAATGCCAAGAAATTCTATGCCGACTGGAAACCCCAGCGCGTCCAGCAATTGTTGGACGAGGCATTGCAAGCCTGCGCGGCCGCTGGATTGAAAAACAAATAACGGTAGGGTGAGACTCCGTCGAACCCAAATCAGATTGTGATCGAGTTAGGGTTCGACGGAGTCTCACCCTACCAAAAACAGAGATGGATATTACATTCCAACCCACCCCGCACGAAGAGGCGATCGCGACCATCGCGAGCAAGCCTGTCGTGACCAAGGCAGTGTTTGATCAGCTCCTGCCCGAGTTGCGCAATCGCGTCTTTACCGTGACTGGAATTGAGGCGGCCAATGTGCTGCAATCCTTGCGCGACCAAATCGCCACGCTGCCCGCCGGTGAAAACTGGGAGGATGTCCGCGGCGGCCTGGTGGATGACCTGGCGCCATACCTCGGCGAGGAAGGCGCTCAGCAACGCGCCACACTGCTCTTGCGCACGCACGGCTTCCAGGCATTCCAAGCGGCCAACTGGCGGCTGGCGCAGGAGGATGACGACACCACCCACCTCCAATATCTGGCCACGGAAGATGACAAAGTGCGTGATAGCCATCTTGCCCTCAACGGCGTCATCCTCCCAAAGAATGATCCGTTTTGGAATGAGCATTATCCGCCATGGGAATGGAATTGCCGCTGCCGTGTCCGCAGCATGAATCCTGACATGGTGGCCGAAGCCAAAGACGCCGACGCCCATCGCCCCCCCCCGAAGACCAGCTCGTGATGGAAGGCCCCATGCTGCGCAAGTTGCGCGAGGGTCAAATGATCCGCGGCCCGCGCAGTTACGACGTCACCCCGCCCGAAGGCAAGAGCGCCTTCCGTTTCCACCCCGACAATCTGACAATAAGTCTGGCCGATCTGAAAGCCCGCTACGATCCGCAGGTGTGGACAGCTTTTGAGCAACTGGCGGATTCAACCAAGGTTGAAGGCGGTGGCACGCTCTTGGACTGGTTGAAGACTACGCCGGAAAAAACCACGCTTCCCAAAGTTTCCGCCATTACGGAATCAGAGTTGCCCGAGTTTCATTCCCTGCCTTTTTCCGCGCCTGCTATTAAAAGGGCAGAGGAATCATTCGCCGCCACTGAATTATCCCAAAACAAGACAATCAAATCACCAGCAGGCACCAATGTTGTTTTTGGCGGCATTCTGCGCAGCCATATTGACCGCATCGCCGAAAGTTCCCCAAAAGATCGCCGCGCCAGATTTCTTCCCGCAGCCATCCAAACCATTTCTCACCCGGTGGAAGTTTGGGAAAAAAACAATCGCAGATATTATCTGGCGCGCTTCGACAAAAAAGGACACCAAGGCTTCCTCGTCGTCGCGGCGCGTATTGGTGAGAAAACGGATGAGGTTATCACGTTTATGCCGCAAACCAGCAAAGACATTCAGGATATTAGGAGCGGAAAGCTGATTTATAGAAAAGCCGCGCTTTAAGTTGGCCGCCGGCGCGGTTACTACCTTCATCGCCGCCAACGGCTCCAGTAGCATCAATATGAATAAACCATTTAACCTCAAAAAAGTCAATTCAAAAACTTTGCGCCTTTGCAGTGCGATATCGGAGAGTTGCGCATTTTTGGCAAAGTTTTTTCTCCTTTTGGTTGCGCCTTTGCGTTGGATTTCGGTTTCAGCGTTTCAGCGTTTCAGTTTTTCAGTTTTTCAGTTTTTCAGTTTTTCAGCATTTTTCGCCCCTGTGTCAAAAAAACATAATTGACAAAAACAGGCTCCAAACGCCTAACACCTTGTAAACACGGTGGATATTTTTTAAAAGAAAAGGGTCACGGTTAGCTCCTCTTTTTCCCCCATTTGTGCCAAAATGCCCTCCAGTCAGAAATAATGAGCACCGATTTAACATTTCGCCCGTCCTCCAAAGCCTTGGCGACGGAGGACCTGTCCGATCCAGCCGACCGGCTGCCGCCTTTGGCGAAGGAGGATGCCCCCCGTCCCCGCCCGATTTCAACGTCTCAGCGTTTCCCTGTCCGCCATAGCCTTGACGACGGTGGAAGTTTCTCAGCGTTTTCGCCCACCGCCCACCGGATTACCGCCCCTCCGTCCCATCCGATTTCAGCATCTCAGCGTTTCAGTTTTTGTCATTTTCTGGTTTTTCGTCTTTCCCCTCTTCCCCGTGCTTTTTCGGGATTTTCGGGGGGGGGTAAATTTTTTCTTTTTTATTAAACAAGCAGACGGAAGGCGACATGAATATGACGGTTCTGCGGAGATGGAACTTCCGAAGCGGCAAAAGAGCTACCAGCATAGCTGGCTGCATCACCAAAAAAATGATAGACAAAGGAATTGGACGATGGGGAGACAACCGAACGCCAGCGGTTCAAATGGCCGTATGTTTTTTCAAATCTTGCCCTCCGCCTTTAGCCTTGCCCTGCCGCCCTCCTTGGGGCGATAGTGGCGCGGAAATTTAAGCGAACATGAACAGCTACCCTTCTTCGAATCCCGGCGCCGCCAGTCCGGCCGAAACTGCCCAGGCTCCCGGCAGCTTGATCCGGTTTTGGACCTGTTTTTTCCTTTGCCTGCTCGCTTTGGGGCTGATTTCCGGGCTGATGCTGGCGGGGTTTTTCCTCTTGATGGGTTATCGGGTCTTCTAGGCACGACCCCCGGGATTCCGTCTTGTGCCAAGCTCTCTTTATGACCTGATCCCCAAGGACGGACAAACAGGCAATGATGCGCTGTTGACCCGCTTTCTCGAATATGCGGAGGGTCTCCGGCTCAAACTTTATCCCGCCCAGGAAACGGCCATCCTGGAATTGTTTGAGGAGAAAAACGTCATTCTCAACACCCCCACCGGTTCCGGCAAGTCGCTGGTGGCCGCCGCGCTGCATTTCAAATCCATCGCCCAGGGACGGCGTTCCGTTTATACCTGCCCGATCAAGGCTTTGGTCAACGAGAAATTCATGGCGCTCTGCCGCGAGTTCGGGCCGGAGAATGTCAGCCTCAGCACGGGCGACGCCTCGGTCAATCGCGACGCGCCCATCCTGTGTTGCACGGCGGAAATCCTGGCCAACATCGCCCTGCGCAAGGGCGCGAAAGCGGGTTTTCAAGAGGTGGTGATGGATGAATTCCATTATTACGCCGACCGCGACCGCGGGGTGGCGTGGCAGATTCCTTTGTTGACCATGCCGCAAGCGCGTTTCCTGCTCATGTCCGCCACGCTGGGGGACACGGTGTTTTTTGAGCAGGAACTGACCCGGCTGACCGGGCGTCCCAGTGTCACGGTGTCGTCGGTTGACCGTCCGGTGCCGCTGGAGTTTGCCTATTCGGAAATGCCGCTGGCCAAAACGCTGGAAACGCTGGTGGCGGACGGGAAATCGCCGATTTACGTGGTGCATTTCACCCAGTTGGACGCGGCCGAGAGCGCGCAGGCGTTCACCAGCATCAACGTCTGCACCCGCGAACAAAAGAGCGCCATTGCCAGCGCCGTGGAAGGGTTCAAGTTCAGCAGCCCTTACGGGCCGGAAATAAAAAAGTGGCTGAAACACGGCATCGGCCTGCATCACGCCGGCTTGCTGCCGAAATACCGCGTGCTGGTGGAACAACTGGCGCAAAAAGGATTGCTCCGCGTCATTTGCGGCACGGACACCCTTGGCGTGGGCATCAACGTGCCGATTCGCACCGTTCTGTTCTCGCGTCTGTGCAAGTTCGACGGGCAAAAAACGGTCATACTCACCGCGCGCGATTTTCACCAGATCGCGGGCCGGGCGGGCCGGAAAGGGTTTGATGATCGCGGCTGGGTGGTGGCGCAGGCCCCGGAGCATATGATCAAAAACCTGAAGCTGGCCGAAAAAACGGCCCGCGGGGGCAAGAAATCGGTCAAACGCCAGCCGCCGGAAAAGAATTTCGTCAATTGGGACAAAAACACCTTCGCGCGCCTCATGACCGCGCCGCCGGAACGCCTGACTTCGCGCTTCCAGGTTTCGCACGGCATGTTGCTCAATGTGTTGAGCCGGGACGGGGACGGCTGCGCGGCCATGCGGAAATTGATTTTCGATTCGCACGAGTCGCCCAAAAGCAAGAAGGCGCATCGCGACCGGGCGTGGGAATTGTTCCGCTCCCTGCTGGATCGCAAGATCGTGGAGTTTATCCCCCGCACCGCAAGCGGCGCCCACCTCCGGGTCAACGTCAATTTGCAGGACGATTTCTCGATGGACCAGGCGCTGTCGCTCTATTTGCTGGACACGATTCCGCTGGTGGACCCGCAGCAGCCGGACTACGCCCTGATCCTGCTCACGCTGGTGGAATCAATTGTTGACAACCCGGAAATCATCCTGCGCAAACAACTGGACAAGATCAAAACGCAGAAGATGGCCGAGATGAAAATGGACGGCCTGGATTACGACCGGCGCATGGAGGAGTTGGAAAAGCTTGAATATCCCAAGCCCAACCGCGAATTCATTTACTCGACCTTTAACGCGTTTGCCGACAAGCACCCCTGGGTGGGCCAGGAAAACATCCGGCCCAAATCCGTGGCGCGCGAGATGTTCGAATCGTTCCGCTCCTTTTCGGATTACATCCGCGACTACGAATTGCAGCGGGCGGAAGGCGTATTGCTGCGTTACCTGAACAATGTCTATAAGGCGCTGACCCAGACCGTGCCCGACTCCGCCAAAAATGAGCAGGCGCGCGAGATGGAAATTTATTTTGGCGCCCTGATCCGGCAAATCGACTCCAGCCTTCTCGACGAGTGGGAAAAAATGCGCGACCCGAATTTCCAGCGCGCCGAAACCAAGGAAGTCCGCCCCCCCGGCGCGGCGGAAGCCGAGGCCGACATCACGCGCGACACCAAAGCCTTCACCGCCGCCATCCGCAACCGGGTCTTCACTTTTTTGCGCGGACTGGTCATCGGGGATTTGGAGGCCGCGCTGGCCACGCTCAATTCCCCCGCCGATGCCGACGGCCAGCCGTGGACGCCGGAGCGCCTGATCCCGATTCTTGACGCCTATCACGTCGAGCACGAACGCATCTGTCTTGAACCGGAAGCCCGCAACGCCCGGCACACCTACGTCGCGGTGGCCGAGGACAAGAAGACATGGCGGGTGCAGCAAATGCTGGTGGACCCGGAAGGGCACAACGATTGGGTGGCGGAATTTGAGGCGGACCTGGCGGAATCAAAAAAGACGGGCGAACCCGTCTTGAAATTGCGCCGCCTGGGCAGCCTGGTGAATTAAGCGGGCCGTTGGGGGTCAGGATTTTTTCCCGATTCCGACCAGCTCTTTTTCGATTTGTTCCAGAGTCTTGCCCTTGGTTTCGGTCAGGCTCGTTTTAATGAAAATAAAACCGACGACGCATATTCCGGCGTAGGTGAAAAATGTGTTCGCGGCCCCAAACGTCTTGTTCAGGGTGGGAAAGGTGAACGTGAGCAGAAAACAGGCGACCCACAATGCGCTGACGCAAACCGACATGGCCGCGCCCCGGATGCGGTTGGGGAAAATTTCCGAAATGACCACCCACACCACCGGAGCCAGAGACATCGCGTAACAGGCAATGGCGGCCAGAACCAGCAGGAGCATGGGCAATCCCGTCACATGCGTGTGATAGCAACAACCCATGGCAATGTAGATGGCGGCCAGACCGGCCGAACCGAAAAGCATCAAGGGGCGGCGTCCCAGCTTGTCCACCAGACCCAGGGCCACGAAGGTGAACGCCATATTGACAGAGCCGGTCCAGGCGATGTTGGCCAGCGTGTCGGAAATATCATAGCCGGCGGCGGAGAAAATATCGGCGGCGTAATTGAAGATGACGTTGATGCCGCACCATTGCTGGAAGACGGCCAGGCCAATGCCGAGCAGAAGAACCTTCATCATGCCCGGCGCGAACAATTCGCTCAAACCGGCCTGCTTGGATTCGCTGGCCAGGGCGGCGTCGATTTCGGCCAGGGCGTCGTTGGCGTATTTCTGGCCCCCGATTTTGGTCAGGATGGCACGGGACTCGTCCGTCCGTCCGCTTTTGGCCAGCCAGCGCGGGCTTTCGGGCACGAACCACATGCCGGTAAAAAAGAGCAACGACGGAATGGCGGTGACGCCGAACATCCAGCGCCAGCCGATCTGGCCGTTCCAGGAATGGAGGATTTCCGCCGTCGTGGCATGGGCGGGGACCTTTTCGGCGATCAGCCAGTTGACCACTTGCGCGAGCAAAATGCCGATGACGATGGTGAGCTGGTTGATGGCGACCAATTTGCCGCGCGCCTGGGCGGGGGCGACTTCGGCGATGTACATGGGCGAAAGGTTGGAAGCCAGCCCGATGGCCACGCCGCCGATGATGCGCCAGAAAACAAACAAGGAAAACACCCCGGCGCAAGCGGTGCCAATCGAGGAAACGGCGAACAAAAAGGCGGAGAGAAGCAGGAGCCGTTTGCGCCCGGCCTTGTCGCTCCAACCCCCGGAAAGGAGCGCGCCGACCAGGCAGCCGATCAGGGCGCAACTCATGGCCCAACCCTGGGCGTTGGGGTCTGTCAAGTTGAAGAACTTTTCGTAAAACGACTTGGCCCCGCCAATGACCACCCAGTCGTAACCGAAGAGAAGACCGCCCAGGGCCGCGACAAAGGAAATGGTCCAGATATAAGACCGGTTATAGGCGGCGCCGGGGCGCGCGGAATCGGGGGTGATTCTGTCAATCATAATGTAAGGTCAAGCGCCGGGGCGTGGTTGGGGTCGCGTTGCAGGACGGCGGCCAGCACCCGGCGGGCGGCCGCTTTCTGGCCGAGGCCCAGGCGGGCTTGGGCCTCCAAAAACAGGGCGGTGGTTTGCTGGCGAAACTGGATGTCGTCGTCGAACAACAACATGGTCGGGAGCGATGTGGCGAAATAATCAATTTTGGCCGGGGTCCTGCCCAATTGGCGGGCGTGCTCCAGCAGGTCGCGCAATAATTTTTTCATGCGTTGCGCCTGGCCCAGCCGGCCCCAGGCCAGCGCGGAGTAATAGGTCATCTCAGAAAAATGGCGCGCGCTCATTTCCTGAAAATCGCCCCGGAAAGAGGCGGCGGCCTGCCAGTATTTGCGGGCGGCGGCCGAGTCGTTCAAGGCGTCGCAGGCGTGACCGAGCCAATAGTAGATGTCGCTCTGATTGGCCAGCAGATGCCGGGCCTCGCCCAGATTTTCGGGCGTGGCCAGGGCGGCCTCGAAGCGGGCGCGGGCTTCGGCACAATCCTGCCGGGCCAGCGCGAGTTTGCCGAGGGACAAATGGGTGCGGACGTGCTGGGCCAGAGCCTGCCCTTCGCCGCCTTCCCACGGCTGAAAATGGCGTTGCCCAACGATGGCGAGGGCCCTGCCGGGCGCGCCCAACTGATTGTAAAGGGCGCAAAGCTCAATGGAAAGATCGTCGCGGCTGTCAACACTTTTTATATGTTTTTCCAGTTCGCGCAGCCGTTTTTGGGGCGGGTCGCCCAGGCGTTTCCAGAGTTGGTCGCGTTCGTAAATGAGGCGGGCGTCGGACGGATTGGCGCGGACGGCCTTGTCATAAGCGGCCCGGGCCTGGCGCGGTTTGCGGGCGATGTTGAAATAGCCGATGCCGAGGTTGCGCCAGACCACGGAATAAGCGGGGTCGAGTTTTGCGCTCTTTTCCCACAGGCGGATGGCTTCCTCGTGGCGGCGGCGGTCGTAAAATAAATTGCCCAGATAATAAGCGGCCCGGGCGTCGGACTGATTGGCGCGCAAGGCGGCTTGCAGAATGGCGATTTCCTCCAGGCGCGACGGGAAACAATAATCGGGCGAGGCGGCGGCGGCCTTTTGGTAATGGCGGCGGGCGGCGGCGGGATCGCCATTTTTCTCATGCAGCCATCCCAGGTAATATTGGACGAGCGGAGCGGCGCCCCAATCGGCCGTGGGCAGCGCTTGCGCCGCCGGACGCGGGCCGCTTGAGGGCTGCGGCGCGCTCAGAAGTTTGATCGCCGCCCCATAAAGGCCGGCCCGTTCGAAATCGAGCGCAATATCCAGCCGCGTCTGCCAGCCGCCGGGAACGTCCCGCCCGGCCAGATGACAGGCCCATCCGTCCAAGGGGTCGAGGGCCAGCGTTTCGCGCAGGAGATTTTGCGCCTCCACGCGCCGCTCCAGAATGTCAAGTATAATTACGCGCAGATTCCGCGCCCGGCTATTATCGGCATTGGCCCGCAAGGCGCGGCCGGTCAATTCCAAGGCGCGGCTCCAATCCTGCCGCCGGCAGGCCAGTTCGGCCAGGGCGTGCCAGGCGGCGGGTTGCCAGGCCTGGTTCCAGGCGGCTTTGTGCAAGGCCGCCTCCGCTTCCGTGAACAACCCGAGATGGCAGAGGCACAGGCCGAGATTGTAATAGGGTTCGCTGTCGCGAGGATTTGGATTCCGGCGGGTCAGGCGCTGGATGGCGTTTTCAAAATGTTCGTGCGCGGCGGTGAATTCGCCCCGGCGCAGATGCCAGAGGCCGAGCGCGTTGTTGCAATGGGCGTCGAGCGGATCGCGCCGCAAAGCCTCGCGCCAATAGAGCGTCGGACAGCGGGTGGCGTGGCGGTATTGTTCCAGGTGCAGTCCTGTCACGTATAATTCTTCCGCGGTTGAAATCTCCCCGGGCGGCGGCGGTTCGGTGGCGGGCGGCGGAACGGCCCTGGCCTGGCGCGGTTTGGGTGAATAGGCGATGATTTCGCGACCGTCCTGCGCCAGCACCCGCAAAGTTGCCGTCTTCCATTTACCGGGGCTTGACGCGTCTTCGAGCAGAAACGGATGGCCCGGCGCCAGATCGGCCGTCCAGGTGAGGGCGGAACCTTTCCCTTCCAATCGGATGACGGCCTTGGGAAAAGGCGTGGAAACACTGACCCCGATTTTCAAATGCCGGTCATCCAAGTCAAGATGAACGGCGGCCTGGACATTGGCGTGGTGGGCCACGCCGATTTTTTGGATGGGATACCAAAACTGGCTCCAGGACCTGGTTTCGCCGGGTTGCAAAAACGAAAAATCCGGCTGGTTGTCGGTATAGACGCCGGCCATTAATTCAATGTAAGGCCCGTCGCTGTCGGTCAGATTGCGATCCCAGGCATAGCCGAAATTGTGGTTGCCCCAGGTCCATTGTTTCTTTCCCGGCGCGATATGGTGATCCGCCACGTGGACAATGCCCGCCTGCGCGTTGTGGTCGTAACCGCCGAAGAAATCCTCGCTGCTCCCCATGCACATGTAAGAGCAAGGAGTGGGAATGTTGGCATACCAAGAGAGGTCGTTGGGCGGATATTGAACCGGCGCGCTGCCGCCGCAATTGGGCGGGACGAAATTCGAGGGGCGCTCGTCCGGGGGCACGCCGAGCCGGGCGCGTTCGCCGTAGTTGACTCCATAATAGCTCCCCTGGCAAAGCGGGTATTCGCAGGTGGAACGCCGGGCGTGATCGGCCACGTAATGGACATCGGGCGGGAAAAAGGATTGATACGCCTCGTGGGTGCGGATGCCGGCATTGGCCCACCAGAGAAACGATTGCGGCAGAGTGGTCCGATTGGAGGCGCGGACTTTCAACTCAATCACGGCGCGGTCCGGGTGCAGGCAAACCCCGTGCATGCCTTTCATCCGCGAAATCGGGTCCAGGGTGCTCAACCAGACCGTGACGGAACCGTCCGGGTGCCGCTCGATGGAATAATCGGCGGGCAAAAACGTGTCCGGCCGATGATGCTGGGGCCAGTTAAATTCTATCCCGCCGGATATCCACGGTCCGGCCAGCCCGACCAAGGCGGGCTTGATCACGTTTTGGCGGTAAATGAAATCGAAACCGTTGGTCTTGTCGCGGGCGGCGTGGATGCGGCCGCCGATCTCCGGCAGGATCATCACTTGCAAAAACCTGTTTTCCAACCAAACCACGTTCCAGAGGCGGTCCGCCTTTTCATCCGCGATCCGGTCGGTAAAAGGGAGGGGGTAAACCTTGCCGCTGCTGCCTTGGTAAACCCGTTTTTCGAGGAACATCGGGTTCAGATCGGGGGCCGCCGGCATATAAGTGGGGATGGCAACAGCCTCGCTCCAGGCGCGGACAGGCGCCTGTTTGCCCGCAGCTTTGGACCGGGCACCACCTTGCCGTCCAGTAAAACCGTCGTCCTTTTGCAACCGGATCATGGGATGTTTATAGCAGCCGGACGCGCAAATGTCACCAATCAGCCGTCAAAAATATACATTGACCCCGGGAGGCGGCGGCGCTTGAAAAGGGCAAATCCTCCGATACGGGCGCGGCGGCAGAGGGTGTGAGACGGATTTCTTAAATATTCAATTCCCGGCCCTTTTTTGTT
>CAZLEE010000158.1:0-10789 GCA_964558455.1 uncultured Verrucomicrobiota bacterium | reverse complement strand
ACCAGGCGACACTACAGCTTGTGCTTGGTTGCGTCAATAGGATAGCCAGACCAACTGAAATAACCATGCCATGGTTTGGCAGCTCTAGTGTCTCATAAACGACTGGAGTTATAGTCGTTTCTTCCTCGATTTTGGCAAAGTGCAGCCGGGTTTGATTTGCTCCAAGGTCTGGCGGCACTTTTTTAACTTCCCGACGATGGATTCGACGGTGGCCGTGAGGGCGATAGTCACCCGTTGACGTAGAAAGCGCACGACAATAGCGGCGGCATCGGAAGTCGTGTTCTCATGCCGGACGAGCGGATAAAAATACTCCCAAAGTTCGCAAGTTACTGAAAATCAATATATTTTACTCACAACGTTTATGTGGGGCTGCTTGATCTTGCCACTCAGCCTTTAATGGAGCTTTTGCCAACGATAGGGCGGTGAACTGGTGTTGTGCTCAGGAAGTTGTGAAAGGATTAAGCAGAACGACGCCGGTGTGCGCGACGTCGGTTACATTCCGAGTCGCCAGCGTCAGGTCATGCACCATTGCAGTCGCCGCCAGCAATCCGTCCACAGTTGAGAGGGGACGAATTGCGCTCAGACAACCCCATTGATCCGCCACCGCCGTGGTGATCGGGAGTATCTGGTCCCCGTAACGCTGTTCCAATCCCTTGAGCCATTCCGCCAGCGCGCGAGCTTTGACGGGGTCTTTGGACCGCGCCTGCTCGATACCTTTGCGGATTTCTCCGATGACCAAAACGCTCAGGAATAGGGCGTCATCATCCACCGATTCAAACCAAGCCAAAACATTTGGATTGATGCGGCGGCCTTTGCGCGTCTCGCTGACCACGTTGGTGTCCAATAGGTAGCCCCTCACAGATCCACCTCGCGACCCAAGTCCCGCTTCCGTTCGAACAGTTCATCCGGTCCAACGTCCGGCATCTGGCGGAGATATTGCTTGAAGGAGATTTCCTTGGCCGCCCTGCCGAGCAACGACTCCCGCAGGATTCGGCGATGTTCCTCTTCCATCGAAACCCCATGCGCCCCCGCTTGTTGTTTCAGTTTCTTGACGACCCTGTCCTCGATTTGTCTGACAATAAGTTGTGGCATATTTACTCCATTTCAGTTCCGCTATCAATGATAGCACAAAAACACATGAAGGGAAGAAGCAAATTGCGCACTGCGCTGCTTCGCCCAAAAAGTCTTGGGGGCAACAGCTTGAAGTTCTTGGTGCGGTGCGGTTGGAGATGATGGCTTTGCCAAATCCGCTGGATGGTCTGGGCGACTTGTTGGGGAGTGCGGTGGGCGCGGCCCCATTGTTCCAATACCTGGCGATCGGTTTCGTTCAAAATCACGGGCATAGCCTGTCGCGACATGGAGAAAGAATACCAAAATCCCAAATAACACCGGTTATTTATGAGACACTACACTAGTTGTACGCCACGGGTTGAAACCGGGAATGTTTGCAAAATGCATGAGGAAGCAGACCTGCCCGCCGCCAAATACCCGAGGGTGGGGACGCAACCCAGAATCAATTTGGCTTCTTTGAGTGACGGCGCTTTCTCGCGACCAAAAAGCTGTCTTGAGATCGTCGGGAGTAGATACCCCGAGCTTGAGCAAAGCCAATTGGGACTTGTAGCATTCGGCAATGGGCGTCCCATTTTTTCCGGTGCGCCCGACACACCCTGCAAGGAGAATAACTGCGGCTATAAGCGCGTTACAACTTTTGGTTCAATTTGAAGTTAAGTTTCCATCTCTTCACCGTCCACTGTCTTTTGCTCCCATCTCCCGATCGCCGTCGAGACGGCCGGGCGCGCCGTTGCCGCATGGAAGACCCTTGAACAAAAGGACGTCCTGCCCAAAGAGTTGAGGAATTCGATCAGCAGGCAGATTCTCGGTGTGGCAGCCGCGATCAAGTGACCCGGGCCAGACTTGCGAAAAATATGATTCTTTGTCAGTGTACCCGCCAGTCCGGGCTGTTGACGGGAACTTTGATCTGTTGAGCTTATGAAATCAGCACATTTTAATCGGCGCCAATTTTTGAAAAAATCCGCGGCGGTCACGGGCGCGATCATGCTCGGGCCGGCGCTCATGCGGGGCCGGGCGGCTGCGGCCAAACGCACGGCGGCGGATCAGGTGACTCTCGGCCGGACCGGGATAAAATTGAGCCGTCTCGGCATGGGCACGGGCACTGACAGCGGAAACGTCCAGCATCAGTTGGGACAGGAAGTTTTCAACAGCCTGGTGAAATATGCCTACGACCAGGGGATAACCTATTTCGATTGCGCCCAATCCTACCAGACCTTTCCGTGGCTCGGCGGCGCCATCAAGGGCTTGCCGAGGGAAAAACTGTTCATCCAATCCAAGATTGGCGGCCAACCGGAGGATATACTGGCCGCCATTGATCATCATCGCAAGGTGTTTGACACGGATTACGTCGATAGCATGTTGGTCCATTGCATGGTTCACCATGACTGGACCGACAACTGGAAGCGGATCATGGACGGGTTCGACGAAGCCAAGAGCAAGGGTTGGATTCGGAGCAAGGGCGTCTCGTGCCACAGTCTGCCCGCTTTGCGCGCCGCAAGAGCCACACCGTGGGCGGAGGTCCATTTGGTGCGCATCAATCCCCAGGGGCGGCGCATGGACGGGCCGGAGGAAACGGTCTGGCCCGGGGTGGACAAGGGACATGAAGTGGCGCCGGTGTTGGAGGAGATTCGGGCCATGCACGAGAAAGGCCGCGGCGTCATCGGCATGAAAATCATCGGGAACGGCATGTTTGTGGATGCGGCCGACCGGGAGAAGTCCATTCGATTCGCAATGGCGCAGCCCGCGGTGGACGCGGTGGTGATCGGGGTCAAGAATCGCGCGGAAATTGACGAGGCGATTCACCGCATCAATAGCGCGCTGGCCGTTTAAGACCTATTCCATTCCCAGGCGTTGCTGGATTTGTTCCAGCGGCACGCCCTTGGTTTCAGGCACCATGGTCTTCACCCAGACAAGCTGGATAACCATCATAAACGCGAAGAACGAAAACACGCAGCCCGGCGGAAAAGCGGTGACCATGGTGGGGAAGAACGTGGTCAGCAATGCGGCAAAGACCCAATGAGTAAAACTGCCGAGGGACTGGCCGGCCGCGCGATGGCGGTTGGGGAATATCTCGGCAATAAACACCCAGATGACCGCCCCCTGGCCGACGGCATGCGCCGCGATAAAAGCAAAAATACAAACCGGCACGATGCTGTAATGCTGGGTGAAAAAGGCCCAGGCGGCCAGTCCCAGCGAGGAAATGTATCCCACTGAACCGATCAAAAGCAGCGTGCGCCGCCCCAACCGGTCGATCAGCCACAAACCCACGAAGGTGAAAATCAGATTCGTCACGCCAATGCCGACCGATTGCAACAAGGCCGCCTTCGCCCCAAGCCCGGTCATCTCAAAAATACGCGGAGCGAAGTAAAGAATCGCGTTGATTCCCGACATCTGGTTGAAGAAGGCGATCAAAATCGCGAGCAGGATCGGAATGCGCAACCGCCACGTCCAGAAATGACCCGCCGCCCCCGGTTGGGCGGAGGCAAATACAATCTCGTTCGCCATGGCTTCAATCTCGGATTGGGACGCCTTGGGTTCGACCAGTTGCAGAACTTTCATGCCGGCGGCCCGGTCGCCTTTTTTGCCCAGAAGCCAGCGGGGACTTTCGGGTAGCCAGAAGCAAAGCAGGGCGTAAGCCAGGGAAGGAAAGGCGGCGACGCCGAGCATCCAGCGCCAGGCGTTTTCACCGACACCCGCGAGCAAGGCGTTGGACAGGAAAGCGACGAGTATGCCAAAAACAATGTTGAACTGAAACATTCCCGCCAGCCGTCCGCGATACTTGGGCGGCGCGATTTCAGAAATATAAAGCGGCGCCACCACGGTGGAGATGCCGATTCCCAGCCCCCCGATGGCGCGCGCCAGGATGAACATATAAGCGCTCGTGGCGAGACCGGACGCGATGGCGCCGATCAGGTAAAGCAGGCCGATGAAGAGCAGCGTTTTTTTGCGCCCGAACACGTTGGTCGGCCATCCGCCGATCAACGATCCCAGCACGGTGCCATAGAGCGCGGACCCCATCACGATCCCGTGCATGCCCGCGCCCAGATTCCACAACGCCTGGATTTTTTGTTCGGCGCCGGATATGACCACCGTGTCAAAACCAAAAAGAAACCCGGCAAGGGCAGACGTCACCGCCCAGAAAAAAATGCGACAGCTCATATTTTCAGTTTACAGATAATGGCGACCCGCGCAATCGCATTCGCAGGCAAAGCGCAAAGTGCTGGCTCCCGGGCGGTCTTGGAATTATACTAAGGCATGATTGATCTGACCGAAGTTCAACCGGGAGGGCGGGCGGATTTTGTCACGCGCGCGCCTTTGCCGCCGGAACGGCTGGACGCGCTCTCGCGCGACATCATCCAACTGAAACGCAAGCTCAACGCCGTCATTCTGGCCCATAACTATCAGGTGCCGGAAATCCAGGACGTGGCCGATTTCGTGGGCGATTCCCTCGGCCTTTCCCAACAAGCGGCCAAAACCGATGCCAGGGTGATTGTTTTTTGCGGCGCCCATTTCATGGCGGAGACGGCGAAGATACTCAACCCGTCCAAACTGGTCATTCTTCCCGACCTGGACGCGGGGTGCTCGCTTGAGGAAAGCTGCCCTGCCCCGAAATTGAAGGCGTTGCAGGCAACCAATCCCAATTTTTACACGGTCACCTACATCAATTGCAGCGCGGAAGTGAAAGCGTTGAGCGATGTCATCTGCACCAGCGGCAACGCGGTCAAAATAGTCCGGGCCAGCCCCAAGGAGCGCGATCTTTTGTTTGTGCCGGATGAAAATCTCGGGGCGTGGGTCATGGAGCAAACGGGCCGGAAAATGAAATTGTGGGCGGGCAGTTGTTACGCCCATGTGGAATTCACCCACGCCAACGTCATGCTCATCCGCCGGAAATACCCCGACGCGCCGCTGGTGGCGCATCCGGAATGCACCCGGGCGGTGCGGTTGCTGTCCGATGAAGTCTGCTCGACCGAACAAATGGTCGCCTTCTGCAAACGCACGCCGGCACACGCCATCCTGATCGCCACCGAGGCGGGGATGATTCACCGCCTGCGCCGGGAATGTCCCGAGAAACAGTTTATTCCCGTGCCGGTGTCGAATTGCCGCTGCAACGAATGCAAGTTCATGAAAATGAACACGCTGGAAAAACTTTACGATTGCATGTCTAACCTCAATCCGCAGGTGGAATTAAGCGCGGACATCCTGCAGCGGGCGCGCCTGCCCATTGAACGGATGCTGCAAATTTCAGCGCAACCGACCGCCAACGCGGGCTGATTCCGCCGGGCCGGCGCGGCACATGCCGCCGCTTATTTTGCCGCCGCCGCCTTGTCTGCCGCCATCGTTTTGCCGGCCTGACTGGAGGCCACCAACTCGCTCAACAGAGCGGAATTGGGGGGGATCAACGTGATGGCGGCCTGTCCTGCGATGATATTCTGCGTTTCCAAGGTTTTAAACAAAGCGCGGGAAATATCCGGGTCCTGCGAGATTTTTTGCAGCGCCGCGCCCACAATTTGCGGACGCATGGCGGCCGCCTTGGCAAACTCATTGGCGGCCTGCCGCTCGGCCGTGCTGGAGATGATGCTGACCTGGTTGACGCCGTCCTGTTTGATGGCGCCGGTGACCTGGCGCAGACGGTTGACAACCTTTTCCTCAATTTGCTTGGTCATTTGCGTGTCGCGAAAATGCACCTTGCGGATATAGACGGAGCCGAGGCTGTAGCCCCACTCCTGCGATTGCGGGGAAACCTCGTCGCGCACGGTCTGGCTCATGGGATGCCGGTTTTCCAACATGCTGGCCAGCTTGAGATTGCTCAGGCAACGGACGGTGGAGTTGCCCACGTTGGCCGCGAGCGAGCCGCGCGGGTCGGCGTTCTTGAACAGATAGGCCACCGGATCGCTGATGACCATTTCATACCAAATGCCGATGCCCATGGGCGCGCCCTCCTCGGAATTGACCGGCGTGCTGCGGAGATAGGTCTGGTCCAGGCGCAAGTCAAGCACATGACATTTGCCCAAAAGGGTGATCATCGGCGCCTTGAGGCCGAGTTTTAGAATCAGCAGGTGAAGCCCCGGCTCGTCTATCACCGCCGCCACTTTGCCGAACAGGGTATAAACCTTGGCCTGCCGCTCCTCGACGATGGTGTAAATTCCCAACGCCCTCACCAAGCCCAACACCGCCGGCATCGCTATAAGCATCCCTATGAATGTCACCACCGCCGCGATGAAGAAAAGTGCGAGACCCGACATATCATGGATATTATTCATGGTTCACCTCCAGGATGACCGACTTGGCTTCGCTGAACAATTTCAGGCGGACGTTGCGAATGTAGGCGTCCAGCGCGGTTGGGCCGCTTTTCTTTAATTCACCCAATTGCTCCGCCAGGGCGACAAGGGGTTGCACCTCGGCCTGCGCCTTGAGCGTCTCGATCTCCACCGCGCGTTTGGACTGCACGATTTTCTGGTCGGCGGTGGATTGCGCGAGGCTGATGTCCGACGAGACCTGATTGTAGGCCGTGTTGATGGCGGCCAGGGCGGACTCCACTTCCGGCGGCGGATCAATTCCGGTGATAAGGGAGGCGTCCAGCACCACGCCATAACGGGCGTCCGACTAGGCGCACTCGTGGGCCATGTGATCGTTGATGTCCCGCAGATTCTTGCGCAGGTCGTTGATGGAAATGCCGATTGCGGCGGTGGCCAGGCCCAGGTGGGGCGCGCTTTCCTCAGGCGTCTTGGGCGCGGGAGGCGCTTCAAAATTGGCGATGCGCTCGCGCAGCACGGAGATGAAATAGCCCATCACATGGGTGATGGGACGCGACACTCCGAACAGGTAAGCGTAAAGGTTCCGCTCCGACACGCGCCAGCGAATCTGGCCGACCAACCCGGTGTTAAGCTGGTCCTTGGTCACGGCCTCAAGAATCGTGCCGTCGCTATTGGCCGAAGAATCATCCGGGTCGGTGGCCAGGTTGATCGTCTGCGTGGCGACCGAAACCTTGTAAACTTTTTCCCACGGCCACTTGAAATAAGGGCCGCCCGGCGGAATCACGCGCACCTGCGGATAATTATAACGTTCCTTTTCCTCGTCGCTCAATCCCTCCGCCACCGGGTCCGACGCCGTGGTGGCGTCGCCGACGCGCTCGGCGCGGCCGAAAGCAGTTTTCACCGCGCGCTCGTTTTGGTTGACTGTGAAAAGCCCGGCGGCCAGATAACGGACCAAAAACCAGGCGACAAAGCCGGCCATGCAGCCAAAGAATATAGCGGTCATAGTTGGTGAATCAGTTAAGCTGTTTGAGTTGATACCCGTTGCCGCAAGAAAACACAACAAAAAGAAAAGAAGGCGCGAAAATGGCGGGTTGACAAGCGGGGGGAGCCGGAACGACGATGCCGTTATGAAGCACGGCCTGTTGTCAAGGAATCGGGATGGCTTGACGCTTGTGGAATTGCTGGTGGTCATCTGCATCATCTGCATACTGGCGGCGCTGCTTCTGTCGGCGCTCGGCGCGGCCCAAAGTCATGCCAGGCGGACCGTCTGCTTGAACAACCTGCGGCAAATCGGCATGGGGGTGCGGATGTATTCGGATGATTCCAATGACAAGTCGCCCAAGCCCGCGAGCCGCGTTTCCAGCCCTTACACCGTTTACAAGGAACTGATGAAAAGCTACGTCGGCGCGAAAGGCGTATCTTCGACGCAAGACCGGCTGTTCGCTTGTCCGGCGGACGTTTTTTATTTCGATTACATGTTTGGGAAACGTCCCGGCCACACCACTTGGGAAGGATACGTGCCGGAACGCTGGTGCGCCCAATCCAATAGCGATTATTCGAGCTATATGTTTAATGCGGGCAATCTGTTTACCACAAACCGCGCCTACATCAGACCCGGCATCGCCGGCATGACCCTGAGTTCCATCAAGCATCCGTCCAGAACGGTTCTTGTGACCGATGCGCCTGCGCTCATCCCTTTTTCGTGGCATCGACCGAAACGACCTTTTTATTTCTTTTCGACCTCATATTGCCCAAACATGATCTTCAACAACGCAATGAACATGGTCAGTTTTGTGGATGGCCATGTCGGCTATACCAAAATGTATTGGAACGGGACGCTTGGGCCAGCGGGTGTTTCATGCGCCTACGACCCGCCCGCCGGATACGATTATCAATGGAGCGGGAATTGATTGCCCAACCTATTGCTTTCCCCGGGGATTCAACAGTTCGTCCACGCGCACGAATTGGTATCCCGTGCCCTGCAAGTAATCGAGCAACTCGCCGAGGTGATCGCTCATTTTGTCGGCCCGGCGCGGACCGACTCCCAAGTGCAGCAGGAGCAGCCAGCCGTTGAGGCCGTCCTGCTTTTCCCGCGCCTTGATGCTGGCCAGGATTTTTTCGGAACTGACGAAATTCCGCGCGCCGTCCTCCGTGTAATCGGCGTTGGCCCGCGTTCCCGAAGTGAAGTTGATCAGGGTCAAATTCTGTTCGCCAGCCCATTGCGCGATTTCTTCGTTGTACCATTCGTAAGGCGGAATAAAGTACCGGATCGAAGTGCGCTTGACACCGTAGCTTTCAATCGCCTGGATGTTTCGTTCCAGTTCGTTCGTGAAAAATTCCTTCGTGACCAGCGTTTTTTTGGGGCCGGTCCAGGGACAGAGCAAGGGATGGGTGTCGGAGTGGGGACCGAGAAAATGGCCGCCGGCCACGATGCGGCGGACGAGAGCGTCGTTGCGCGGGTTGCGCAGGCATCGCCCGGTCAGGAAAAACGAGGCCTTGATGTGGCGCGCCGCCAACTGGTCAAGGATGACGGGTGCGCCCTCGGTGAATTCATCGGCGGAAAATTCCAGGGCGATTTTTCGTTCATGGCGCGGCCCGCGCACGATGCCTCCGGCCTGGCGCTCCACGTTTTCAGGCCCCGCCTGGGCCGCAGTCAGGGCGATGAGCCAAACCAGCAGCAGAGGGAGGGCAAGAGGTTTCATGGATTTGTCATTGTCTTACGCCGGGTTCGACGCTGCCAGATAAAAACCGGCAGCCCAAGCGCAATCAACCCCAAGCCGACAACCGATTCCACCGTGCTGGTGCGGAGGGTGTTGGCCAGCAGCCAGAGGGCGACCGCGATAAAAATGAGCGGCACGACCGGGTAGCCGAGGGTTTTGTAGGGCCGGACCGCGCCGGGCATTTTTTTGCGCAGAACAAAAACAGCGGCGGTGGTGGCGGCATAAAAGATCATCCCGGCGAACACCACGCAATCAGTCAATTGATCGAACGTGGCCGAAAGCACGAGGAGCGCGCCCCAAACACCCTGGAAAAGAACCGCCGCCACCGGCACGGCCGTTTTGCTGTGCAACCCGGCAAAGCAGTTGAACCACAAGCCATCCCGCGCCATGGCGTAAGGGATGCGGGCGGCGGTCAGGATGGAGCCATTCAAAGCGCCCACCGTTGAAAGCAAACCGGCGATGGCCATGAGGCTGATTCCGAAATGGGGCAGGAACGTTTGCGCCGCCTTGGCCGCGACCGGCAGGGCTGTGCCATGCAAGGTTGAACTGGCCGAGGCGATTTCGGAAAACGGCAGCGCGTAACAATAAGCCAGGTTGACCAGCAAATAAACCAGGAGGACGAGGATCATCCCCAGGATCAATCCCCGGGGAATGTTTCGTCCGGGATTTTCCACCTCGCCGGCAGCCATGGGCATATTGTTCCAGCCGTCGTAGGCCCACAAAGCCGCCAGCATCGCGGCGCCAAAGGCGGAGAAACCGCACCATGGCGCGGCTCCGGCAGGGGAACGCAAGTGCTGCCAGCTTGCCGATGGGGCAAAGAAAAAGGCCCCGACCATGATGGCCACGATCGCCAACACCTTGGCCAGGGTGAAAACCGATTGCACCCGGCCCCCCAGCACAACCCGCAGGCAATTAACAGCCGACAAAAATAAAAGGAGGGAGATGGCGGCGATTTGTTGCGGGCCAAACGACCAGACGATTGTCCGGCCGAAGACCTCGAAAGATTTCTGCGCCCACACCGCATTCAGGGGAAAAAGCGCGCCGAGAAAGATTGCGAAACCCGCCGCCGTGCTGGCCAGCGAACCGCTGGAGCCGACCACCAGGCGCATCCATCCAAAAAGGAAAGCCGGCAAATCCCCGTAAGCCGCGCGCAGATAGACATATTCGCCGCCCGCCGCCGGGAGCATCGCCCCCAACTCCGCGTAACTCAACGCCCCCGCCAGCGAGAGCAACCCCGCCGCCACCCAAGCCAGCAAAACCAGCGCCGGCGTCCCGGCCGCCTGCGCCATCCGGGCCGATTTGAGGAAAATCCCCGCGCCAATGATGGTCCCCACCACGAGGGACGTGGTTGCGCTCAGGTTCAATCCGCGAATCAGTTCGTTCTTCTTCATCGACCGCCGGACATGGTTGGCGGATGAAAGAAGACTGGCAGATTGGAGGCCGGTTTAACAACCGGAAAAAATAAGTTTTCCTCAATGTGTGCCCGCCGGATCAGAATGAGGCCGGGCAAAGCTCACCGTAACCAGTTGACTTTGGCATTTCAATTTCCGTCATTGCGTTTCAGTTGAAGCCGGATTTTGGCCGGCGGAAAATTTGTGATGAGGATAAGAGGACTACCGTGTAATGTCTTTCTGTAAAGGCGTGGACTTGCTTCCAATTCGTAGTTGCCGGTTTGTTTAATGGCATAAATGTCATCAAGACAAAACATATCGATTTGGCGCGGACAGCCGTGAATGGGCTGAT
>CAZLEE010000157.1:0-10850 GCA_964558455.1 uncultured Verrucomicrobiota bacterium | reverse complement strand
AAGATCAACGAAATCATCGGCACCTTCAAAAAGAAGTTCGACGATCTGCAAATGCAGCACGACGAAGAAATTGAACGGGCCGAGGCCGGCGAGGAAGTGGACAGCGGAGTGATCAAATCGGTCAAGGTTTACATCGCTTCCAAACGCAAACTGTCAGTGGGTGACAAAATGGCCGGACGTCACGGTAACAAGGGTGTTGTGGCCAAGATCGTGCCTGAAGAAGACATGCCATTCCTGCCCGACGGAACGCCGATGGATATTGTGTTGAACCCGCTGGGCGTGCCTTCGCGCATGAACGTGGGACAGGTTTTGGAAACCCACTTGGGTTGGGCCGCCAAACTCCTCGGACTCAAATTTGCCACGCCTGTTTTCGACGGCATCAAGGAAAAGGAAATCCGGGCCTATCTGAAGGAGGCGAAGTTGCCCGAACACGGCAAGACGCTTCTGACCGACGGACGGACCGGCCAGTTGTTCGACCAGGAAATCGTGGTGGGCAACATTTACATGATGAAACTCGGCCACTTGGTGGCGGACAAAATTCACGCCCGCGCGGTGGGACCGTATTCTCTGGTCACGCAGCAACCCCTGGGCGGCAAGGCGCAATACGGCGGCCAACGCTTCGGCGAAATGGAAGTCTGGGCCATGGAGGCCTACGGCGCCGCTTACAGTTTGCAGGAATTGCTCACGGTCAAATCGGATGACGTGCAGGGCCGCACCCGGATTTACGAGAGCATCGTCAAGGGCGACAACTGTCTCGAAGCCGGTGTGCCGGAATCATTCAACGTGCTGGTCAAGGAAATGCAATCCTTGGCCATGGACGTAAAGGTCGGTTATTCAAACCCGGTGGAGCAGGCCGCGAACGAGCAGGCCGCCTCTCTCAGCAGCCTAAAGTAACTTCCAGTCAAATTTGCCAACGAAATGAGTACAATGAACACTAAAGAAACCGCTCGCGAGTTGCTCGGCTTGGACAAGGTCAATCGAGTCGATTACGTCGCCATTTCTGTCGCATCCCCCGAGTCCATCCGGGCTTGGTCCAAGGGCGAGGTGAAAAACCCAGAAACGATCAATTACCGGACGTTCAAGCCGGAAAAGGGAGGCTTGTTTTGCGAGCGTATTTTCGGGCCGGTCAAGGATTGGGAATGTTCCTGCGGCAAGTATAAGCGCATCAAACATCGCGGTGTGGTCTGCGATCGTTGCGGCGTGGAAGTCACACTGGCGCGCGTGCGCCGGGAACGCATGGGCCATATTGAATTGGCTGTGCCGGTTTCCCACATTTGGTTTTTCAAATGCATGCCTTCCCGCCTCGGATTGGTGCTGGACATGACGGCCCGCAATCTGGAACGCGTCATCTATTACGAAGATTACATGGTGATTGATCCGGGGTCCACCCCGCTCAAATTGCATCAGTTGCTGAGCGAACACGAATATCGCGAGGCGCGCGAAACCTACGGAGCCGACGGCTTCGTGGCCAAGATGGGAGCCGAGGCGGTGCGCATGGCCTTGGGCAACGTCGATCTGCAAAAGCAGGTGGATTATTTGGCCATTGCCATGACCGAGACCAAGAGCAAACAGATTCGCAAGAAGATCGCCAAGCGCATCAAATTGCTTTCCGCTTTCCGTGATTCCAAGGCCCGCCCGGAATGGATGATTCTCACTGTGTTGCCGGTTATTCCGCCGGACTTGCGTCCGTTGGTTCCGTTGGAAGGCGGCCGTTTTGCCACCTCTGATCTGAATGATCTTTATCGCCGGGTCATCAACCGCAACAACCGGTTGAAAAACCTGCTGCAACTCAAGACGCCTGAAGTCATCATCCGCAACGAAAAACGCATGTTGCAGGAGGCGGTGGATGCTCTATTTGACAATGGCCGCCATGGTCGCGCTGTCACCGGCGCCGGCAATCGCGCCTTGAAATCCCTGAGCGACATGCTCAAGGGCAAGAGCGGGCGTTTTCGTCAAAATCTGCTCGGCAAACGCGTCGATTATTCCGGCCGTTCCGTCATTGTCATCGGCCCTGAATTGAAGCTGCACCAGTGCGGTCTGCCCAAGAAAATGGCCCTGGTCCTTTTCGAGCCGTTCATTATCCGCCGTTTGAAGGAACTGGGTTACGTCCACACTGTCCGTTCCGCCAAGAAAATGATCGAACGCCAGTCGCCCGAGGTCTGGGATATTCTGGAAGAGGTCACGCGCGGGCATCCAGTCCTGCTCAACCGCGCTCCGACGCTGCACCGCCTTTCCATCCAGGCTTTCGAGCCGATCTTGATCGAGGGCGAGGCCATTCGTATTCATCCGCTGGTCTGCACCGCTTACAACGCCGACTTCGATGGCGACCAAATGGCCGTGCATGTTCCGCTTTCAGTTGAAGCGCAAATGGAGGCGCGTCTGTTGATGATGGCGCCCAACAACATCTTCAGCCCTTCCAGCGGACGGCCTATCATGACGCCGACGCAGGACATCACGCTGGGTTGCTATTACATCACAGCCGAGCCTCGGGCCAAGAAGGAAGCAAAGCCCTCGATGCTGTTCGGCAATAAATCCGAAGTCATCTTTTCCTACACGGACGGCGGGCTTAAGATTCACGACCGCATCCGTCTGGCCAATCCGGATCGGGGCAGAAAGACCCAATACGGCGACAGCGCCAGCGTTGCGATTGAGACCACGGTCGGCCGGGTTATTTTCAGCGAAATCTGGCCGGAGGAGTTGGGTTTCTTCAATAAGATGGCGGGCAAATCCACCTTGGGCGAACTCATTTGGACTTGCTACAAGATATGTGGCCACGAAAAAACGGTCATCATGCTTGACCGGCTCAAGGAATTGGGCTTCAGTTCCGCCACCCGCTCGGGTTGCTCCATCGGTATTGACGACATGATCATTCCTAAGGAGAAGGATCAGGAAATCGCCACCGCCCAGAAGCAGATATCCGAAGTTGAAAAGCAGTATCGCAAGGGTGTTATCACTCCGGGCGAACGCTACAACAAGATCATCGACATTTGGACGCATTGCACCGACCAAATTTCCAACGTCATGTTGCGCACCCTCGAATTCAACCAGGGCAAGAAAGAATATAACCCTGTTTCGCTCATGGTCGATTCCGGCGCGCGCGGCAACCGTCAGCAGGTTCGTCAACTCGCGGGTTTGCGCGGTTTGATGGCCAAACCCAGCGGCGACATCATCGAAAAACCGATCTTGTCCAACTTCCGCGAGGGACTGACCGTGCTCGAATACTTCATCTCCACTCACGGCGCCCGCAAGGGTTTGGCCGATACGGCTCTCAAGACCGCCGATTCCGGGTACATGACCCGCAAGTTGGTCGACGTTGCCCAGGACGTGATCATCCGCATGGAAGACTGCGGCACCTCCAACGGCATCTGGGTCCAGGCCATTTACGAGGGAGACGACGAAGTGGTCAAGGTGGGCGACCGCGTCATTGGTCGTATTTCCTGCGACGATGTCAATGATCCCCGCAACGTCAAGATCAACCTGGTCAAGGCCGGCGATATGATCGACGAAGTCAAGGCGCGCGCCATTGAGGCCGCCGGCGTTGAACGTCTCCGCATCCGTTCCGTGCTGACCTGCGAGAGCAAACACGGCATTTGCGCCTGTTGCTATGGCCGCAATCTCGCCACCGGCGGGATGATCAAACGCGGTGAAGCGGTCGGCATCATTGCCGCCCAATCCATCGGCGAACCCGGCACCCAGTTGACCATGCGCACATTCCACATCGGCGGAACGGCGTCCCAGGTCTTTAAACAGCCGCAAATCAAATCCAAATTTGACGGTGTTGTCCGTTACAACGAGGTTCGCTCGGTTGAGTTGGAAGACGGCAATTGCATCGTCCTGAACAAAAACAGTTCCATTTCAATCCTGGCCGAAGAAGGCGGGCGTGAATTGGAAGTTCACAACCTCGTCATCGGCTCGGTTATTTCCACCAAAAACGGCGGCAAGGTCAAAAAAGGCGACTCATTTGTGCAGTGGGATCCATACAACGTCCCCATCCTTTCCGACAAGTCGGGACGGGTGAAGTTCGTGGACATCATTGAAGGGGTCACCATGAAGCAGGAGACCGATGAAACGACCAACCAAGAGGCAATGGTTGTCATCGAGCACAAAGAGGATCTCCGTCCTTCCATCGTTATTGTCAGTGACAAACCCGGCGAGGCGCCGGCCAGTTATCCTATTCCTTCCGGCGCTCACATCGTCGTGGCCGAAGGCAGCAGGATTGTCGCTGGCGCGCTGATGGCCAAGACGCCGCGCAAGACGTCCAAGACCAAGGACATCACCGGCGGTCTGCCTCGTGTGGCGGAATTGTTCGAGGCGCGCCGTCCCAAGGACGCCGCCGAAATATCCAAGATCGACGGTGTGGTTGACTTCGGACCCAGCGTCCGCGGCAAACGCACCATTCTGATCAAGGAACCGCAAACGCAAACGGAAGAGGAACATCTCATCCCTATTGGCAAACATGTCATTGTGTTCAAAGGCGACTTTGTCAAGAAGGGCCAGCAATTGACCGAAGGCCCCATCGATCCGCACGAAATTCTGGATATTTGCGGGCCGCAGGAATTGCAGGAGCACTTGGTCAACGAAGTCCAGGAGGTCTATCGTCTGCAAGGTGTGACCATCAACGACAAACATATTGAAATCATCGTCCGCCAGATGTTGCGCAAAGTTCGCGTCACTGAACCGGGCGACACTCAATTCCTCTGGGGCGAACAGATCGACAAGATCGAATTCGAGAAGGAAAATATGCGGGTGGACAAAGTCGGCGGCAAGCCGGCCGAGGCGCAACCCGTCTTGTTGGGCATCACCAAGGCCTCGTTGGAAACGGAGAGTTTCCTCAGCGCCGCGTCATTCCAGGACACCACCCGTGTTCTGACCGAGGCGGCTACGATGGGCAAGGTGGATTACCTGCGCGGTTTCAAGGAAAACGTCATCATGGGCCACATTATTCCTGCCGGCACGGGGTATCAACTCCACCGCCGCATCGAATTGAAGCCCTTGGTTGAGTTGCCGCCGGTTGAAGAAACCGAAGTGGTTCCTCCTCCTGCTGTTCCCGCGGCGGAGCAACCCCTGGTGATCTAAAGGATCGACCGTTTGGAAGTTATTTGACGATGGCCGGCGTTCGCGCCGGCCATTTCATTGTACGTGAATCGCACGGAAGGCCACCCGCGCCGCGGTCGCGCTTACTTGGAATCCAGTTCCTGCCAAGATTTGATTCCTATGACGGGCAGGGCAAATTCAAACGCCTGTTTCCACTGCGGCGTGTCGGCCAGCCGGAATACCTCATACATGGGGCGTTTGACCGGAGGACCGGGGGTGGAATCCGGGGCGCGCCGCCATAATCCGAGGTTCAGCCCGCCTTCCCCCGCGTTGTCCACATGACGGTGCAGAATGAAGGCGTCAATGCCCTTCAAATTGACAATTTTGCGCCACGCATAGCAATAGGCCGCCGCCTGTTCCTTTTCGCCCTCCGGCGTCGGCTTGGCGTGAAATCCCTGCTCGGATAAAATGATGTGACGGGGACTGCCCCGGAAGAGCAATTCCTTCTTTTGGAAGTAGCGGGTAAGCACTTCAATGTTCTTGAACGTGATGCGGGGCGTGTTCTCGTCCGGCTTGGCTGATTTGTCTTCCCAGGTCCGGCAATTGAACAAATCTTCCGGGTAGGGATGATAGGCCAGGTTCCAGTCGAAGTTGCCGCCGGCTTTGATTGATTGGTTGAAATAATCAAGGAAGAGATGCCCCGGAAATCCCTGCCGGTTGGTTGATTCCGCGTAGAGCGTGTTCCAATCGTGTTCGAGGGAGATGAAGACCCGGTCGTTGGCCGAGGATTTCTTCGCGGCCATGGCGCAAATGCGGACGGCCCGCTCGTAATCGCGCGCAAACTGTTCCATCGACACATATCCCATATTGGCCCAGTCCCAATGGGCGTTGACTTCGTTGCCAACAATATAATTGACGACGCGTCCGTGGGGGAATCCCGTCGCGGCGTAGCGGTCGGTCAGAAATTCCACCCAGGCTTTGAACCAGGCCAATCCCTCCGCCGTGCCGGTGTTGAACTCGCTGATGTGACCGGGACAATTGGTGTCGTAGCCGGGATGTTGCAGAATCGCGCCGGCTTCCGTTCCCGGGTGGGAATAGTTGAGCAAAATCAGGGTGACCGTCGCGCCCTGGTCTGACATGGTTTTGATCGAGCGGTCCATCGCCTCGATGTAGCCGCGACCGAATGAAAAAGTCCGTCCATCCATCTGCCATGTAAAATCATCCGGTCCCGGGGTCATGTTGACCGACATGCCGATGTCGATGTTGAAAGCGGCGTGCTGCACCCCGAGGGCGACGGCGTCCTCCACCCATTGCACTTGAAGCCCTTTTTTGCTTTTGATCCGGGGATAGGCGTCGCAATGCCGGGAGATGTTTTTTCGAATTTCGACAAAGCGCATCGGCCCCTCGGCCACCCCGCTGTCCAGTGCCACGAACCCGGAATAAATGCGGTCCCGCCCGTCGTCAAATCGCGGCACGGAAACCACCGTCCGCCGAAAATCAGCAGGGAGGGACGCTTGGGAGACGGCGTTGGACGGGTCCTGAAAAGGCGCCAGCTCGACCACGCGGCGGCCGGCGTTCTTTTGATCAAAATTGAAGATTAATTCGTCCGGCGTGGCCGTGACGGAAAAGCCGGCGAAGGCGTGATTGCCCGCCGCCAGCAACAGTATCCCCAGAAAACATCCGATGCTACGCACTTGGGATCAGACGTTTGCTGTCCCGAAATATTCATTTGTCTCAGCGTTGGTGCGCCGGCTGGGGGGCAGGGGAGGGTTGTTTCTTCTCCGGCGGCTTGGGTTTAAAGGCGGAGCGCAGCAACCAATGCCGTTTCAAACCTTGAATCAAATCGTCGGTGTGAACAATGGTGCTGGAAATTTCCGTGACCAAATTGGTGTTGGCCTGCACTTGCGTGTTCAGGCTGCCGGTCAAATCCGCCAAGTGTTGCAGGGTCTTGTCCAAATCGACGGCCAGCATGGTGACGTTGGTGTCGGTGTCATCCAAAGTGGCATGGACGGACTTGAGCGCGACGGTGGCGGATTGCAGGGTGTCGCGCAATTGCGCGGCGAGGTTGGTGGGGATGAGCCAGTTTCCGAGCGAACCGTTTGGATCGCGCAGGTTGCCGGTCAGAACCGCGATGTTGGTCAGGATGGGGTCGGTTTTGGCCACGGCGGAGTTAACCGAGATGAGGGCGTTATTGGCATTGCTTAACACTGCGGCCAGTTGGTTGGTCAGATTTAAGATATTGGGCAGGGCTTTTTCGACCTGATCGGCCACGGCGTTAAGACGGTCGCCCAAGGCGGGCGTGTCAAGGGGCGGCATCCAATAGCAGTTTCTCGTTTCCGGGGGAAGGCTCATATCCACCGGGCGATTATATTTTGCGGCAAAGGCATTTGTGTAATAGACATTGGTTTCGGTTTTGAGAATTTTCATCAACTGATTGGTCGCCTCGAGGAGGATGGCGGTGTCAGACAAATTCGTGTTTGCGGGTAGGTTTTTCATTTCGTTGGTCAGCGATTTAAACTTTCCCCAGGCGCGAAATCGGTTCAGAACGAATAATTTTCCCTCGGAATTTGTATAAACGCTGGGGGCTCCGATTCGTCCTTTTTCCACTTCGAGGTAGCGATTGTTCAGGAAATCCGACACGACGCGGACCTGGGAATCGTACCAAACGTAACCGTAATAAGGGTCCCGGACGTTAAAAAAGATGGTTACCCCGCGCGCCTTATCGGGTTCGTTGGGGACGATGCCTGTGACTTCACCCACATTGAACCCCATCAGTTTGACAGGATCGCCCAGTTTGAATCCGCTGGCGTCATTCACCCCGGTGGCAAAATTGATTTTGGTGACAAACCAGCCGCGTGTTTTGGCCGTGGCGTAAATGTAGTAGGCAAAACTCGCGAGCAGGCAGAGGGTGGCGAGGGTGACGAACCAGCCGACCATCCGTTCGACCCGATTCAGGCGGGTGCGTAATTCAGGAGTCAAATCTTGTAATGGCATTTTGGTAATAGTGTTGACGTGTTCTAATCAATCTGCGGATATTCGGAGTGTTCCTTCAGTATTTGCCAGCGCTTGTCCTTGACCAGCGCATAACGGCGCTTGTCTTCGTGCCAGAGGGAAAAATCGCTAGTGGCCACGATCACGGTCGTCTTTTGGCCGGCGCCGAAGGCGGAACCGTCGGACAGGCGCCCGAGAAAATCCCGCCACCAATTGCGATGGCCCGCCTCCAGTCCGGCGGCTGGTTCATCCAGAAACAATACTTCAGGCTTGAGGGCCAATGCGCGGGCCAGGCCGACGCGTTGCCGCAAATCCGGTCTCAGAGAGTGGGCGGTTTCGGCGGCGAGGGCGGTTAGCTTTGTCAGTTCCAACATTGCCTGCACCTCTTCCCGGGCCTGTTCCGTGCTCCAACCGTGATGATAACAGAGCGGCAGCGCGATGTTTTCGGCGACGGTCAAATCGACAAACATCCGCCCTCCGCCTTTGAAAACGAAGCCGATGCGGGTGCGCTGTTTGAGCGCTTCCGCCTCGGACAGTTGCGCCGGGTCCTGCCCGAAGAGGCGCAAGAACCCGCCGTCCGGCCGGTGCAATCCCGCCGCCGTCATCAGCAAATCTGTTTTGCCGGAGCCGTGCGGGCCGCCGATGACCCAATACTCCCCGGGCATGACGACCCAGTCCACCGCCGCGACCAGCACCTTTTGCCGCGCCGCCGTCACCACATTCATGCCGATGGCTTCAACGACTGGCGTGTTGGAAGAAGATTGTTGCACAAGTTATAAAACCAAATATACGACCACAAAAATTGCATCGAGCAAGACGACGCCCACCACGCATTTGCTCACCGCGCTGGTCGTGGCGTGGCTGACCTCTTCCAGCCGCAGGGGGTGCGCCAATCCTTCGAAGCATGTCACGATGGCAATCAAAGTGCCAAAGATCATTGTTTTGAAAATCAGCAGGACAAAATCCTGCCAGAGCAGGGCGTTCGCCAGTTGCCGGAAATACTCGCCCGGCAACAGCGGCACCGCTTCCAGAAAAGCAAAAAGATAACCGCTGAACAATGCGATCAATATGAGATAAATGGTCAGGGAAAAAATTGAAATGGCCAGTCCCACGACGCGCGGCACGACCAAATAATGAATGGGATCAATGCCGAGAGCCTCCAACGCCTCCACTTCTCCCATGGCCCGCGCCGTGCCCAATTCAACCACATTGGCGGTTCCAATGCGGGCCAGAACCAATAATGCGGCCAGCAGGGGACCCAGCTCCCTCACCACCACGGTCACCATCACTGTTCCAACGTAGGTTTGGGCGCCATACCGATTCAGCATCAGGACCGTCTGCCCGATGACGACCATGCCCAGGGCGGCGGCGAGAAAGACCACCATTGGAAATAGACGAAAGCCGGCCCGGGTGATTTGTTTTCGCACCAGGGGATGAACGATTTCCCTGGCGGTATCATACTTGGTGACGGCCACGCCGATCGTGATTAACAAGAGCGCGCCCATGCCGTGAAGATCGTCGTAGAGGTCGATCAAGTTCCTGCCGACGTAGTTCGAGTAAGTGCGGTAGGCGGACTTTCGCAGATCGTCGGCCGGCTTTATTGCGCTCAAAATTTTCGACACGAACCGCAGTGTATCGTAAGCTAAGGTACATGCCAACCTCGGAGGAGCAGTTTGATGACGCCATGTTCGAGTTCAGCACGGGCGATGCGGATGGCGCAATTGTCCGGCTCCGGGCCATTCTGGAGCAGGACTCCGGCTGCTTTGACGCGCAACTGGCCTTGGGCGGCGTCTGTTATGCCAAGGGCGATTATGCTTCCGCCATCGTCGAAGGGCGCAAGGCGGAGGCGATGAAACCGCACTACCAACTGGTTCACACCAATCTTTCGCGGGCCTATATGAAGGCGGGCGACAAGAAGGCCGCCGAACATCACGGGTTGCAGGCGCGCATCGCCTCGTGGCGAAAAGACATGTCTCCGTCCGTCGCCGTGGCCGAACCGGGGTTGGAGATGGCCAGACCCAAACCTCCGCTCATGGAAGCGGCGGGAAAATTTTCCGGCAGACAAAAAAATCCTGATCCAATTGATATTATGAAATCCTCCTACGAACTGGCCATGGAACGTCTGAACAAGACCGCGCCCACCAAAAAACTCACCGCCGCCCAAAAGAAAGAACTGGCGGAATTGGATGCCCAATACGCCGCCAAAATTGCCGGTCGCGAGATTTTTCTGAATGAGAAACGGGACGAGGCGGCGGCCAAGGGCGATGGCGAGGCCCTGGCCCAGTTCGACAAACAACTGCTCTCCGAGCGGAACAAGTTCAAGGCCGAATTGGAGGAGAAAAAAGACAAGGTGCGCCAGGCCCAGTAGGCGCGAAACAGCCGGCCTCCCCAACAGGGCAAGCCGGCTGTCAATAATAAAGTTGCCCTTGCTCTTACTTCTTGCCGCGTAATTGGGCGGCGACTTTCAGCCTCAAGCCGTTCAGGCGGATGAAGCCGGTGGCGTCGTCCTGGTTGTAGGCCTGGGTCGGGTCGGCTTCCATGGTGGCGATGCCGGAATGGTAAAGGCTGACGGGCGACTTGCGTCCGGCGGTGATGATGTTGCCCTTGTATAATTTGATCCGCACCGTGCCAGTGACGTTTTTCTGGCTTTCCGTGACGAACGCCTGCAGGGCGTCGCGTTCCGGCGAGAACCAGAAGCCGTAGTAAACCAGCTCGCCATACTTGGGGATCAATGAATCGCGCAAGTGCATCACTTCGCGGTCCATGGTGAGGCTTTCCATCTGGCGATGCGCGAAATGCAGGATGGCGCCGCCGGGCGTTTCATA
>CAZLEE010000156.1:0-10858 GCA_964558455.1 uncultured Verrucomicrobiota bacterium | reverse complement strand
GGTTCACGCTATTTCAAGCCTCCGGCTCTGCCGGAGGTTACTGACTCCTAATCCCCTTCAGCCAGCCAAGCTGGCAGCTCCTGTGCCGCTACGGAAGTGCTCGGCGACGGACGACGTCCCTCCCTCGCCCGCGCCAGCGGGGGGGCGGGGTGAGGGCGGCATCCTGAAGGGATGCCCATCATTCAGCCCAGGGTCGCGAGCAACAAACCTCCCTGGGGGAAAAATTGGAAATTGAATTCAACCCTGCAAGAGGTTGAATCCTCTTCCAGAAAACCCGGGCCGGTCGCCCCGGATCAAGCCCCGATCCCGTCCCGCAACCATGAACATTCTTATCAATCAAATTGCAAGCAGAAGTATGGGGCCCCCTGTGATGGGACAGGCCGGAAAATAACCTTGGAGTCTTCACTCGTAAAAATATGCGACCCCGAATTCTGGTGATTTTTAAAGACTCATACATCGCATTGCTTTGCAATTGTTTGCACATTATCTAAACACCATTCAGGACTGACACTTGCACCGGGCGAATTCAGAAAAAACAATAGGCCGTTTGGGTTTGCACGGCGACGGGCGGGGAAAATTGACTGTGCGGCCAGTTTTGACGGATTTGAGTTTCTCATTTGACACGCGGAAGCGTTTGTGTCATAAGGTGTCTTGACATAATCAGTCAAGACTATGCGAGACAAGTCGAGTTTTGGAGTGTTTATTCGGAGGCTGCGCCAAAATCGCGAAGAGCCGCTTCGCGTCGTTGCCGCCGGTGTGGACATTGATTCAACGCTTTTGAGCAAACTTGAACACGGAGAACGATTTCCAACGGAAGTGCAGATTGCAAAGTTTGCCAAGTTTTTCGATATCCCCGAAGAAGAGCTAAAAGGTAGAGTCATTGCGGACAAAGTTGCTTCCGAATGCAACGACAATGCTGCCTGCCTATACGCGGCGAGCATTCTCAAGTACCGGGCAACGCGATACAAAACCAACTCGAAGTAAACCGGGAAAAATCAAAGATATGAATTTTATTGAAAACGAGACGGCTCAGAAATTGCGAGGGGGATTTTGCACAGACCCTGACATTGCTTCTTTTTTGGCAAGGTGGGTTTTGGAAAAAAAACCAAAGTCTGTTTTAGAACCAAGCTGTGGCGACAGTTCTTTCATTGAGGCGATGGCCAGCCAAAATTGCAGTTCGCTTCGCGGAATGTTCGCGTGTGAACTTGACCGCGAGGAATCCGCCAAAGCACGGGAACGCGTTCCCGGCACGAAAAATCTTTCTATCGAGATTCACGACGGCGATTTCCTCAGATGGTTTCTGTTTCACTCTCAAGAGGAGGGGCGATTTGATGCCGTGGTAGGGAATCCGCCGTTTATCCGCTATCAGTATTTGGCGCAGGAACAGCAATTTCTAGCGGAAAAAATTTTCTCCGATTTCAGCGTTTCCCCTTGTCCCCGCCCGATTTTACAGCAAGCGGCGGTAAAGATAAATCAGGCCGCGCTGGGCGAATTCGGACAGGAACAGAATCAAGATCACGGTCAGCACGGGCGAAAAGTCGATCTTCCACAGGCGCGCCGGCAGTTTTTGCCAGGGCAGCAGGAGACGGCGGGCCGTTGTATTGACAAATGTCCAAAGGGCAAATTCCCCCACATAGACATAACTGTTAAGCAGATACAAAATCAAAATCGCCGAAAGAAGGTATTTCAGGGTCAGGAACGCGGACAGGCCGATCAAGACACCTTGGGCCAGCAGGCGGAAGCAGGCGCTGGCAGGCACCAACTTAAGCCAGATCAATAAGGGATGAAGCGCCAGCCACGCCAGGGCCGCCACCGCCAGCGGCAAAAGCAATTTGACCGACCGCGGCCAGCGATCCAGCCGTCCCAGCCACGAGCGCACGAGGCGCTGGATCGGGTCCGGCTCGGCGGCGCTCCCGTTGACAGCGGACAAAAACAGCAGCCAGAGATAACAAACGCCCAGACTGGCCGCGAAACCCAGGATGGAAAACAAAAACATGCGCCCGACCAGATCACTGCGGAAAGACAAGGCGGTGGGGCCAAGGGGGATTTGGGGATACCAATGCACCGGCGGGCCGACCTGCCAGTAGAAAAGCGCGCGCACCGCCAGCAAAACCGGCAAACCCGCCCATTGCAAAAAACGCGGGCGCGAAGGCCCGGCAGCCTTGATGGTGGTCAGCATGGGCATCCCCGGCGGACGCGTCGCGGGCATCGCGCTGGCGCGCCAATTCAACCAAAGCAGCAACCCGGCTATGTTTAAAATAAAGTCAATCAGACTCATCGGACAGGGCAAGCCCGCCCTGATTGAAAGTCTTTGCGGGCCGATTATCAATTTTAAAGTCCGGGCCAAATCGCCATCCATCCGAATTGCCTGCTGGCCAAATTCCCCGGTTCTTCTATAATTGTCACATGCATCGACGAAATTTTATCAAGCTTTCCACCGCCGGGCTTGCCCTGTGCGCCGCCTCTGGTTATGCCGCCGACCTGATCGGGGAGAAAAAACGCGTCGGAGTCATCGGCTGCGGATGGTATGGGAAAAGTGATTTGTTCCGGCTCATCCAGGTCGCGCCGGTGGAGGTGGTCTCCCTGTGCGACGTGGATCGCAACATGCTGGCCGAGGCGGCGGAAATGACCGCCACCCGCCAGGCTTCCAAGAAAAAACCGCGCACTTACACCGATTACCGGGAGATGCTGAAGGAGAAAGACCTCGATATTGTTTTGGTGGCGACGCCGGATCACTGGCACGCCCTGGCCATGATCGCGGCCGTGGAGGCCGGGGCCGAAGTCTATGTGCAAAAACCCATCAGCGCCGATATTGCCGAAGGCCAGGCCATGCTCGCCGCCGCGCGGCGCCACAACCGCGTCGTCCAGGTCGGAACGCAACGGCGCAGCACGCCGCACCTGATCGAGGCCCGCGACCAGATTGTGAAGACGGGAAAGCTTGGCACGGTGGGGCTGGTGCAGATTTGTTGCTATTACGCGATGCGCTCCCGCGAAAACCCGCCGGACATCGCCCCGCCGGATTATCTCGATTACGATATGTGGACCGGCCCGGCCCCGATGCGGCCTTACAACACGCTGGTCCATCCGCGAAGCTGGCGCAATTTCATGGAATACGGCAACGGCATCGTCGGCGACATGGCCATCCATATGTTTGACACAACCCGGTGGATGCTCGATCTGGGCTGGCCGCGCAGCGTCAGTTCCTCGGGCGGTATTTTGATTGACAAGCAGAGCAAGGCGACCGATTCGGACACCCAGACCGCCATCTTCGATTACGAGAAGCTGCAAGTCGTCTGGCAGCATCGCTCCTGGGGCGAGCCGGTCGATCCGCAATACGCCTGGTCGGCCATCCTTTACGGCGACAAAGGCACCTTGAAAGTGGGCCTGATGGGTTACGATTTCATTCCGCACGGGGGCGGGCAGCCGGTCCATCGCGATGTCACCTACGAACTGGAACAGTATCCCGAAGACAAAACAGAAAGGGACCTGGAAAAACATTGCGCCCCGGCCACGCGCGGGCACATGCGCAATTTCCTGTCCTGCATCGCCAGCCGCGGCCGGCCGGTGGCGGACATTGAGGAAGGCCACATTTCAACCGCCTCCTGCATCCTGGCCAATCTCTCCATGCAACTCGGCCGTTCACTGGCGTGGGACAGCGCGACGGGCCTGATCAAGAACGACGAGGAAGCCAACCGGCTCCTGCGCCGTCCCTATCGCGCCCCGTGGATTCATCCCGAACCGGCTACGGTTTGACCACCGGGGCCGGCGGCGGCGTTTCCAACTTTTTGATCTCGTCGGAAAGGGTGACGAAACAGTTCCAGGCATTGGCAGGCTCGCCTTTGCCTGCGTAATCTTTTTCCAGGAAGGCATTCGCGCTGCACCAAACCGTTTGCACCACGCCCTGGAACCGGTCCTTCATGGGCGCGAGGGCGGTGGCGCGCCATTTCGTCATGTCATAGGCCTGCTGCGCCGCGCTTGGGCCGTTTTTATACGGACACGTCACCACGTTGAATCCTTTGACCGCAAAATAAGCGGCGGTCGGCACCGGCTGGTTGTAATGCCAATCGCAAATCAGAATGTCCTTGGGAATCAAATCAATGGCCCGGGCCGTGTCCTTGCAACTGCCTTCCCATTTGCCCAGACCGGTCATTTTGCCGTCCAGCAGGCGGTCGCCCCAAATCCAGAGATGGCGTTTGTGCTCTTGCAAATGGTCATGGATGCGCCGCACTTCGTCGGCAAACAACTCCGCCTTGTCGTGCCCGGCGCAGCGCGGACATTTGTCTTCGCCCAGAAAAAACACCTCGTCCATCCCGGCGTGAAAGGTGTCGGCCTCGAACACGTCGCACAATTCGTCCATGACCGCAAAGATCACCTCATGCACCTTGGGATGCAGCGTGCAATAACTCTTGCAATAGACTTCGGTGGGATTTTTCACGTAGTCCTGGGGCAATTTTATCCAGGGCGTCTCATCGAATTCCGGGTATTGCTTGAGCAATTCCCCCACCGAGGCGTGATAGGATTGATGCCCCAGAAAATCAACGAGCGGAATGATTTTGATCCCGTCCTTGCGGCAGACGGCCACCAGTTTTTTGACATCCGCCTTGGTCAACGGGTCGCCATCGCGCAATTCGGGATGGCTCTCGAATTGGTAATCATACTCCACCCGCAAAACGAGCGTGTTCACATGGCGCGGCGCCAGTTCGCGCTCGATGAACATGATGAATTTGTCCAAATCCTCCGGGTGCGGCGCGGCGATGCAAAAACCGCGCATAGGCATCGGCTCGGCCGGCGCCTTGGCGGCCTGGCTGCCGGCGGTGACGCTCAACAGCGCCAAAAGACAAACAAAAGTCATTTTCACAGTTTGGATGGTAGAACATTCCGCCGCCCGCCGCCATCCAAACCCTCGCTCCCTGCGCGCGCCGTCCGATGGCTGGAAATTCTTCGTGCGGGCAACCGGGCTAGAACGTAACGTGTCGCGGTGAATTTCATTCCGCCAGAGCTGGAACGCATCCTGCGGGAGACGCCGGAGCTGGGCCGCTCCTTCCTCGTGGGCGGGGCGGTGCGCGATGCCCTGCTCGGCTTGCCGCCGGGGCGGGATTTCGACATCGAGGTCTTTGGCGTCGATTACGAGTCATTGGCCCGGGTGCTTTCGCGCTGGGGCCGGACGGATTTGGTCGGACGCTCCTTCGGGGTGGTGAAGTTAACCACCGGCGGGGAATTCCAATATGATTTCACCGTGCCGCGAACGGATTCAAAAGTGTCGGCGGGACACAAGGGATTCGAGGTGGCGTTCAATCCGGAAATCGCGCCCCGGGACGCGGCGGCGCGGCGCGATTTCACTGTCAACTCAATCATGTACGACCCCCGGCGGCGGGAGTTGCTCGATTTTTTTGGAGGGGAGGCGGACTTGCGCCGGCGGATTTTGCGGCATACGAGCGCGGCTTTTTCCGAGGACCCGTTGCGCGTGCTGCGCGGCATGCAATTCGCCGCGCGCTTCGATCTGAAAGCCGCCCCGGAAACCCTCCAGCTTTGCCGCGCCATGAAAGGCGCCTTCGCCGAACTGGCGGTGGAACGGGTGCGCGAAGAATGGTTCAAGTGGGCGTTGTCAACCAAATCGCCCTCGGCCGGCCTGCGCTTTTTGGCCGAGTCGGAATGGGTCGATCTTTTCCCGGAAATCAAGGCGATGATCGGGACGCCGCAGGAACCGGAGTGGCATCCCGAAGGCGACGTCTTCACCCATACGTGCCATTGCTGCGACGCCCTGGCGCGATTGGAACTGTGGCGGGCCGAGGACGCCGAATCGCGCATCGCCCACATGCTGGCCGTGCTGGCCCACGATTTCGGCAAACCGGAAACCACCCGCCGCGAACTCAAGGATGGCCGGATGCGCATCCTTTCGCCCCGGCACGAGGAGGCGGGAGACGCGCTCGCCGCCCGTTTTTTGGAGCGGTTGCGCACGCCCCGGGCCATTCAGGATCGCGTGCTGCCGCTGGTGCGCAATCATTTGTTCCATTGGCAAACCATGACCGACCGGGCCGTGCGCCGGCTGGCCAAACGGCTTGAACCGGAAAACATCCAGGGCCTCTGCCTGATCATGACCGCCGACAGCATGGGCCGTCCGCCGCTGCCCGCCGTGGAACCGGAACACGTCCGCCTGCTTCTGGAACGCGCCCGCGAATTGCAAGTGCGCCACCAACCGCCGTCGCCGATCCTGCAAGGGCGGCATTTGGTCGAACTGGGCCTGACGCCGGGAAAAGCGTTCGGGCCGATCCTGGCCAAAGCCTACGAGGCGCAATTGGAAGGAACATTCTTCGACTTGACTCAGGCGTGGCGCTGGCTGGCGGCGGAAAAGGATATGGAATTGCCGCAGGCGGCCCGGGAGCGGCTGGCGAAAATGCTTTAAGCCGGCGACCCACTCCGCAATCAGTCCTGCACCACGCTGTCGATTTCGCCGCTTTGCAGCCTGGTTTTTATTTTGCGCCCCGCCCGGGTTTGATTTTTGGCGCGGATGATTTTCCCGGTTTCCGCGTCCATCGTGATGGAGTAACCGCGGGCCAGCACCTGCTCCGGGTTGAGCAATTGCAGCCGCCCGCCCAAGGTTGCGGCGCGCTGGCGGATATGGCGCAGTTGTTGACGGGCCGCCTCGCCCAACCGGCGTTGCAACTGGGTGAAGTTGGCGCGGCGTTGCGCCAGCAGGCGATCCGGCCTGGCCCGTTCCAGGCGGGCGGCGAGATTTTGCGCGGCCGCCCGGCTCTGTTGCAATTGTTGACGCGCGCAACGTTCCAGCGTCGTTTGCAAATCGTCCAGACGCTGCAGGCGCTGGTTCAGCGCGCGGCGCGGGCTGGCCGCTTGCAGCCGCAATGCCAGTTGTTGACAGTGGCGGCGCTCCCCCGCCAGCCGGCGCAGAACCGTCTCGCGCAATTTCCCGCCCATTTGCCCCAGCCATTTGACGCTGGAAAAAACGCCCTCGGTCAACAACTCCGCCGCCGCGCTCGGCGTGGCCGCGCGCAAATCGGCCGTGAAATCGCTGATGGTGAAATCAATCTCGTGCCCGACGGCGGAAACGACGGGCAGGGCGGATTTGAAAATGGCGCGCGCCACGGTCTCCTCGTTGAACGACCACAAATCCTCCAGGCTGCCGCCGCCGCGCGTGAGCAGGATCAAATCCAGCTTCTGCCCGGAGGTTTCCGACCATTGATTGAGCCGCGCGATGGATTCGGCGATTTCCGCCGCCGCGCCGGCCCCTTGCACGGCGCACGGGGCGAAAATGATTTGCAAGGCCGGGTTGCGCCGCCGCACGACATGCAGGACATCGCGAATCGCCGCGCCCGTGGGCGAGGTGATTAATCCGATGCGTTGCGGGAAGCGGGGCAGCGGACGTTTTCGCGCCAGCTCAAAAAGCCCTTCCGCCGCCAGTTTCTCCTTCAATTTTTCAAAGGCGGCCTGGAGCGCGCCGACGCCCTGGAGTTCAATCGCCAAAACGCGCAGTTGATATTGGCCGCGCGGTTCATAAACCGTCAGGTCGCCTTGCAGCGACACCTTGCGGCCGTCCTGCAACTCGGCGCGATGGGCCGCCGCCTCCGTCCTGAACACAATGCAATTCAACTGGGCGGCGGCGTCCTTGAGCGTGAAATAGATGTGGCCGGAACGTTGCAGCCGGCAGTTGGTGATCTCGCCAGCCACCCAAATCTGGCCGATGTGTTGTTCGAGCAGGCGGCGGATGGCCCCGGTCAATTCGCTCACCGAATAAACGCGCCGGGTCGCCTCGGGCGGAAAAAGTTCCCCGCCAAAATCCCATTGCGATGTCGTTTTTTTTGGCATGGCGCGACCGGCGATTACAGCGGTTCGGAGACCCGCTGGATTTTGAGCGCCTTTCCTGAATCGTTGTCAATTTCGATCAAGGCGCCTTGCAAAAGGACATTGCCCGAGGCCACGCCGAATTTTTGCGGCGTGTTGGTGATAAAACGTTCGATGACCGGCGCGATTTCCCGGCCCAACACGCTCTCGTGCGGCCCGGTGAATCCGGCATCTGTCAAATAGGCGGTGCCGCCGGGGAAAATCTGCTCGTCGGCCGTTTGCACATGGGTGTGGGTGCCCACCACCGCGCTGACCTGGCCGTCCAGCATCCGGGCGATGGCGATTTTTTCGGAAGTCGCCTCCGCGTGCATGTCCACAAAAATGATCTTCGTCATCGGGCGCAACCGCGCCGCCTCCGCCTTGGCGCAGGGAAACGGGTTGTCCAGCGGCCCCATGAAAGTCCGCCCCTGCAGATTGATGACGCCCACGGGAGGGACGCCCTCCGACCGCCAAATCACGCTGCCCTGGCCGGGTGTGCCGGGCGGATAATTCAACGGCCGCAAAAACCGGGATTCCGTCAACAATAGAAATTTGACTTCCTTTTGATCCCACAAATGGTCGCCGGTGGTGATGATATCGACGCCCGAGTCAAAAATCTCCATCGCCGTATTGACGGTGATGCCGGCGCCGCCGGCGGAATTTTCGCCGTTGGCGATGACCATGTCGATCTGGCGCGTCTCGCGCAGCCGGGGCAGAATCCGGCGTATGGCGTACCGGCCCGGTTCCCCCACAATATCACCAACAAAAAGAAGGTTCACAGTCAGCAAGGTAATAAGGAACAGCCCGCTGGCAAGCGTGATATTTCCCGGCGCCCGCCCTTTCCCTCCCAATCGTAATCTCCCGCCCGCCATCCGCTCCGCCCCTTCACGGAGACGGACATCTTCCCTCCCTCGCCCGCGCAGCGGGAGGGAAGGGAGATTATTGTCAGTTTTTGCAGGAGAGACTGCGGGACGCGGACGGTGGCCCCGGTGGTCTCGATTACCCGCGCTTCGGCCACACTGGCTTCGGAGAGGAGGAGATTATGGAGTGAAACGCGCTGATCTTGGGTCAACGCGGCTTCGTAGGGGCCGTCTCGTGGTTGTTCATTGTTTTCCATGATTTGGTGTTATGATTTGGTATTTCCTGAGAAAAGAAAAAAACGAAATAACATGTTATGGTAACGTTACGAGTGTTACGGGTTCATCGCCTGGTTTGTTGCAACTAATTGTAAATAAGGATTTTCCAACCGGCATTGGGTTGGTGTTATTCTGGTGTTTGTAAAAAGTGCCGTAACAGTTATTAAGTGTTACGGAAGCAAAAGCTGAAACGCTGAAAAACTGAGACGCTGAAATCGGAGAAGAAAAAGCGGCCGGCAGCGGGGCTCCGGCAGGGACCGGGACCGGCAGCGCCGTTCTGGCGGCGGATGTCTTTGACTTGTTGCTCATTTTTCTGTCTGGAGGGGATTTTGGCACAGGTGGGGGAAAAAGAGGAGCTAACCGTGACCATTTTCTTTTAAAAAATATCCCACGTGTTTACGGGGCGTTACGCATTTCGCACCCGTTTTTGTCAATTATGTTTTCTTGACACAAGGGCGAAAAATGGGAGATGGAAGCTTGAAGATTGAAGATGGCAGGGGGACAGGGAATTCAACGCTAAGACGGGGAATCTAACGCAAAGTCGCAAAGCCGCCAGGGCTTGGCGCGGCAGAGCCGCAACCAAAAGGAGGAAAAACTTTGCCAAAAATGCGTAACTCTCCGACATAGCACTGCAAAGTTGGGAAAGCAGGGAGTGGAAAACTGAAAACAAAGGCAGTGAGCAATATCCGGGGCGATCGATCACGTCATGAACGGGGAAGATCGTCGGGAGGCGATTTTCAAAGACGAGAAGGATAACCGTATCCGGCCGACGAAGCACGTCCGATGCATGATGATTTTTCCACGGCTGAAACTCGCTGGCCGCTAATGGGGTAAAACTATGGTTTCATCAGTTCGAACGGCAGGCGCATTCAACCGGGGCGACAGCCAGCGAAGGACGCGGCCCGTCAAGCCTAGCGACAGGATTTTGCTGGCGTGACTATGCGACAACCGCCAGATGTCAGGTTGCCCCCATGCATGCCAAAGAGCCTCCATGGATTTCCTGTCCACAAACAGATCATGGACGGCTTCGATCAACAATATGTTCTCCTTGGGAATGCATGGCCGCGTATTGGTCAAGTTCAACACCGTCTGATTCAACGCCTCACAAGCCGGCTGCTGCCTCAGCAACTCTGCTCGAAGGCCAGGCCGGATGATTTGTCTTGCGGCGGAGAGAAAGACATTCATGTCCAAGCCGGGCGCAACCAAGACTGCGGCAGACAGGCGCGCGTCCCGGCAGGCCGTTAATCCCGCCAGCGCGCCACCGTAGGAGTTTCCCCAGAGTGCCACGGCGGGACAACCTTCCGCTAACAGCCACCCCGTCAAGGCGCGAATTTCGGCAACCGCCTGCGCGTAGTCTATCTCCGCCATGAACCGGTAATTCGGCCAGTACAATCCCTTTTCAGTGAATCTCTTCGCAAGCTGACGTGGTCGGCGTTGAAATTGGAAAGGCGACATCAGTGTCGCCGCGTTGAATCCCGCTCGATTGCAAAGGCGAGCCATCCATGGAAACTCTCGATTATAGTCCGAGCCACCGGCGCCGTGCAGCAGGATAATCACAGGTCGTTTTTGCCAGCGTTCCGCGCAGCGGTAAAGCCGGCCATAAACGACGTTGTTCTCGGCGAATTCGCCCGGTCGCGGTGTAGGAAACCGGAAGTGCAGTCCCGACCGGGAAGGAATCAATTCAAGCCGCGCCGGCGGGCTTTCGACAGGAATAAAGTCCGGCCCTTTCAGGAATTGGAGTGCTTCCTCAAGTTTCGGATCTGCCGCCGGACTTCGCAGTTTCAGCAGGGATTTGACACGAGGGCCCCACACCAACTGGATGGCGAGCCAATCTAGTGCAGTGTCGCATTAATGTCTTATTTAATTAGCGATTGGGATGCCAAAGC
>CAZLEE010000155.1:0-10936 GCA_964558455.1 uncultured Verrucomicrobiota bacterium | reverse complement strand
TCGTAGTCCTGAGGAACATCCCTGTCGATGACCATGTCGATTTCCTTGGGCTTGATCGTATAGCGGTAGGAGTCGGTTTCCCATTGGCCAAGCTTGACGCCGGCATAGCGCACAACATTTCCGGTTCTGGAGAAAACGCACGGCGTTTCCAACAACGAGCAGACGCCCGTGGGCGTTGTGACCGAGGGGCCGCCGCCAATCGAAGCCTCCAGGAGATTGCGTGAATGGCGGCTGGTTCCGGTCGCATCCACCGACAGAAAGGTCATGGTTGGGGTGCGGGACGAGAACGCCACCTTCAGCCAGGGCGATGTATAAACAACCTCCTCCGCATTGGTCTGGACGGTGAGACCTTGCGGCAACGCTGAAGGCGCTGCCAACATCATCATTGCGCTGCTCCAGAACAATCCCGGCAGCCCTCCTGACATCATTCGCCTAACATGACTGATCATATTGATTATTTTTTTGCAGTGAGGATGGCAACGCGCGATTGCCGGCACAAGGATGGTTTTAACCGGGACCACAGCTATTTCGCCCGCTTCGCTTGCCTGATGAAATCCATTTCCTTTCCCGGTGCGGTTCGGTAGCGTCGGGACATGGCCAAACGACTCATCTTCGCGCTCCTGCTTCTGGCCGGCCTTGGCCGGACGCTGGGTGCGGAGGCGGCGCGCCCGAATGTAATGATTGTGATGGCCGATCAATGGCGGGCGCAGGCGTTCGGTTACGCGGGGGACCCCAATGTCAGGACGCCGCACCTCGACGCCTTGGAGCGCGAAAGCGTGGATTTTACCCGCGCCGTTTCCAGCCTGCCGGTGTGCTGTCCGGCGCGCGCCTCGCTTTTGACCGGACAGCGGGCGGTGACGCATGGAGTGTTCCTGAACGATGTCCCGCTGGGGACGAACGTGCTTACGCTCGCCCAGGTTTTGGCCGCGCAGGGTTACGACACGGGCTACGTCGGCAAATGGCATCTCAACGGCGGAGGCCGCTCTGAATTCATTCCACGCCAGCGCCGGCAGGGGTTCGATTATTGGAAGGCGCTGGAATGTACCCATAATTACAATCATTCGTCTTACTACGGCGACACGCCGGAGAAATTGCAGTGGGCCGGTTACGACGCCATCGCCCAAACGCGCGATGCCAGGGAATACTTGCGCAGCCGCGCCACCAACAGCCGCCCATTCCTGTTTGTGCTTTCGTGGGGACCGCCCCATTCGCCTTACGGAACCGCGCCGGAAAAATATCAGGCGCTGTACGATCCGTCGAAATTGATTCTGCGCGGCAACGTGCCGCCGGGTCCGGCAGGATGGCGGCGCGACCTGGCCGGTTACTATGCCCATTGCAGCGCGCTGGATGATTGCGCCGGGGATTTGCTGCAAACCTTGCGCGAAACGGGTCTGGACGAAAAAACCATCGTCATTTTCACGTCGGACCACGGGGACATGCTGGGTTCGCACGGTATGACCGCCAAACAGAAGCCGTACGACGAATCCATCCGGGTTCCGCTCCTGATGCGTTGCCCGCCCCTGACCGGGATCAAGGCGCGGCAGGTTGACGCCGTGATTGCCACCGAGGACATCATGCCGACCGTGCTGGGGTTGTGCCATGTGCCGGTTCCGGCGACGGTGGAGGGGATGGATTACAGCGGTTACATGCGCGGGAAAAGGAATCCGTCGGACAACGCCGCGTTGATTTGGTGCGTGGCGCCGTTTGGCGAATACACGCGGAGCGTCGGCGGGCGGGAGTTTCGCGGGTTGCGCACGGAGCGGTTCACCTATGTGCGCGATTTGAAGGGTCCCTGGCTTTTATTTGATAACACAAAGGACCCCCTACAAACGACCAATCTGGCGGCCCGGATCGACACGGCCCGGGAGCGGAAGAAATTGGACCGGCTTTTGGATGCAAAACTGCGGCAGGCGCATGATTCTTTTTTGCCGGCGGATGATTACATCAAAAAATGGGGTTGGCCGGTGAATGAGCGGGGGACTGTTCCCTATTCCAACTGACCCGGGATCGTTCTATGGTTGAAAGATGAAAGCGAAACTTTTTTTAGGCCTGGCGGTTCTGTTTTTGGGCGGAGCCGGCGTCTTTGCCGGCCCGGCCCGGCCAAACATCGTTTTGATCGTGGCCGACGACCTCGGATTTGGGGACACGGGTTGTTACGGGGCGACAAGGATTCCGACCCCGAACATCGACCGTCTCGGTCGGGAGGGTCTGCGTTTCACGGACATGCACGCGACTTCGGCGACCTGCACGCCGTCGCGCTATGCGCTTCTGACCGGGCAGTATCCGTGGCGGAAAAAAGGGACCGGCATTTTGCCGGGAGACGCGCCGCTGATCATCGGGACGAACCAGGCGACGATGGCTTCGATTTTGAAGCGGGCGGATTACCGGACGGGCGTGGTGGGAAAATGGCATCTTGGGCTGGGCGGCCCGGGCAGGGCGGATTGGAACGGCGAGATCAAGCCGGGGCCGCTGGAATTGGGCTTTGATTACAGCTTCATCATGGCGGCGACCGGGGATCGCGTGCCGTGCGTGTATATCGAAAACCGGCGGGTGGCGGGGTTGGAGGCGAGCGACCCGATAAGGGTCAGTTATCAAGAGCAGATCGGCAATGAGCCGACCGGGAAGGAACACCCGGAATTGCTCAAGATGAAATTCAGCCACGGACACGACGGAACCATTGTGGACGGGATCAGCCGGATCGGTTTCATGAGCGGAGGGCGGGCGGCGTTGTGGAAGGATGAGGACAAGGCGGACATCATCACGCGCAAGGCGGTGGATTTTATCGGGCGCAACGCGGGACGTCCGTTTTTTCTATATTTTGCGACGCATGACCCGCATGTGCCAAGGGTGCCGCATCCGCGTTTTGTGGGGAAGAGCGGGTGCGGATTGCGCGGCGATGTGATTGTGGAATTTGACTGGTGCGTGGGGGAAATTCTGTCTGAGCTGGAGCGGCTGAAATTGGCGGGGAATACCCTGGTTATTGTGACCAGCGACAACGGCCCGGTGCTGGATGACGGATATGCGGACGGAGCGGTGAAGGATGCGAACGGCCACAAGCCGGCGGGGCCGTTGCGCGGGGGGAAATACAGCATCTACGAAGGCGGGACGCGGGTGCCGTTCATTTTGCGCTGGCCGGGGCGGGTGAAGCCGGGTGTGTCGGATGCGCTGATTTGCCTGATGGATTTGCCGGCCACATTCGCGGCGTTGACCGGCGAAAAGCTGGCCGCCGGGGAAGCGCCAGACAGCCGCAATGTGCTGGCGGCGTTGTTGGGGGAGACGAAGTCGGCGCGGGATGAACTGGTGGAGCATGACGGGTTTCAAGTGCTGGGTTTCCGCGACGGCTTGTGGAAATACATCAGCCCGGAGTTGTTGGACGCGCCGGGGTCGCGCCGGGGGCCGAAGGCGCAACTTTACGATTTGGGAACCGACTTGGGCGAGTCCAATAACCTCGCTCCCGGACAGGCGGAAAAAATCAAGGAGCTTTCAAAATCGCTGCAAAAGGCGCGTCAGCCGTGAGTTGCGCCCCAAGCGTATTTTTGCTTTTCTTCATCAGGCCGTTATGCCAGTTTTTGGCCAGCCAAAAAACGGGTCCCGGCTTGGGCGTCTTGTCGGACGTGGAATTTGATTTTTTGGGCTTAAGTCCTTGTTGTTTTTTGCCGATGACATGAAGAATCGCATGGCCAGAAAAGACAAAACAGAGGTATCGACCGAGCAGCCGATGGAGTTGAATAACCCGTTTGCGGGTTTGCAAATCGACAATCTGCCGCTCGGCGACACGGTTGTCGTGCCGCCTCCGCCGGCGAAGGCGAGGCCGGCTTTGGGCCGGGTCGTGCTGAGGAAGGAAACGGCGCACCGGGGCGGAAAAATTGTCATTGTCGTCCATGATTTTGCGGCGCACATCAGCACGCAATCCATTGAGGATTTGGGGCGCAAACTGCGCTCGGCCTGCGGTTGCGGGGGAACGACGCGCGAACGGACGATTGAAATCCAGGGCAATCAGGTGGGCCGGGTGCGGTCGCTGCTGGAAGGGGAAGGGTTCCGGGTGGCGGGCGTGAAATAACCGCCGTCCCTTGAGCCGCTTCACCTGGGTTGTTTCTTCACGGGCCTCTGACTCATTTTTTATCCGCAAAATAAAGCGCCGCGATGTCCGTGCTCACCTGGATGGCAACGTCTTCCTCGTTCGAGTTTGTTAAAACTATTATTGCCAGCCCGTCGTCGGGAAAACGCTGGATGCTGGCGGAGAATCCCGAGGTTAAACCGCCGTGGCTGACGCAGCGATGGCCCTGCACGGGGTCAAGAAACCAGCCGAAACCGTAGCTGTGGGTGCGCCCTTTGCTGAAGCCGTGGGTGCCGCCATTGTTGAGCGTGAGCGGGGTCCACATGGCTTTTTCAGAATCGGCGGTGAGGAGTTTTTTGGAATCAAGACTGGCGTTCCAGCGGGCGATATCGTCCACGGTTGAAAGGATGGTCCCGGCGCTGAAAAGATCGGTCAGGTCGTAATCGCGGTTGATGTAGCGGCCGGCCGGATCGGTTTCATAGCCGCTGGCGCGGAAGCGGACGGGATAGCGGGAATCGCGGTTGGTGGTGGCGGTCATGCCCAAGGGGAGGAAGATGCGCTGGCGCAAGAATTGCCAGTAATCGACGCCGCTGACGTTTTCAATGATGTAACCCAGCAGGTTGAAGCCGGAATTGCAATAGACCCATTTTTCACCGGGCTGAAAATTGAGCGGGTAGGAGCCTGTCTTCTGGATGAACCGGGCCTGGGTCATGTGTTGGCGCAGTTCGAAGCCGTCCAGCACCGTATAATTTGTGATGCCCGATGTGTGGGTCAACAGATGGCGTATTGTTATGTCTTTCCAGGCTTCGGGCGTGTTGGTCAGGTGACGGGAAATTTTGTCGTCCACCGATAACTTGCCTTCCTCGGCGAGCATAAGAATGGCGGCGGCGGTGAATTGCTTGGTCATGGAGCCAATCTCAAAAACGGTCTCGGGCGTGACCGGCGTCTGCCACTCAAGATTGGCCAACCCGTAACCGGCCTGCTTGACGCATTTGCCGTTCTGGATGATTTCCAGGGCGAGGCCGGGAATGGGATGGGCTTGCAACTCGCTCTTGACCAGACGATCTACCTTGTCGCCGGCGGCCGCGCTGAAAACGAGGGCCGGGAAGAGAACGAGGACGGCGAGTCGTTTCGGCGCGGGTGGATATTTCATGCGATTTGTTTGGTGTAATCTTCGGGCGTGAGCATCTTCCCGGCTTCGGCGGGGTCGGCCAGTTTGATTTTGAACAGCCAGCCGTCGCCGTAGGGGGCGGTGTTGACCAATTCCGGGTGCTGGGCCAACTGCGGATTGGCCTCAATGACTTCGCCGCTCAGTGGCGCGTAGATGTCGCTGGCCGTTTTGACGGACTCGACCACGGCGCAGCTTTCGCCGGTGCGAATCTTGCGTCCGACGGCGGGAAGCTCGACAAACACCACGTCGGTCAACTCATGCTGGGCATGGTCGGAAATGCCGACGACGGCGGTGTCGCCGCTGATGCGGGCCCATTCATGGCTTTTCGCGTATTTTAAATCGCTGGGAACATGTGCGCTCATAATTAGTGGGTGAAGCTTACCCCGGCGGGGGCATTTGAAAATCTTTTTTCAACTCCGCGGTAAAAAGGTTTCGGGATAATGACGGCGGGGAAGGGCTTGCCGCGAATTTCGATGGCGATGGGGGTGTTGGCGGCGGCGTATTTGGGGGGGACGTAACCCAATCCGATCCCGAGGCCCAGCGTGGGACTTTGCGTGCCGCTGGTGACTTCGCCGATGCGTTCGCTTTTGGGACCGGCGCTCCAAATGGAATATTGCGGGCGGGGCGGGGCGCTGCGTCCGGTCATTTTAAAGGCGGCCAGTTTTTTGGCGGGGCCGGCGGCTTTTTGAGCGGCCAGGGCGGCGCGGCCGATGAAGTCGCCCTTGTTCCAGGCGACGAAGAAGCCCAGTCCGGCCTCAATGGGGGTGGTGTTTTCGTTCAGTTCGTGTCCGTAGAGCGGATAGCACGCTTCGGTGCGCAAGGTGTCGCGCGCGCCGAGTCCGGCCGGTTTCAGCCCGGCGGGATGTCCGGCTTCAAGCAGTTTATTCCAGATCGGCGCGGTGATTTGAACCGGGGCCATGATTTCAAAACCATCTTCGCCCGTGTAGCCGGTCCGGGAAACGAAAACGGGCTGCCCGTCAAAGTGGCAGCGGACGATTTCATTTTTGCGCAGCCTGGAAGGCGCTTTTGTCGTGGACTGAAAACAGCCGTCGATAAAACCGGCGGCGGCTGGCCCTTGCAGGGCGACGGCGCCAAAGTCGTCGGACTCATTTTTCAATTCCACGCCGCCGGCTTTGGGAAACTCAGCCAGACGCTGTTGCAGCCATTGGGCATCGGCGTCAAGGCGGGAGGCGTTGACGACCAGCAGGAATTCGGCGGGGCCGGTTTGATAAACGTAAAGGTCATCAACCACGGCGCCGCGCGGATTGCAAAGCAAAGTATATTGACCGAGACCGGGGGGCAATTTACGAAGATCATTGGTCAGGACGAAATTGAGAAAACCGGCCGCGTCGGCCCCGCGCGCGCGGATTTCGCCCATGTGCGAGATGTCAAATAAACCGGCGGCGGTGCGAACGGCCTGATGTTCGTCCAGGATGCTGGTATAATAAACGGGCATTTCCCAGCCGCCAAATTCGATGAGTTTGGCGCCGGCTTGTTGGTGTGCGGTGTAAAGACAGGTGTGTTTCATGTCAGGGTCAGCCCCATTTCTCCACTTTCAGTTGCTCTTTGGGAACCTTCAATTCTTCCAAGACGAGTTTTTCGGCGGCTTCGACCAGCGCGGTGGGGCCGCAGGCGTAGAAAACGGTTTTGCCCAGGTCGGTCACATGTTCGCGCACCCATTGGGAATCAATGCGTCCGCGCCGTCCGGTCCAGGCATCGTCGGCGGGCAGCCGGGTGCAGGTGACATCGAATTTGAAGTTCTCGTTTTCGGCCTGCAGTTGGCGAAATTCCGGGCCGAAAATAATGTCGGTGGTGGTCCGGACGCTGTAAAGGATGGTGATTTTGGTCGCCAGTTTCCGCTGCGTCGCCTCCCGCGCAAAAGCCCGAAACGGCGTGACGCCCGAACCGCCGGCAATGCAAATCAAATGGCGGTCCGGTTCAAAAACAGGCAGGAACCGTCCGGCGGGCGGAACGACCCATAATTTATCGCCCGCCGTGGCCCAGTCAACAATACGTGTGCCCATTTTGCCCTCGCGTTTGACCGCGACTTCAAAATAACCGCGATCCAGGGCGGAGGAGCAAAGGGAGTAGGCCCTTTTGTAGCCCGGGGCGTCGCCAAAATAAACGGTGATAAACTGGCCCGTTTTGAAATCGGGGGCGTAGCCCTCCGGCCAGCGCAATCTCAGGGTTTTTGTGTCGGGCAATTCCAAGGTGGCCGTTTCCACGTGCATTTCGACTATTTGTTTGGATGACATATTAATCTTGTGTGGTTTGCCCTGGTGAGCGTTTGCGGTTTTGGTTACGCCGTCGTTGCGGTCGTTTGGGATTGCTTGATCTTTTTCAAAATCTCGCCGGTCAGGGTCTCGTAGGCGACGGCGCCGGCGTTGGATTTGTCGTAATGGATGATCGGCTTGCCGAAACTGGGCGCCTCGGCCAATCGGGTGGCCCGGGGAATGACGGTGTCGAAAACCATGTCGCCGTAGTGGGCGCGAACATCGTTGGTGACCTGGGCGGAAAGATTGGTGCGCCCGTCAAACATGGTCATGACCACGCCCAGCAGTTGGAGGCGCGGATTGATGCCGTTTTCTCGCACCTGGGTGAGAACGCGCTGGCTCATGGAAATGCCTTCCAATGCGTAATATTCGCACTGCAACGGGATGAGCAGATAATCGGAGGCGGCAAAAGCGTTCAGGGTGAGAATGCCGAGGGAAGGGGGGCAGTCAATCAGAATGTAATCAAAACGGCCGCTTTCAGCCACCGGCCCGAGGAGGAGAGCCAGCCGTTGCAGATGGTTTTCGGCGCGCGCGATCTCGATTTCCGCCCCGCACATATCGACCTCGCTCGGAATGATGTCCAGATGCTCAAAAGCGGTCGGGCGGATTTTTTCGACCAGCGAACCTTCGCCGAGCAAGGGACGGTAGGCGCTGGCGCCCTCGATTTTTTCCTGGCCCAGGCCGCTGGTGGCGTTGGCTTGGGGGTCCAGGTCGAGCAGCAGAACTCTTTTGCCCTGAACAGCAAGGCAGGCGGCGACATTGACGGTGGTGGTGGTCTTTCCCACACCACCTTTTTGATTGGCCACGGCAATAATTTTAGTAAGCACGAAGGGATTAAAAGGGAAATCGGTCTTGGGTGAAAGGAATTTACGCTGCGCAATTTACTGGATTTATTGGCCAAATCAGCCGATTATCAGGTATGAAATTCATTCTCTCGGCTCACAATGTCACGCTGACCAAGGCGATTGAGGATCACATTCTCAGCCGCATTGAAAAGCTCGAGCACATGGGGCATCTCGTGACCAGCATCCGGGTAACGTTGGAACATGATCACCTGAAGCTGGCCGAACGCCAGTACTCCTGCGCCATCCGCCTCTCCGTCCCGGGACCGGAGATATTTGCCCAGGATTGGGAAAGCGATCTTTATGCGGCCATCGACCTTTCTGTCAAGAAGATTGAACAGCAATTGCGCAAGCAGCATGGCAAGGTCAAGGCCAGGGAACACACCGTCGGCTCCCGCGACAAGGAGTCGCTCAAGGCCGGGGAAGTGGAAGAATAATGCGGGATGCTCCTGCGTGCCCGTATTGTCCTGCCCGTTTCCGGCCCGCCTATTGACGACGGCGCCGTGCTGGTCGTTCGTAACCACGTGGCGGCGGTGGGCCGGTGGGCCGATCTGGCGCACACCCATGCCGGCCCGGCGAAGGATCTGGGCGCGGTCATCCTCCTGCCCGGCCTGGTCAACGCCCATTGTCATCTTGACTACACCGGCATGACCGGCGCGCCGGAACCGGGGCGCTTTTCCGATTGGATCAAAGCCATCGTGGCGCGCAAATTGTTGGCCGGTCCCGCCGATTATGCCCAGGCCTGGCGGCGCGGCGCGGAAATGTTGCGCCGGACTGGGACGACGACCGTGGGGGACATCGAGGCCGTGCCGGAACTGCTGCCCGCCGCCTGGGCTTCGACCCCGTTGCGCGTGGCCTCCTTCCTGGAAATGACGGGAGTAAAAGACCGCCTTGACCCCGACGAAATCGTGGCGGCCGCGGTGGCCAAAATCAGTTCCCTCCATTCCAAACACAGTTTTGCCGGTCTTTCGCCGCACGCCCTTTATTCCACCACCCCGGCCTTGTTGCGCCGCGTGGCGGCGGCGTCGAAAAACCGGCGCGTGACCATGCACGTGGCCGAGTCCATCGACGAAACCGAAATGTGCGTCCATCGGCGCGGCCCGTTATTTGACTGGGTCAAGGAACATCGGGACATGTCGGATTGCGGGCAGAGGACGCCCCTGCAACAAATCGCCCGGAGCGGTTTGCTGGGAGAGAATTTCCTGGCCGTGCATGCCAACTACCTTGAACCCGCGGACATCGAGGCTCTGGCTCGATCCGGCTCCAGCGTGGCCCATTGTCCCCGCAGTCATGCCTATTTTGGCCATCAACCATTTCCCTTCAAGGCGCTGACTGCGGCGGGAGTGAATATTTGCCTGGGCACAGACAGCCTGGCGAGCGTGAAGCCAACGCCCTCGTCGGAACTGGAACTAAACATGTTCGCCGAAATGCAAACATTCGCCACCGCCCATCCCGAAATCGCGTCCGGCGCAATCCTCCAGCTCGCCACCATCAACGGCGCGCGCGCCTTGGGACTAAAAGGGATGGTCGGAGAAATTACCACCGGCAGCTTTGCCGACCTGATCGCGATTCCCTACGAGGGGCCGAAAACCGGTTCAGAAAACGCCGCCATCCAGCACACAGGCCCCGTCACCCGCGCCATGATCAGCGGCAAATGGACTCAGTAGCCAGTCCCCAAAATGGACAAAGCTCCGGCGCGACCCTTTCGATTGTCAAATATAAATAGCATATGGTCGAGGACTGCCCCCTCAACAAGCCAATGGTCATTGGGCCGGGGGCATGACGCCGCTGATATTCGCCGAGGTCCTGTCCCGCATCCAGAGCCAATCATTTCGGTCTTGGGGACTGGCCACCGGAGAGCGGTTGCCTTTCTTTGAAACCGTGCTTTGCCAGTGATGGGATTCACTGTGGCCATCGGCGAAGGCAAAGCCGCAGCCGCCGTCATGGTAGGTGCCTGGGGCATCGAGCCATACGGCTTTCTCCATGCCAAAGGCAAACGCGCCGTCATTGAGGCCGTTGGAATCTTCGTCCACCAGCACCCACAGCGTCGAAGGGCCCGGGGCGCGGATGCTGGATGCCTTGCCATAGGTGATCCAAGGCGAATCGCGGTGATGATTATTCTGATTGTTTAACCAGATTCCATTGACCGGCAGAGTCGGGGAACCGGCATGCGCGGAGAATGCCCAGCCAAGATATCTGCTCTCGTCAAATTTTGGACAGATCGTGCCCACGGCCTGATTCATGGAAAAGGTCCTCGCAGCCGGAACCGTTTTGCCGGCCAGCGAAGGGTCGCTCCCCTGATACAAACCGGATCGCGTATCTGCCGGACAATGAAACACAGAGACGTTGCCATGAAGATAGGCGGCCAGCAGGCTGCGCGCTGGATCCTTGAGTAGGTCAGGATTGAATTCTGCCGGTTGGCCTCGACCGGCATTGCCAGAGCACCAATTGTGGCCGGGAATGGTGTTGCCATCGTCCGGGTTGGGCGGAAAAAATTCATTGAAATCGCCGGAGTAAAGCGACAAGGCGACCATGAGTTGCTTGCCATTGTTCAGACAATAAGTGCCTTGGGTGGTTTGTTTGCTTTTTGACA
>CAZLEE010000154.1:3067-10982 GCA_964558455.1 uncultured Verrucomicrobiota bacterium | reverse complement strand
CGCCATCTCCGCTCCGTCGCTCTTCTCCGGAGTTCAAAAGGTCTTATTCGGAATCGCCGTTACAAAAGATAGCCTATTGACATCCCCCGCCCTGTGGGGTAAATACATTGTAATGACATTGCATGGCTATTTGATTCGCCCGTTTTATGGAATTTGATTGGAATAATCCGCCATTCAATTTGGATCAGTCCATGACCATTCAAGCGATTGAGGAATCGTTTGAAGACCCGTTTGCTGTCCGGCTCTTGCCCGACTCCCCGCGCTTCTCCGTTCAAGCCCGTTTTTTCAACCTGGGTGTGGCGGCCAACGGCCTTGGTGTTTTCACCGTCTTTCGCGCCAACGGCAAACAAGCCCGCGTCATCTTTGCCCGGCCCTTCGAGTCGGAAGACCGTTTCTTTTATCAACGCAAAGTAACCCAGGCGCTCGCCCAATAGTTATATGTCCATGAACGCCATTTCAGACTGGGAAGAAGTTCCTCTCTTTGACAGAGAGGAATCCGAGGCCGCCTATTGGGCCGAAACCCGGATCGAAGTCCGTCTCATGGAAACGTCCGTTGTGGCCGGCAGCGAGCTGTCCGATTCCATCACCATCACCTTGCGCATGGACCCGCGCATGCTGGCCCGCATCAAACGCCTGGCCCGTTCCCGCTATCTCAATTATCAAAGCATGATCAAGCAATGGCTCAGCGAACGCATGGAGCAGGAAATTCGCGACAGCCAGGTCATCGCACGCCCCCACTCCGTTTCCCGCGCCCAACATGGATGATATGAACAAACGACAAGCCTTCACTTTGATTGAGCTGCTGGTGGTCATCACGATCATCGGCATTGTGGCCGCCTTGGTCGTCAATATGGGTGCCCAGGCTCAGGCTGTCAAAAAAAAGGGCATGGTCGATGCCGAAAAACATTCCTTGCTCCTGGCCATCGACCGTTACCAGTCCGCCCTCAATTATTGTCCGCCTGACAACGGCAACCTTTACACCGCATCGTCGATCAATTATGACGCGCTGGCCCAGACCAATCCCCTCGTTTATGAACTGACCGGAGCGACGAACAACCCCGCCACTAATCTCGGAATGATCCGTGTCTTCGATGGCTCTTATATCAGCACCAATAATTATAATGCGATATTTGGAAGAGCCGCCGTAAATAACGCGAACACGGATGAACCGCACAATTTTTTCTACGGGAACCCCCAACCCAGGGAGTACACCAATTATCCGGGCGCTACTGGGAACATCTATGGCTTCGTCGTGCCGGTGCCTTTTTCCAACGGTCCGCCCGCCCCCAATTTCTGGCACTACGATTCCTCCTCCACCAATCGCCACAACCTCTCCGGCTATGATCTGTGGGCCGAATACATCATCGGGGGGAAGAATGGCGTGCCTATCATCGTCACCAACGGCAACTGGTAATGAACACCACCCATCCCAATCCATTTCGCCCCGACGCCGCCGGTGAACGCCGCCCCCAATCGTCCGCGGCCCGCGCCTTCACCTTGCTCGAGATGATTGTCGTGCTCGCCATCATCGGCATCCTGACCTCGATGGCCCTGCCCCACATCAAAGGCATGACCCAATCCAATTCCATGAACGCCGCCATCCACCAGTTGCTTGACGACGTCAGCCTCGCCCGCAAGCGCACCCAGGTCAACCGCACTCAAGTTTGCATGGTGTTCGGTCCGGGGCCTTCATTTTGGACCACGACCATGGCGGGTTACGGCAATTACGTCGCGCCCCAGGTCACGAACCTTTTCTCCCACCAATATTCCTCCTACGCCCTCATCGCCCTGCGCAGCGTGGGCGATCAGCCCGGCCGGCCATATATACATTATCTCACCGATTGGAAATATCTGCCCCAAGGCGTTTTCTTTTCGCCCTACCAGTTCACCAATACGCTTTCCATCCAGGTCTGCACCACCAATACGACGAGCGGGCTGACCAACATTTCGCAGGTGGCGCCGTTCCCGACCAATATCTCTTTTCCGTTTCCATCCACGTTTAACACGACAAGTAATTTTCTGAATAGCGTTTACCTGCCCTACATCGGCTTTCTGCCCAGCGGCCAGCTCAACGCCAACAGCGACCAATATATTATGCTGGCCCGGGGCGGCGTCTTCTATCCGATCGCCCCCAATGGCTCCCCGGTCTATTCCAGTCCGGTTGATTTTGTTGAAACGCCTGCCGGCAACGACACCAACAACCCCAACCTGATCCACATTGACATGACGACCTCGCGCGCCAAAGTCGAACAGAACCAATTCTGATGAGAACCACCCCTTCATCACAGCCCTCCCAGCAACGCGCCTTCACCATGATCGAGATCGCCATTTCGATCGGCGTCATCGGGTTCGCCTTGGTTGCCATCATCGGCATTTTGCCGCGCGGCATGAACGTCCAACAAGAAAACCGCGAAAACACCGTCGTCAGCCAGGACGCCCCTTATTTCATGAACGCCATCCGCAACGGCGAGATGCGCACCAATGGCGGCATTCTGACGAATTACGTGGAGTCCATAACCATTGTAAGCACCAATTCGGCGGGCGCCACACTCCAAACTACTTACAACAACACGGCTCTTACCGGGGTACCAGGCAACAACTGTCTGACCAACGATATGGCCATCATCGGCTACTTGAGCACGCCGGAATGTGATCCCCGTTCCATCAGCCCCTACCCGGGAATGACCAACAACGTCACCGCCATCGTCCGCGCCATGAGCGGTTCCGCTCTGCAACAAAGCGGGGCAAACGCCGTCATGGCCTTCCGCTACCAAATGACGGTTGAGATTGCCCCGTGGAATTACGCCACGCCCGGTTATGCCACCAATGTTGCCGCTTCCGCATCTACCAACTATCTAAACTACATGGGGTATATGGCGGCCAACCTGTATGAAATTCGTCTTCGTTTCGCCTGGCCGGTTCTGCCCAACGGCAGCGTCGGCCCCAATCGCCTGACTTATCGCAGTCTGGTCGGTTCGCATTTGCTCATCACCAACGTTTACGGCAACAACCCGAACACCTATTGGTACTTTTTCCAGCCGCAAACATTCCTGGCTGCCACCAACTCGTGAAGACAAACTTCCCATCCCTGATTCAATCCCGCTCACGGCGGGCCTCTCGCGCCCTGACCATTTTGGAAATGCTGGTCTCGGTGGCGATGCTCGCTTTTATCATCCTCGGCCTCACGGCGATGTTTGTTCAAACCCAAAAGGCTTTTAAATCAGCCATCAAGCAAACCGCCGTCACCGATTCCGGCCGCGCCGTCATCGACATCATCGCCGCCGACCTGTCGCAAATGACCGACCCGCATTTCACGAATGTGCCAAATATGTTTAACCTTCGATCTCAAATGCAAGCGCCCCCCCCCCAGCCCTACCCGACTAATCTGTTCTGGAAATCGATTGGCCCGGACCTCGTTCAAGTCATCAATAACCCCGGCAGCGCCACCCTGTATCGCACCAACCAATTGCAGGTCATCATGGCCACGATCCAAACAAATTCGACCTGGCTGGGGGTGGGCTACTACGTCAGCAATTGGTTTACCAACGGCACGGGCGGTAAGCTTCCCGGTGTCGGCACCTTGTATCGCTACGTTGCCCAGACCAACGGGCCGATGATTACCAATAATTTCTTTTACACCAATCTCTGGGCCGGGGGCGCGAGCAATTTTCATCGCATTGCCGATGGCGTCATTCACTTGAAGATTTACGCCTACGACGCCAATGGAAACGAGAATACCAACGAACTGCTCTATCCGGACGGGCCGGTCTCTTACCCCAACGTGTCGCCCGTTTCATGGAACTCCACCAACTTCGTCACGAATTATCTCCCCCATTCCATCGACATTGAATTAGGCGTTTTGGAACCGGAAGCTTTCGAACACGTCAGAGCTTTATACACCGCTGGCGCTGGCGCTTATGCGGCCGCCGGCACTTATCTGACAAACGCTGCTGCCCAAGTTTATCTGACAAACGCTGCTGCCCAAGTCCAAGTTTACCGACAACACATCATTATCCCTGCGGCCCCATGACATTGAAACCCACCATGCACACTTCCGACAGCGCCCCCGCCCAACGCGGCAACCGGGCCGTCGCACTGGTCATCACCCTCCTCATGCTCTCGGTGATCACCTTCCTTGCGGTCGCCTTTATATCAATGACCCGGCGCGATAAAACCGCCGTCACCGCCTCCCAGGACCTTGACACCGCCAGAACCATGAGCGACGCCGCCCTGGCCCGCGCCCAAGCCCAGGTCGTCGCCCAAATGATGACCAACGGCAGCATCCTGAACTTCGACTACACCACCTCCCATAATTATATCAATACCAATAATGGGTTTTACACCTCGGAAGGATTTTCCAACGATTTTGGCAACGTTAATTATGATTGGTTCCTGAATAACGGCGGCTCCGCCAATCAATTCTGGGCGCAAAACATCGCCAACCTTTTCTACGACCCGCGCCCCCCGGTTTTCGTCATGACCAACGGAAATCTGGCGCAACCGTCCAACGACTTTCGCTACTGGGTGGACCTCAATCGCAACGGGATGTTTGAATCCAATGGTCTGGTCTCCAACCTGGACATCAACGGGAATTTGGACGGTACGGTCAGCAACTACAACGGCGAGCCGGAATGGATTGGCATATTGAAATATCCCGAAACCAACCACTCCGCGAACAACCCGTTTATCGGACGTTACGCCTTCATGGTCCTCCCCATCGGCAAAACTCTCGACTGGAATTTCATCCATAATTACTCCAGATTGCCAGGCAACACCATCAGCGGAGGAGCCTCGGACGAATTTATCCGCGATGAAGGTGTCGGTTCATGGGAGCTAAATCTGGCCGCGCTCCTCAGTGGTATCAACACGAACATGTATCCGGCCACTGGTGGAAACGCATATTCTTACAACACCCTCAACTTCGCCGGCCCCAACACCGGTTTGTGTTTCGATGATGCCGTTCAGTTCATCCGCTATCGTTACGCAAGTAATCGATACAGCCCATCTTATCCCCAACGGATCGCCTACACCTTAAATCTCCCAAATAACTTTTTGAACCTAGTTGACGCGTATTCAACCAGCCCCAGCCTTGTTTTTCCATTTGACTACAATCAGTACAGCCCGCCCGCTTCAATCCCCAGCTCCCAGTCCTGGCCCGGCAGCCTTAACACCAACATGTATTATGATGTTCAGGACTTGTTCGACACCACCAAAACGGGAGCCGCCAATGCGGCGGGCATGACCCCAAGCTGGACATTCTCCAACCGGTTTGCGTCCGTCATGACCAACCTCGACTCCTATGACCGCTACACCATGCAACGCCTGCTCGCCTGCATCGGCACCGGCTCCGCGCCGGAATACGGGGTGTATGTCCATGACAATTACGGAAACCTTGTCCTGACCAACAAGATCAACGTCAACTTCGACAACACCGCCCAAATCAGGGCCGGCCCTTGGGCGCCAATGCCGACGAACCTGACCCGCTGGAACGCTTTGACGTTTTTCACCAACGCCGCCGACTTGCTGCTGCGTTCACAGGCCTTCGTTTATACGAATTGGCAAACCAATATTCTAGGGCAGTTTGTCTATTCAACGAACTATTGCGGGATCACGAACATCCCCGTCTGCGTGATAATGACCAACAAGGGCGTCGTTACCGTGAGCTATTTGTACAACGAACAAGTTCACCGCATGTTGCAACTGGCGGCAAATATTTACGACGCCATTAACAACACCAACCTGGCCACCGTAAATGCCATTGCCGCCCCCATCTATCATCCTTCTGTTTTCCGACCTGAACTGCAATGGGTTACATATACCGGCGCCAGCGGGAGCACCAATATTCTTACCATCATTGGTTATCAGCAGGTTTCGAATTCGACGCCGGTTTTCAGTACTATCGTTGGATCCGGATTTAAGGACATGACCATATCATCCCCGCCGTACACCAACGGCATTACCACCAACGATTATGTTTGGGGCGTGCCATGGGTGGTCGGGGCAAACAAAGGTCTCCCCGCGTTCAATGGTTACAACTACACCAGCCGTATTTACTATAATCGCGAATTGTTGTTCATCCGAGGGACGAATTCAGATGGAGTTACCCCCGATACTAATCATCCACCGATCTGGACCAATCAGTTTTACACCATGTGCATTTCAAACAGCATTGGCATGGATGCGTGGAATCCATATACTAATGACTTTAAAGGGGTAAGTGGATTGACCGTGTTTGCGACGAATTACGTCACAGTCACCCTAACTAATAATTACAATTGGGGTTCCACTTTTACAAATTCCAACTACTATTGGAACGGTACTCCGTTTACGTGGCCTGGTTGGCACAATATGGCGGCAACACCAAACAAAACGGAGTTTAGAACATTTTTGACCACAAATTTCACCTCCACACCTCTCGGCTATTTCTCAGATAATCTCAAACAGTATTTTCTGCTTCCTGATGCCCCATTCTACACCAATGGCTTCCAGCCACAGGATTTAAATCAGACAGGCTGGCCGGTTCATAATTGGACATTAAACATTACAAACCGGCTTTGTTATGCACTATTTGATGGCACGGCGCAATCCGGGACGCTTCTTGATTTTGTCAATTTGGGTCCATTTGGCACATCTGTGTCAATAACTAATCTCGCTGAGCACAGCAGCAATGGCAGCAATGATTTCAACGGTTCAGGCGCAAACGACAGCCAAGCTTCTCCGAAGTGTATAGGGATTGCCAACCAAATAGCAGCATCTGTGGTAGGAAATACGCTGTTTCTTGCCGCGCTCCAAGGACAAAATCCTTCTTCCACCTCTGATGGTACATTTACGACTCCGGCGACAAGCGGGCAAGTGAGACTGCTTCCATATTACGTAACAGACGACGAACATGCGTATATGGCTTGTGATCCGCTTGTGCATTATACGGTGGGGGATTTGACCTACCCCGGGGTCACCGGCAATCAGGATGCTAGCGAGGATGGAACATGGCTCGCATATGCAATTCCAACCAATATTGCGATTGTTCAGACAAGATATTCGCAAGGGCAGGATAACGTTAACATATTTGTTGGAGACCAGGGACTTTCCGATCCTAAAGGGCAAAAATCTGCTGCCAACTACTGGCAGTTCCCGACTAATTTGCTGCCGGGCATTGGCTGGCTGGGACGCATTCATCGGGGAACCCCTTGGCAGACGGTTTACTTGAAGGCAGATGATCCAACAGGACAAAGTTATACGTATTGGTCTACCAAATGGGTCAATTCGCCCTATACCTACCCAACTAACGATTGGGCGATCATGGACCTTTTCACGGCCGTTCCAAACGACAATGCTGCCCGCGGACTCTTGTCCGTTAATCAAACCAACGACGCCGCTTGGGCGGCGGTTTTCGCCGGAGTCGTCGTCCCGACCAATACAACACAAGCGGGCGTAATCGCTCCTGCGGACGTTGCCGTTTTGATGGACGGCCCGAACGGGATCAATGTGCAAGCCCGGACCAATTATGCGGGCGGAGTTTTCCCGCACATTGGCAGCATTTTAGCGGCATCCGCCCTGACCGTGAATTCGCCCTTTGTGACAGGGGGAGGCGCAGGTCTGTCGGATGAAATTGTGGAACGGATTCCCCAGCAAACCCTCTCCCTGCTCAAAGTGGGACTGCCGCAATTTGTCATTTATTCCTGGGGCCAATCGCTCCGGCCCAAGAACGTGTACAGCGGCGGCCCGTCAACGTTGACCGGCATCTGCACCAATTACGAGGTCACGGGCGAATTTCTCACCCGCACGGTCTGCCATGTGACCAGCACCGGCACCAGCACCAATGGCACCGCCGCCGCGCCGCGGGTCATTGTGGACAGCTACAATATCATGCCCGGAAACTAAAGGCGTCAGCCATGCGCAAAAACTTCCATCCCAC
>CAZLEE010000154.1:0-2967 GCA_964558455.1 uncultured Verrucomicrobiota bacterium | reverse complement strand
AATATCATGCCCGGAAACTAAAGGCGTCAGCCATGCGCAAAAACTTCCATCCCACGCCCTTTGAGACGGCCACCATTCGTGGCTTCGGTAGGGTGAGACAGCCAGCTAAGCTGGTAGCTCTTCTGCCGCTTTGGAAGTTACATCTCCACAGAACCCTGACCTTAAACCGAGTCAGGGTTCGACAGAGTCTCACCCTACCGGGAAAAAAGCGGTATAACCGCCTTTTACCCTTGAATTTATCCCTTTTTCCCACTACTATAAACCATGTCCTCACCTTGCATCAGGAGGTAATATAATGCGCCTAAAACCGTTCACTTGGTTCCTTGTCAGTCTTCTCTTGTTCGTCGCCGCCATTTGCATGTGGCAATACGGCGGCAAGTATGCCAACGCCCATCGCCCGGCTGACAATCACGCCGCCGCGACCAGGGCCGGTCTGACCGCGCGCCCCCCCCTGATCAAGACCGGCGCCGCCAAAAAGGACGCCAAACGCAAATCTTACCGCATCAGCAACACCACCCAATCCCTCGCAAAACTGCTGCATAACAGCCACGCCCTCATCCTGCGCAATGCGCTGATCGACACGGAAATTCCGGTTGCCCTGGACATCCCTGCGCACTTGCGCGCCAAGGGCGCTCCCGGGAGCTATCTGGTGCAAGCCGACCGCGCGTTGGACAAGGGTTTTTACGCCGAGTTGGGCAAAGCGGGCGTTTCCTATGTTTCCTACATCCCGAATAATGCGGCGCTGGTCAAAGCCTCCCCCGAACAGGCCACAAATCTGGCCGCCAATGCCGACATCATCGCGGTCCTGCCCTATGAACCCTATTACAAGCTCGACGGCTCCCTCCTGCCCTCCGCAGTGGAACAGCAGCCCTCGGCCATCACCAATTTGAGTGTCACCACTTTTGCCGGCCAGCGGGACGCCACCCTGGCCGCCCTGACCGGGCTGGGCGCGACCTTGATTGGCGAAGATCGAACCCCGTTTGGTCCGACCCTGATCGTGAGCATTCCGCCCGGCAGCCTGACGGCCATCGCGCAATTGCCGCTGGCGCAGGAAATCGAAGCCTGCACGCCGCGGCATCTGGCCAATGATTTGGCCCGCGTGCAATTGGGAGTGTCGGCGAACACGCTCGTTGGCACATCCAATTACCTTGGGCTTTCCGGCTTGAATGTGACGGTGAACATCAATGACACCGGCGTCGATACCAGCCTCACCGACTTTAACCCGCTCGGCCGCATTTTTGCCAATACCAACGATTATTGGGCGTTAATTGATTACGACGGTCACGGCACACACGTTGCGGGCATTATTGCCGGAAACGGCTCAAAATCTGGCAGTGTGAGCAATCATGTTCCCGGCTCCATCATTCCAGGCGCGGATTTTCGGGGCAAGGCCACTAACGCCATTCTTTTTTCCCAGACATTGGATTTGGGGTATGGGCCATACTCATCCGACTCGTTTTTGCAGGCCAATGCCTCATCCAATCTCGGCCCCACCAATTTGATTTCCAACAATAGCTGGGGTTACGGAACGAGCGAATATGACATCCATGCGGCCAGCTTCGACGCGGCCACCCGCGACGCCCAGCCCAATGTGGACGGTGAACAGCCGCTCCTGTTCGTTTTTGCCGCCGGCAACAGCGGCGACGGTAACGACAATGGCGTTGAAGGCGCCGCCAACACGATCAGTTCGCCTGGCACGGCCAAGAACGTCATCACTGTGGGAACCAGCGACAGTCCGCGCTTCATCACCAACATGGTCAGCTACGATGGCGTAACCACCAACGAGGTGTTTTTCGGCGCGACGGACAACAGCAATTTGGTGGCGTGGTTTTCCAGTTGCGGCAATGTCGGCCCCGGATTGGAAGGCACCTACGGCCGGTTCAAACCGGACATGGTCGCGCCCGGCGTCTTTACGATCTCATGCCGCGCCACAAATTATGTCGATCCCACCAATGAACTGACCGTCACCGACTATCCCATCACCAATCAGGTCGTCAGGCCGGGTCAAACGAATTATTACCCGTTCCCGTTGCGGAATGACACATCGGGCCTGATCATGATCGTCTCCTCCAACGCCCTTTCGCCAAATCCATTCCCGAATCTGACCATTCTGGGCGACACATTCAATCCGCCCACGGACATACTATCCACCAATGATTTTCTGAATTTGGCCAACTTTATCCCGGGGGATTTCTGGCATTTCGGAGTCTCCTCGCCGAGCAACGCGCCGGGTCCGGTGAACTTTGATTTAAACTTTTACCTCTACGAAACAAATTCCGAAGGCGACTACTACACAGTCTTGAGCAACATGAACAGCGTGCTGGCCCCGTATTATCGCTACGAGAGCGGCACCAGCATGTCGGCCGGCGCGGTTTCCGGGATGCTGGCCTTGATGCAGGAATATCTGCAAAAACACACCCCCTTCACCAATCCCAGCCCCGCGCTGCTCAAGGCCATGCTGATCAACGGCTGCCGTTCGCTGGGGCCGCAGTATGATTTCTACGTCAATAATCCGAGCGCCAACGAGCAAGGCTGGGGCCTGCCCAACATTACCAACAGCATTCCCCTCTCCTTCACCAATGCCAGCCCCTCGGTCTTCCTGCTCGACCAGTCGGCCAGCAACGCCCTGGCGACCGGCCAGTATCAAACCTATCAAATCAATTGCACCGACACCAATGCCGCCACCACTTACCCGTTGCGCGTCACCCTGGTCTGGACGGATCCGCCCGGCGACCCGGCGGCTGGCGTCGCGTTGGTCAACAACTTGGAATTGACCGTGGCGGACGGCTCCGGCACCAACATCTATATCGGCAACGACTTTTTGAGTGGCGACGTGTTCACCGAGCCGAGCGGCATAACCAATCTGCCCGCCGGTGAAAGTGACAACACGACGCAAAATGTGTATGTCGACAGTAACATGGTCATGACCACCTCGGCCGGCGACTCCATTAACAACGTGCAAAACGT
>CAZLEE010000153.1:0-10999 GCA_964558455.1 uncultured Verrucomicrobiota bacterium | reverse complement strand
GAATTCTACTTGCCGTGCCGTTCGAGCCTGTGCTACTGTCTCGGCTCTGTTGGTTGGCAGGATAGCTCAGTTGGTAGAGCAGAGGACTGAAAATCCTTGTGTCCCCGGTTCAATTCCGGGTCCTGCCACCACTTCAAAACTCTTGGATGCCCCGGCGGCGTTCCGCAATAATCGCCCCGGCCAGCAACCCCAGCCCCCCGCAGATCAGCCAAAGCGCATACTGCCCCACTGCGAATAACCGCATCCCCAAGGCCGGGCCAACCGTCAGCGCCATGGACCACATCAACCCATAAACTCCCATATAGCGGCCGCGCATATTGGCCGGCGCAAGCTGCGCCATATACGCCGACGCCACCGGCATCACCAGCATTTCACCTACGGTAAAAATCACCACGCACCCGGCCAGCGCGGCCATGCTGTGTGCAAAGGCAATCAACCCGAAACCCACCCCTTCCAGCGCATATCCCAGCGCCATCACCCGCCGCGCCGGAAAAAGCCGCGTGACCATCGTCATGGGCAATTCGCACAGCACCACCAATATCCCGTTGAGTGACAACGCTAACCCGTAAATCTTCGGCGAAAATCCAAGATGCGTAATCTGCAATCCAAACGTCGAGGACATCTGAAATGTCACCAACCCCATTACCAATGTGGACAAAAGCACCCGATGCAACCTCCGATCCTTCTTCATCCAGCACAAAGCCTCGCGCCAGCCGCTTTCCTTCGTCGTCGCTCTGACCCCGCGCGGCAGCGCGAAATACGCCACCACCCCGAACAACACAGACGTCCCCGCATCGCCCGCAAACAGCCAGAAAAATCCATATCCCGAAAGAAATCCCGCCGCCGCCGGCCCAAACGCCCAACCCATATTGAACGCCACCCGATACGCCGAATACGCCGTCACCCGCTGTCCGGTGGACACTAAATCCGCCAACAACGCGCTCGATGCCGGGCGGTACAACTCCCCCGTCAATCCCGCCAACGCCGTCAATCCGAGGATTGCCCAAAAATTCTGCGCCCCGCACAAAACCATCATCGCCGCCGCCACCGAAAACATGGACAGCACAATCGTCTTCCTCCGTCCGATCCGGTCCGACAAATAGCCCCCCAAAACCGATGCCGCCAAGTTCCCCACCCCGTAAGCCCCAATCGCCCACCCCACTTCTCCCAACGTGAAGCCCCGTCCTGTCAGATAAAGCGTCAAAAATGGTATTACGAACGTCCCAAACTTGTTCAGGAAAATCCCGGAAAACAACACCCACGCCGGTTGCGGCAGTTTCCGCAGACTAGCCAACAAATTGGGATGAGATTCGTTCATGAAAATAAAAAACCCCGCGCGCCTTTCGGAAAGCGGGGTCAAAAAACTCCGATTAGCCGTTAGATAGTCACCCCCCACCCCGCCCGTCAAGGGATTTCCCGCCAACCCGCTCTCGCCTTCCACGCCCGTTTGTAGTAGCGTTCGCCCAATTTATGAAATTGGACTTCGCAAATAACAGATTATTGATTGGCGTTGTTCATCTTTTGCCGCTGCCCGGCTCCCCGGCGTTTGCCGGCAGCCTCCAAACCATCATCGACCGCGCTGCCGCCGATGCCGACGCCTATGAAAAAGGCGGGGCCGACGCCGTCATTATGGAGAATTTTGGCGACACCCCCTTCACTTCCGGCTCCGTTGCGCCGGAAACCATCGCCGCCATGGCCCGCGCCGGCGTGGCGGTTCGCGCCGCCATCGACCTGCCCATCGGCTACAACGTCCTGCGCAATGACGCCCGGGCCGCACTCGGCCTGGCCGCCGCTTGTGACGGTTCATTTATCCGCGTCAACGTTCACACCGGCGCGATGCTTGCCGACCAGGGTGTCATCCAAGGCGCGGCTTACGAAACCGTTCGCGTCCGCACCCATCTTTGCCCTCAAACCCAAATCTTGGCCGATGTCCACGTCAAACACGCCGTCCCTTTGGCCGATGAACCGCTGGAAAACGCCGCCCGCGACGCTTGGGAACGCGGTCATGCCGACGCCCTGATCATCACTGGCGCTGGCACCGGCCTCCCCGCCTCGCCTGCCGATGTGGAAACCGTCCGCAAAGTCTGTCCGAACGCTCCCATCTTGATTGGCAGCGGATTCAACGAAAACAACGCCCGCCAATTCCTCCCCTGGATCAACGGCGCCATCGTTGGCAGCTCCCTCAAAAAAAACGGACGCATCGGCAACCCGGTGGACGCTTCCCGCGTCAAATCGCTCCTCCGCGCCATGAAAGGCCGCCTGTGATCCACGCTATTTTCGTCCCGAGCCGCCCGGCCCGTCTTCTTTTGGATTGGCAAAACCCGCGCCGCACCCCCATCATCGCCCCGTGTTTTGCTGAAAACTGCGGAGAATTTTGCCCATGATATACAAATCCCTCCTTGCCGCCTTGCTCTTCGGTTGCGCCTTTGCCGCGCCCGCCGCCCCGGATAAAAAGGACGACGCAAAAAAAGACGATCCCAAAACCGCGCCAGCCGACAAAAAAGAACCCAAGGACAACCTCTCCGTCACCACCCACTCGGTGGTCATCAATCATACAACTGTAAAATATACAACAACCGCCGGCACCATTGTCATCAAGGACGAGGAGGACAAACCCCGCGTCTCCTTTTTCTTCATCGCCCACACCCGCAACGGCTGCGACGCCGCCACCCGCCCCGTCACCTTCTCCTTCAACGGCGGTCCTGGTTCCTCCTCCGTCTGGCTGCACCTCGGCGCGCTCGGCCCCCGCCGCGTTTTTCTCAAGCCGGACGGCAGCCTGCCCCCGCCGCCCTTTCATTTAATTGATAACGAATTCTCCCTGCTCGACGAATCGGACCTCGTCTTCATCGATCCCGTCAGCACCGGGTTCACCCGCACTGTCCCCGGCGAGGACGCCGGCAAATATCACGGGGTGGATCAGGACCTTCAATCCGTGGGCGACTTCATCCGCCTTTACACCACCCGCTACAAACGCTGGGCGTCGCCCAAGTTCCTCATCGGCGAAAGTTACGGCACCACCCGCGCCGCCGGGTTGTCGGGTTACCTGGAAAACCGTTTTGGGATGTATCTCAACGGCATCGCCCTCGTCTCTTCCGTGCTCGATTTTTCCACCATCAGCTTTAATCCGGGCAACGATCTCCCCTGCATTTTGTACCTCCCCACCGAGACGGCCGCCGCTTGGTTCCACAAAAAACTCCCGCCCGATCTGCAAGACGACCGGGATAAGGCGCTGCGGGAATCCGAACAATTTGCCTTGGGCGATTACACCCGCGCCCTTGCCCAGGGCGCCGCGCTCTCCGCCGCCGACCGCCACCGCATCACCGCCGAACTCTCCCGTCTCACCGGATTAAGCGAGGACTACGTGGACCGCGCCAACCTCCGCATTCACGCCTCCCGTTACTCCTCTGAATTGCTGCGCAACGAGCGCCTGGTTATCGGACGCTATGACGCCCGCCTCACCGGCCCAAATCTTGACGCCACCGGCGAATCCCCGGATTACGATCCCAGTTTTGCCTCCGTCCTCGGCCCTTTCACCGCCGCTTTCAACGATTACGTCCGGAGCGAGCTTAAATTCGAGAGCGACTTGCCCTACGAAATCCTGACCGGCAAAGTCCAACCGTGGGATTACAGCAACGCCCGCAACCACTACCTCGACGTCGCCCAGACCTTGCAGGAGGCGATGTCCCACAATTCCTACCTCAAAGTGTTTGTGGCCAACGGCTATTACGACATGGCCACGCCCTATCTGGCCACCCGCTACACCTTTGACCACATGACGCTTCCCCCTGATTTGCAATCCAATATCACCATGGGTTTTTACGATGCGGGCCACATGATGTACGTCAATCAACCCTCGCTTGCCGCCCTGAAACACGACCTGGCTGCCTTCATCCATTCAGCCCAGTCACATAAATAACGGAATTTTGTGCGTTTGTTGGATCGCTACTTGTTGCGCGAATTACTGGTGCCGCTGGCCTATTGCCTGGGCGGCTTCCTTATCTTTTATGTCTCCTTTGATCTCATTTTCCAGATCAACCAATTTCAGGAAAAACATCTCCTCTTTCATGAAGTGGTCGAATATTACGTCGTGACCCTCCCTGAAATCATGGCTGACCAGGTCATCCCCATCTCCCTCCTTTTGGCCGCCCTCTACGCCCTGACCAACCACAGCCGCCACAACGAATTGACCGCCATTCGCGCCGCCGGCGTCAGTCTCTGGCGTCTGGCCCTACCTTATCTCGCCGTGGGAATCGTATGCGGCGCGGTCATCTTCACGCTTAATGAATTCTGGGTGCCCAACGCCGCCGAAGTCTCGAAAGAAATTATGGATCGCCACATTCATGACTCCGACCCAAACAAGTCGGCTCAGATATGGGATCGCCATTGGACCGGCCGCCTGGAATTTCACCATGATGCCGACCAGCGCCATTGGATGATGAGTCATTACAACCGCTCCACCTCGGAGATGATCACCCCTCACGTAACTTGGGAGACACCCGACGGCGCCTCACACTGGCTGTCCGCCGGCAGCGCCATTTTCACCAACGGCCAATGGCGCTTTTACAACGCGGAACGATGGGATAGAGCCGCCGACGGCTTTGGCCGGCAAACAACCAACGCGTTTATCGACGTGCCCTTCTCTGAACCCCCCGCCTCCATCAGAGCCGAAATCAAAGTCGCCTCCATCAGCGCCACCGAAGCCGCGAAAGAAGGCGGCAAAGGCCCCCGGCTTTCCATCCGCGAGCTGTCTTCCTATCTCCATTGGCATCCGCATTTGGACCGGAAAAACCGCTGGCCGATCATCATGACGCAACTGCAAGCCCGCCTCGCCGCCCCGTTCACCTGCGTGGCCGTCATCCTCATCGCGCTTCCTTTCGGCGCGCGCTCCGGCCGCCACAACGTTTTCATCGGCGTGGCCGGCAGCATTTTTATTTGTTTCGCTTACTTCATCATCCAGCGCATCTCCGTCGGTCTGGGCATTGCCGGTTACATCCATCCCATCCTCGCCGCATGGCTGCCCAACATCCTTTTCGGCGGCGCCGGTATTTTTCTCACTTCCCGTGTCCGCTAATTCCACCATGTCCGATTCCGCTTATAAACTGGTCAAACTGGCCAACGGCTCTTTCAGCATTCATTCCGTGGCCGAACGGGAAACCTTTCACCCCGTCGTCGGCCCCGCCGCCGAAGCCCAGGCCCTCTATGTTGATCAACTCAAACTGCGCGACCGCGTCCGCGCCCGGAACGGCGAATTTGTCCTCTGGGACGTCGGTCTCGGCGCCGCCGCCAATGTGCTTGCCGCCCTTCGCGCCACCCGCGACATCCCCTGCTCCCTGCGCATTATTAGTTTTGATAAAACTCTGGAACCTCTCCGCTTCGCCCTGTGCCATGCGGACGAACTGGGTTATTTCGCCCCCTACGAATCCGCCGTCGCCGAACTGCTCCAAACCGGACGGGCCGATTTTCAGCAAGGCCTCCAGTCGGTTCGCTGGCATCTCCGCCTCGGCGATTTCCCGCAATTCCTGCAACAGTCCGAACGCCCGCCCGCCCCCCATGTCATTATGTTTGACGCGTTCTCGCCCGCCAAAAATCCCGCCATGTGGACCGCGCCCCTCTTTTCCAATTTATTCCGCGCCCTCGATCCGGCCCGGCCTTGCGCGATGCCCACTTATTCCCGCAGCACGTTGTTGCGTGTGACCCTGCTGCTGGCCGGCTTCTATGTCGGCGCCGGCCACGCCACGGGTGAAAAAGAGGAAACGACCCTGGCCGCCAACACCTTGGATTTGATTGACAACCCTTTGCCCCGCGCATGGCTGCAACGGGCGCGCCTCTCCAAAAGCGCCGAACCGCTTCGGGAACCAGTCTATCGCCAGTCCCCCCTCGCTGCGGAAACGTGGGAAAAATTGCGCCGCCACCCCCAGTTCGCCTGAACCCCGCCCCGCCGGATCAGCCGTAGCGGTATGGAGCCGAAAGGTTGAAGGTGTTGGGCAGATGCCAGATTTCGATCACCGCCCCGTCTTCCAGCAAAACCTCGACAATATCGAACCGGATTTTAATCGGCGGGTTTTTGAGCAGCCGCAAGTATTCCAGCGCGCAAAGGGACAATCGCCGCCGTTTGTGCCGGTCCACCGATGCCGCCGGGCGCAACCATCCGCCCTCCTCCCGCGCCTTGACCTCCACGAACACCAGGCAATCCTCATCCCGGAAGACAAGGTCGATTTCCCCGCGTTTTGTCCTGAAGTTGGCGGTCAGATATTTCAGCCCGTGCTTTTGCAGGTATTTCTTTGCCGCCAGCTCCCCCAATTTGCCGCGCCTCAAATTTTCCGGCTCCGCCTTGTCAGCGAAACAGGATTTGAGCTTTGCCATGAGATTCACCTGCCCCGATTGAACACCATTTAAACGCGCAGACAATTCTTTTCACCGCTCATTCCGTCTCACGCGATTTTCCCGGTCCATTGGCGTTGTGGCAGTCATGGCGCAACCCCTGTCGCGCCATGACTCAAAAAACTTCACTCAAGGTGTCGGCGTATAAGGGCTGAGGTTTGTCGGATAGTTCGGGAACTGCAACCGGAAGAACTCCGCATTATTGGTGGATGGCATGGGATAATTATTGGTCACTGTATTGGTGACCGTCACGATGTTGGGATATGCCCCCGTCAAGACAGGCGAACCTTGCAGTGTGGCTGTTCCGCGCCAATTGAGGGCGACTCCGCCATTGGTCTGCGTAATGCCGATGATCCCCTGGAGATAATCAATGCCTTCATATTGTCCGCAGGGACGTATGACATTATAACGGACCCGCGAGATGTAGATCGGATTATACGACGCGAACTTGCAAACGAAGTTTGGCGTCCCGGTGATCGACGCGGCGGATGAAAAGTTCACCCCTGAAACCTCAAAATACGCGTCCACCCACTGGCCGGTTCCCGCCGTGTTGATGTAATAGTTCCCGCTCGACGGGCTTTGGGCGCTTACAGTCCCGTTTTGCATGGACTCAATCGAGTTGACAAACAATTCCGTGCCGGCAATCGCCGGATCATCGTAATAAGTGACGACCATGGCCACGTCGGAGTTGTCTTGCAGCACGGGGCCGAAGGCGCCGGCGTTCAACGAAAACTGCTCATACCATGCGCCGGAAGCAGCGCCGGCGGAGTTGGGAACTTCAGCCGTGCGTTGGTCGCTGGTCGAGCCTGTCGTCGTCGTGCCGTAACCACTGGAAGGACTCAGGTTGTTTATCACACCGGCGGCGGGATTCCATTCCGCATAATAGCCGTTGGTATTGCCATTGGTGCTGCAAATGAAGGGATCGATGTTGTATGAGGAGTCTGGTATCTGGCCCGCCAGCGCGTTTGTGCCCGTTTGAATCACACCTAATTCAATGCGATCAACGAGGGGAGGAGTGCCGGCCAACCCCCAATAGATCAACGGTCCGCCGGTCAGCGGCGCGGTGTTGAGGCCCGCCAAGTTGGCCGGCCCGACAAACCAATCCACCTTCAACCACTGACCGCTTCCGGTCAGGGTATAGAAGGATTGGTTGTAAGTATCAGGGTAACCGGGCACAAACCCGATATCGCCATAAGGATCAGTGGCATAAGCATAGGGACCAAACTGTTCCCCAGCCAGGTTGGGATCGTCATAAAACTCCATGCAGAGCTGCATGGTGAAGTCCCCGTTGCACGGCAGACCCAGGGCATTGTTGAGGATGGGCAATTCCATGAATGGACTGGTTGCCTGGATGGCCGTGCGCACATCGCCCGCCGGACCGCCCGTCACCGTTTGGTAGGTCTCCTCCACGGCAGCATTATTGTTGACGGAAAGGTTGTCGCTGATTCCCTTGTTGAAATCAACATAAACCAGGTTCGTGGCCGGTAAGGACGCGCAATTGGTGGGCACCACAAACCGGTTGATTTCATTGGTGGTGCCGAACACACCCTGCGGCCCCATTGCAATCGCGCGAACGGTGAAAGTGGATCCAGTGGTGTTAAATCCGTCCATGCGGATTGTTCCGCTGTTGACGCCGCCTGTTCCGCCCTGGCTCGGGTTGCCAGGGTCGCCAATAAGGTGGTCACCAGGGATGACCAACGCCGAACCGTCAACCGTCGAGTCAACCGGATTGGTGACTTCGATCAATATCCAGTTCCACTGATTGTTGTTCGCGCCCAGCGGGAACGTGTAGTGTTTGGAGTAGTACGGCCCCTGCCACAATTCCCCTTCCGTCCATTCGAAGTTTACCGAAGTATTGCTGGAGGTATACATGGAGGAATCACCATACACCTGAAGCAAAACATCAATGATGGGATAAGAGGCAAACCTCGTCCAGGCGGAGTCATAGGGATTGAAGTAAGTTGACGTCATGGTATCGCCTGTCAAACCATCGTAAGTGGTCGTGGTCCACGTTTGATCGCCACTGCTGGCCGGGAGCGATATGGTATTGAGCCAGGAGGACGGAATGTTCGCGACCAAGTCCGGGGAATCCGTCGCGGCATTCGGGTCAAAAATCGCGTAAGTCACCTGCGCGGTATTCTGGACGGTGGACGGCCAATTGGTCGCAGGGAACGGTCCCAAGGCGGCCTGCTCAACGTAAAGAGTTACAGAAGTGCTTGTCTGGGTGCCGTTGGGATAGGTAACAACCAGATCGTAAACCCCTTCATCGCCGGACAACGCATTGGAGATGACCAGGTTGGTTGTTGTCGCGCCGGAGAAGTCTGCCGACAACGAGCCTCCGTTGGTGTTCTGCCATTGAAAACTCAGGCCCGGACCGGCGACGCCGACAGAAATATTTGTGGTGCCTCCCGGCGACACGGTCACGGCGCCTGGCGGCTCAATGGTAATGGGCAGAACAGTAATGGCCACGACGGCGCTGGTCACGCTGCCGCCCGGCCCTTCGGCCACGGCGTGGTAGGTGCCTGCGTCAGCAAAGGTCAGAGCCGAAAACTGGATGTTGGTCGTAGTCGCTCCGGTAATATCGCCGGCATTGGCCACCAAACCTGACTGGTTGTACCATTGGTAGGTCAGGCTGGAACCATTGGCCACAAACGTGAGGTTGCTTACGGCGGTGCCGTAGGATTTTGTCACGCTGGAAGTGGACTGCTGAGTGACAATGTAAGGGTCGTTGACCGTGAGCAGCGCCGGAGTGGAGGAAATGGTGGAGCCGGTGGCGTTTGTGATCCACAGAGTGTAATTACCCCTTTCCAGATAAGTCACCTTGGTCAAAGCCAAGGTTGTGGACATCGTGTTGCCAGAGACCGCGCCACTGGCGCCGTTGATCGTGCTGAGGTCGGGTTGAGTCCCGTTGGTCAGCAGGACGGTGCCATTATACCACTGATAGGTCATCGAGCTTGTGGCCGTTTGGGCGGTGGCCGCGAACGCTGCATTCCCGCCATAGTTCACTGTCACCGGCTGGGGTTGGGGTGCGTTAATGAATGGATCAGTAACGTAAACCACGGTCGATTGAAGGCTGGTCAGCGTATAACCTGTGCCGCTGGCCGTCGCCACCAATTGGTAAGTGCCCATGTCTCCGGCTGAAACGTTCGTAAGGGTCAAGTTGGTGCTGGTCGCGCCGCCGACGATGGCTGTGCCACCCGGATTGACAAGCCCGTTCGTCAGGATATTCGTTACACCAGTGCCGACATGCTGCCATTGATAGTTCACGCTCTGGCCCGCGGCGGTGGCGACGCCGCTCAGGCTCACATTATTGCCATAATCAAGAACATAAACATTTGTCGCCGGCTGGGCGGTAAATTCAGGGCCGCCCGTCACATAAGACCAAGTGGTGCCGACAATCAGATTGGCAATGAAGTTTGTTCCCACACCGCCCAAACCACCCCCGCCAATGCGGTCAATCAGACAAAGCCCACCCAGGTCGCTCATATTGTAACCCGATGGCATCACATCATTCTGTGACGATGCCGGTGGCGTCAACCCGCCAAAACTACTGAGGGAGGGGTTTGCCCACATGCTGTTCGTATCCTGGCCGCCGGCGTTAAACGTATAGCGGCCGACAACGAAAACGGGAGCGCCCGAGGGGGAGTTTGCACCCAGCGGCGCCTGGAAGATTGACGTGGAAAAGTCCTTGCCCGCCGTGCAATCACATGGCGCGATATATGCGCTGGTTGCGCTTACATCAAGAAGGCCATGCGCAGCATAACGAGGTGAGCCGCCGAAGGTGTTGAACAGGTTGCCCCAATAAGGATAGGCCGAAGAGGGCTCGACACAATTGCTCGAGGCAAGGAGAGCCAAATAGCGCCCGTCATTTCCCGCTCCCAACTGGCCCTTCTGGGCAAAAGAAACGAGGTAGGACATGTAAAGCGTCTTCGTCCCGCTGGTCGGACGGGTGAAGTCGCTCGCAAAGGCAAGAACCGCACTGTTGCCCACTGTGTTGGCGGCTGCGCCCGGCTGAGACGGGTTGACCGCCGTTACGGTAATGGCGCTGGCGGGATAACCCGGGAACGTTGTCGGAAGCAGAGAGCTTAGGGCGGTTGCGGTGAACGGGCTTGAACTGTTGTTGGTGACCAGAACGTCCTGTCCAACGCTGCCTGCGGCTAGCAGACCGAGACCGCTGTAATTAAGGCCTCCCCAAGAATCCCCTGAGGGCAGGGTCAATCCGCTCGTGCAAAGATCGATGGCGTTGGTCGAACTCGCGGCAACGAGGGACGCGTATTCGGTGAACGGCTCGTAGGTTGGCAAGGCACAAGCCGAGAACGACGCGGCGCATACGGCGATTAGGATTGTTTTTTTCATAATCATAGCGGCTTTTATTGAGTCAATTTGGACCATGATCTGGCGTGGTTTCTTACAGTTTATAAATCATCAACACTACATTTTCAACCTTGTCGTTGCTTGCATGTTCCTGTGGAAAATTTCAACACGCTTTTTTCGCCATTAATTCAAGGCGGCGGAGCCGGAGCGGCGGAGCTGGCGCCCAAGGCGAAAGTCGTGTGGTTCGCCATCCATGCGCCGTCTGTGTACGCCGCCGAAGGGCTTGTGAAAGTTCCAGTGACGA
>CAZLEE010000152.1:0-11072 GCA_964558455.1 uncultured Verrucomicrobiota bacterium | reverse complement strand
ACGGGAGCAGACGGCCTGCCGAAAGCTCCGAATGCGACTGAGAATGTGACAAGCGTGAGAACACGCGAGCAGGAGGCGAGTGAAAATGTTTTAAATAACATATCAGGATTTATGGAGTTTCACGGAATTGGTAAGCGCCCCCTTCCACGAGGCATTTGATGGATGAATTCTCTTCCGAGACGGAGAGCACGCCGGGGTCCTTGACCTCTGATTTTGTGGGCCACAGGAGTTTCCCGGATTCCGTGACGGTGATGTTTCCATTTGAAAGTCTGGGAAGGTAGATCGCCGCGCGGGTGTTGGGAGGAACGTGGACTGAAAGCGAAAATTGGCCGTTGGTGTTTTTTTCCCAACGCGTGGTAATAAGACCCTTCACCGTGGGGACTGCGCCTTCCGCAAAGGTCAGGCCGCCGGCTTCGGGTCGGACGTCGAACGTGGCAAATCCGCCGCTGGTGGGCTGAATGCCGCAAATGTATTTCAGGAAAATATATGCCGGATACGCAGTCCAGGCGTGGTTCACCTCATTGTTGGAATTAAAGGATTCCCAGTTGGCTTTGTTTTCCTCCAGCATGGGACGATAACGGACCAGGTCCTGCACTACAAACGCCCCGCCGCCCGCGTTCAACAGCCCGCTGTAGAACGCATCGCCGCCGTAACCGCCAATGTTTGGCGTTCCCGGCGCCAGGATGGTGGCCAGAATATTGGATTTGTCCGCCACCGGCTCAATGTCGAAACGCAACGCCCATGCCGAAGCGAGCGGAAACATTTCCTTCCGGTCGGGTCGCGCAAGGTAGAATTCGCCGTTGAACAGGTTGGAATTGATGCCGGTCTTGACGGCCTCCGCCTGTTGGAAATAGTCATTGCTTTGGTTGGTTTGTCCCAGCGCCAAGAACACTCTGCCGGCAATGCGCAAATTTTCGTAGTATTGGCAGGCGGTGGCGACATTATAACCGCTGTTAGTCATGTTGCCGCCGGCATAGTCCGAAATTCGCCAACCGGGTGGATTTACCAGCCTGGTCGTTGGGTCCTGATAGGTCCTGATCCATTCCAAAAAGCGCGTCAGGTGGGGCGCCATCTCGCGCAGGAGCGTCTCATCCCCGGAAAACAGATATTGTTGCCACAACAACATCGGCCAATACATGGACCATTCGGGAATGTATTCAATGGACTGCGACGGGCAACTCGGGCGGAAATACCCTCCTGAAACCTGTTCCTCCCCATAGTCTCGCACCACCTTGTCAACCATCACCGTATTGAGGTCGTTGTAGAGGAGGATGTTTCCGATATTCCAACTGTCGGCTGTCCATGGCGCCTGTTCGCGGTTGGCGTCCACGCTGATGATGCCCTGCTGAATGTTCTGCCGCGCCGAACGCTCGCACATCTCATAAATCGAGTTGAGCAAATCGCTCGAACAATGAAATCGTCCCGCCACATTGGCGTCGCAATAAGCCCATATCCCGCGAATATCTGAAGCCGTCAATTGTCCGGCGTAACCAGTGATCTTCATCACCTGAAACGACGTATGCCGTCCAAAGTCCGCGCCCCAAGTCTCCGTCCCGCCGTGGCAAGTATATTGGTCCCACCCGGCGGTCTTGCGTTCACCAGTCATTTGAAAATATCCGATGCGTACCACATCGCCCGAATGATTGGCGTGCATCGTAATTTTGGGCCAGCCGTCAATGCAGCGCCCGAAATCCACCAGCCACGCGCCGTTTGTTAAAGTGATGCTGACTGGTTCAAGTTCAGCCTGTTCCCGTTCCAGCGGCGCCATTTGGGCGAACAGATGATAATCGGATCGGTCCACCACGGTGGCTGAAGCCCACTGGGAATCGTCGAAACCAACCGTCCGCCAGCCCGCCGGTTCCAATCGCGAGTCAAATTGAATGGCCGCGCGGTTTTTAAACATGCCCATGAAATACGTTGCATTGGTTTCGAGGAAGGCGGTGTGAGCCAGGACTTTCCAGGAGGCATCGCTGCCCATCGTCGCGAATGAGCCGTCGGGATAGTCCAGTCGCGCTTCCAGCAAAAAGGCCGGTTTCGCGTTGACGCCGCAGCCGCGCCAGTTGCCCTGCCAATGCCCGATGGCGGCCAAGGTGTTCGAACCGGGTGTCAGAAGCCTGGTAATATCATAGGCATTATATTGCCCATAAACGAAAGGATCGCAGCGGGCCGGGCCACGGCCCAAAGGTTGTCCGTTACAATAAAGGAGGTAATCGTTGTGCGCCGTCACATAGACCTTGGCAAGGCATGGCAGGTTTGTGATGACAAAGGTCTTCCGGAAATAAGCAAAGTTGTTCTGGTTCAGCGTCCCATCCCAGATGTAATGCGCTGTCCAGTCGCTCTGGTTCAGTCCAGTGTCGAAATAGTTTGTCGAGCTATAATCGCCTGGCTTGCCTGTTTGATCCCAGATTCGCACCTTCCACCAAAACCGGCTGACCGCCGGCAAGGGTCTGCCGGCGTATTCAATCGAAGCCGATTGATCGGAGTCCACCTTGCCGCTGTCCCAGCAATCGGATTTCCATTCGGCCAGTTGTTCGGCGCTTGACGCAACGAGAATTTGATACGCGGTTTGGGCTTCTCCGCGGGTGGCATCTGACGACTGCCAGGTGAACCGAACGGCGTCCCGGTCAACCGCCAGCGGCTGGCTCACCCCGTTGACGAGCAACCCCTCAGGCGTGGACGGACTGCCAAAAGCTTCCAAGGCAGTGGTTGCCGAGACAAGCACCACAGTAAGTTTCAAAGACATAAAGACATAGCTCCTTTGTGCATCATCCTGGGCTTATCATAATCAATACGCGCGCCGGGGGATTGTCCCCCCGGCGTGGGCTAATTTCAATCTTGGACTGTTTTCGCAGGCGATTTAAGGAGCCAACAGTCGGTAGAAGACCGCGGACTGGTTTTGGTTCACGGTTAGAGGTATTTGAGTCGTCGCCGTTGAACCCGGAACCGTTACCCAGGCGTTGCTTGCCTGGAGGCCGACCGAGTTGCTTTGCAAGATCCAGCCTAGATAAATACTCGGCCAACTCAGGACTTGGCTGCCGGGCTGCCCGGTCACGCTCAAGGCCGCCGGGATGACCTCGTAGTCCAGATCCGTCAGCGTGAAGTTTTGAAAATATCCCTGGGCGGCGTCGGCGCCCATACCTACGTACTGGATGGCCGGATTTGGTGACCAGACATTGTTGGTAGAGACCACCAAGACCCCGTTCGTATAAACGTCCATGCTCCATCCCCTGGCCGCGCTTCCGGTGGTGGTGTCCAAAACCAAGCTAAACGTCCCAAAAATGTTCGTGTTGCCGGGCGCGGGCCAGTTGCCGCCGATTTGTCCACCACCAGGGCCTGCAAATATCTGAAAATTGGCGTCGCTTCCCCGCACCAGGCACCAGTCCACACCACAGAGGACGCCCGCATAATAGTTGTTTGTTACCGGATTTAGCGCGAAACCGAGCGACAGCCACTGGTTTCCACCGGCAACCGGTCGTATATTACAGGATAGGGTATAGACATGCCCCACCTGAGGCGTAAATGGCAGGAAGACGTTGTAAGCGGCCCCGCCCGTGGGGTTGGCATTGGTAATGTCAAACTCCGTACCATCGGTGTTCAAATAAGGCCAACCCACCCACACGGCATTATTGGCATTCACCGTGTCGGGGGACGAGCCAACCAATGGCCCCACCCGGCTGAAGGTATCTTGATAGATCGTGTTAGTGACTGGCTTTGACCCGTAATAGACCACCTTGGAAACGGCGCTGGCGACAGAGCCGTAAGGGTTGGAGATGACCACCTGATACAGGCCCGCGTTTGTCGCCTGCGACTGGCCAACCGTGTAGATCGAATTCGTCGCGCCTGGAATCGCGTTGGTTGCCCCGGCGCTAATGCTATACCATTGGAAGGTGGGAATTGGATTTCCCAGCACTGACACCGATATTGAGAACGAGTTCGACATTATTGCTGCGACCACCGCAGGCACGTCCGTGGTGATAGTCGGCGCGCCCGGCGCCTGCTTGTTGATGCCGTAAGCCATCAGCTCAAAGTTGTACACCTGGAGATTGGGTTGCTCGGCATCGTTGTTGAAAGTGAAACGAATATGGTCCACGTTGGACGCCAGGACAGTCCCGCCGTTATTCGGGGTCAATTTCACGTCCATATCGACCGGGGATGATGAACTCGCGTAAAGCAGCGAGAGTCTGGCCTTTGCGGCATAAAGGTTGGAATAGGTGTTGCCATTGTCGCTGGAAACCGACACGACATAGTTTTGGTCAACATAGATGCCATTGGCGTTCGTGGAACTGGGGGATGCCGAATAGGTGTCAATTTCATAGATATCGCATGGAGCGTAGAGGTCAAAGGTCTGCACCGCGCCGCCGCCCAAGGAGACATAATTGCCGGCAGTGACAGAACCATTCGCATCGCTGCCGTCCGTTAGGACCGGCTGCGGAGTATAGGGGTCCGTCAGTCCCAGCAGGAGATCGCCGTTGGTGTTGAGCGGATCAAAACCTGTGTTGAGCGAATAAACCGTTTGGACCACCGGCTGGCTCGCCGGGGTAATCACCGTCAGGATGTTCGTTGTGCTGCTGGTGGAACCCTGGCTGCTGGTGGCGACGGCATAATAGCCGCCCGCGTCAGTGGGCGAAACAATCGGGATCGTAAGATTCGTGGCGGTTTCCGGCAACGTCCAGTCAACACCGTTGGTGTCAACGAAATGCCAGGTCATGCTGGCCGGCGGGTAGCCGCTGGCGACCGCGGAAAACGTTACGTTGGTGGTCGTGTTGGTGACGACAAGATTCGTTGCCACAATCGCAACACTAGGCGGGCCGGGCGGCACTGACACGGTTCCGTTGATGACGAATTCCGTGTAAGCCACCCAACCATTCTCCACCGTGGGGAAATTGAACCGGAGATATTGAACGTTGTTAGTCAACAATGACGCTCCGCTAGCCGGCGTGATCAAAACGTCCACGTCGGCTGGCTTGCCGGCGCCGGGTTGGCTAGGCACGGTGATGAACCCCGTCGTCCAAGTGATTCCATCCGTGGAAACGTCCACCGTATACTGCTGTGCGCAGCGGCCGTTATCATTCCAGGTGCTGCAGGATTCAATTGAACTAATGCTGCTGGGGGCGCCGATATTGAACGTAAGAGTATTGCCGGTTTGAATCTCGAACCAGTATCCAGTATACGGGCCGGCTGGCGCAAAGCCGTCGGTGAGCGCGGCCAAGGTCAGGCCGCCGCCTTGATAACCGGCTGTCACCGGCCCGCCCACCGTGGGAAGGTACCCCAAAACGATGTCCTGGCTGGTATTCGGCGTGAAGCCGGTCGAGTTGGTGGTTGTGGTGATGACGTAATCAGGCTGCGCCCATGTCGTTCCTCCCATGGACAAAAGAAACAAGAGGGTTGCCGCGATCGCCCAACTGCGAAAGCCGCGCCGTTTGCGGAGCGGCCTAGTTTGTGTTGTTGCTGGTGTTTGCATATTTGTTTTGGGTTTATGATTGATTTTTTGCGCTTTTTTGCCCTCGATGATTGGCAAATCCTGTTAGTTTTGGGTGGAATAGGCTCCTGCCATACGATCGAAATCCACGTCTGTGGGGTACATCGCCGACCAGTAATCGGTATTGCCCTTTATCGTGTTTGCCACAAGCCAAGTCCAGTGCTCAGAATGGCCGTCAGCGAAGGACAAGTTGTCGCCCTTCATATGGACGGTTGACGGAAGGTTTTGCCAGGTGCGTGTGAGGACATCAATCGCGAAGTAACCGTCGTCGATGGTGTAGTCGCTCTCATGAATGAACACCAGCGCTTGGGCGGGATGCGGATGGATAATATCCTGCTCTTTCATGGCAGGAGGGTAGTAGTTATTCAGCACCGCGTTGCCGGCCATTTGACCGCTCATGGAGTAATTTCGAACCCGATAGCCTTTCTGGCCGTTTACGGTGAATGTTTGGATCTCTGCGGGGCATCGATAGATCCCGACGTTCGGGTCATAGGAATAGAGAGTGCTATTCTGGACATTGGTGACGCTTATAATATCTGCACTCCCCGAGGCCACACTGCCATAAATCCAGGCCGGAGTAGGGGGCGTCGCGGAGTCATTGTTAGGCACCAGAACGCCCTTGTTGTCAGCCGCGTAGGAGAGCCAGGCAAGGGTCAACTGCCTCTCGTTGGACATGCATTGGGTGGAGACCGCTTGCATTTTGCTCCGCGCCAGCGCTGGCAGCAGCATGGCCGCAAGAATGGCGATAATGGCAATAACGACCAACAATTCAATCAAAGTGAATCCACTATTGGAGTTTTTTTTCATTCTATCGTCTTTCTCGACCTGTTTTGCCGCGGCAGTGTCCAGTCAACACCGTTGGCGTCAATCCAGTGCCACTGAGATGCGGGTTTCCATAGTGGAGAGTTTTGGCGTCACTTACATTTTTACGTGTTATGGCGCGACTTTACGGGAACCCCATGCAAACGTCCATACCCTCAAAAGGGGGTGGTCTAAGGGGACTTGGAATTGAGATAGCGCACAGCGGCCTCGGTGCGGGAACGGACGTGCATTTTCTCGTAGATGTGCTTGAGGTAGCTGCGCACGGTTTCGAAGCTCAGTCGAATCTGATCGGCAATTTCCTTGTTGGAATAGCCTTTGGAGAGAAATTCGAGCAGTTCCTCTTCGCGGGGGGAGAGATCAAGGACCTCCGGCCGGTTCGGTGACGCCCGGCGAAAGGACTCAACCACCCGTCGCGCAATGGCACTGGTCATGGGCGCGCCCCCGTTGAGGGCATCAAGCAGGGCGGTGCGCATATCAGCCGGTTTGGTGCGCTTGAGCAAATAGCCGTCGGCCCCGGCTTCCAAGGCCTGAAAGATTAACTCGTCATCGTCCAGCGCGGTCAGGATGATGATTTGGGTCCGAGGCAGAAGTTCCTTCATCCGCATGGTGCATTCGATGCCGGAGATGCCGGGCAGCAAGACATCCATCAGGATGACATCCGGCTGGGCCGCTGGCACCAGGCGTAGCGCCTCCTCCCCGGACTCACAGGCGCAATGGCATTTGAAATCGGGAAATGAATCAATCAGGCGCAACCAACTCTCCCGGATGGCTCGTTCATCCTCGACCAAGGCTACCCGCCAAGTCAGGTGGCTGGCGGCTTTTGTCGGAATGATCGAAGTCTTGCGTTTCATGGCTGGCTCATTGTCGAAAACATTGACGCGCCGGTTTGATAAAGTCCATACCCTCAAACGGGGGCGGTGGTCGGCGGAATGGCCGGGCGGGAGGCCGTGAAGACGCGACGAAACAGACGCCACGGATGCCACCGCCTGGAGGGCAGGGGAATCTCGAACTCAATCCGGCATCCGGCTCCCGGCGAGCTGTGCATATGGCAAAGACCTCCCAGGTCGCTCATGCGCGCCATCATGTTCTTCAACCCATGCCGCGCGGTGTTGACTTGCCCCGGATCGAACCCGCAGCCGTTGTCCTCGACGACAGCGTCGAGTGTCTGTCCTTGCAAGCGGAGGCGAAACGTAACCTCACTGGCGCCGGAGTGTTTGACCGCGTTGCTCAACGCTTCTTTGACGGCGAGCAAAAGATTGCGCCGCCAGGGCAGGTCCAGGAAGATGTCCGGCAATTCACGCTGGATGTCGAAGCGGCAACGCACCGAGGCCGAACGCAGGAACGACTCGGCGTATTTGCAGACGTAAATGATAAAATCGGCCAGGGTGTCCCGTTGCGAATTGACAACCCAGACCACTTCGTCGATGGCGCCAAGGACGTTGCGGGCGTTGTCGCATATCTGGCCGAGTTGGCCGCGTGTTTCCGATTCGGCAGCCAGCTTGCTTTGGGCCTCCTCTCCTGTCAATAATAACTGCGTGAGCCGGGCGCCGAGATCGTCATGAATATCGCGGGCAATGCGGGCACGTTCCAGGCGCAGCAGCCGCTGCGCTTTGGACTGCACCGCCAGTTGCATCATCAGGTACAACGATGTTAGCCCTGCCAGCGCGCACGAGGCCAGCAGGGTGATTTGAAACCAACCGGTTTCCCAGAAATGCACCACGAGCGGCAGGGCGGTGGGCAAATTGAAAAATTGCGCGGGTTCTTTCCAGCGTGGGTTCTGACCTATGGCACCCACGATGGTCGCAGCAGGCCAGTTCTCGGACGCATGGCGGCGGGTTTGCCAGTGGTTCTCACTATTCGGAACGATCCGCCAGCTATTGTCGGAAGCAAAGGTTACACTCCGGCCGTTGGCCAAACTGGCATGAAAGCCCAGGAGCAGACCGGCTTTGTCCAGGTCGTTGAAACATTCCACAGCCACGACATGCGGCCCGGGCGGGAGCAACCAAGTCAAATCATACACGCTAACCGTCCTCCAATCGCTGCCTCTTCCCAATTCGCGCCCGTCCAGAAACAGAGTATAGGCATCGTCAGCCGTGATGCGGAGCTGGGCATGTGCGACTTGGGTTTCCTTGGAAATATCAAACTGCTTCCAAAACCGGCACATTTGTTTATCCCGGGTTTCCTTGTCCCATATCCACTGTCCGAGATAGTTTGTCGCGTTGCGACGCGTCGTGACCGGATCGTCGGCATTTGTCTCCGGCTCGGCCGCTTGGGAAGCGAGACTAAAGCCCAAACCCAACAGAACCACCATCACTGTAACTTTCGGTCGTCTCATAAGCGGAAAACGCAGGCCATTGAGGCCCGATTCCGAGTCGGAAGCAAGATCATTTGCTTTTATTTAACAGCGAAACCATCCGGCGGGGATCGCCCATTTGGGCGAGACTCGCTGCTTGAGCGGATGGCTGATTTAAGGCAGACTGGCGTTTCTTATGGCAGACAGATTGAACAATGCGCGGCCGGCGATTATAAAAAATTCGGAACACAATATGACCACTTTACGAACCTTTAAAATCCTCCTCCTCACAGTCGTCATCGCAGGTTGTCCCTTTGACTCCATGATTGCGGCGGACGCGGGCACAAATGCCGCGCTGAAGGACGAATTACACTTCATTTCACCCAGCATCGAAGTGCGGATGTCCCCGTGCGCGCCGGCCTTGGACGAACTTAATATCGACGGTCTCGGCCTCGGAAAGCGCGGCGTCAACGCCCTGCGCCCTTCGCCAAAGTCAAACACAAATTTTGTTGTCACGGTTTTGGCCGCGGCTGGCGGAAAGAGGGTTGACTACCGTCGCGAGAACCAATCCCTGAACACAGCTCCGCCCTGGAGCATTGATGCAAGCCAGCACCGTCTGCTGCTGATTTCGCAATGGAGCGAAGACGGCGCGCCCAAAGCCCTGACATTGACGTTTGATGCGGAACAATGCCACACGACCGTTCTTGGGCTTCTTAACAGCAACGGCGCCATCCGTCTGCCGGCGGTGATGCACCTGCCAGGCCAGGGTTCGCTAAGAATCAGCGCAACGGGCATGAAGGTTGCGTCTCTTGGTTGCGCCGCCAAGCGCCGGGGCGATGTCAGGGTGACCTTCCTGCCGGCCACGGCGGCGGCGCCGCGCGTGGAATATTCCCTTGAGGCCACGGCAATTTATCCGGAGGAACCCGGCATCGCGGGCGACCATCGGTTTGACAGCTTTCGCCGCAACTGGCTCAACGTGCTGCAATTAAACCCGGGCCTGCGGCAACTGGCCAACAACAGTGGCAGCACGTCATGCGCTTTCTGTTATTACGAATATGCCGACATCGCGGCAAAAACCCCGCCGCTGGCCGACGGGCTTGCCGCGCTGGATGTGGTGCGGCAGACGCTGGATTCCATTCTTGGCGGGGCGAAAGCGTACGGGCTGCCGGCTCCGGGCAACTTTCCCGCCGAGTCCTCGGACACACTGCCCTCGCTTCTCATCTCAGCCGATGATTGTGTGCGCGGCGGAAACAGCGGCCCCTGGCTGGCCTCGAATTATGCGGGAATCAAACGGTGGGCCGACAAAATGCTCGCCACCGACACCAACGGCGACGGGTTGGTCAAATATATTATGAGCGGGAATTCCGGCATCTGGCCCGCCGGCTTCCCCAAGGTGCGGCCGGCCAACTGGTGGGACACGATTGGATTTGGCCATGAAGACGCCTACGGCAACGCGCTCGCCTACCGGGCGTTGGGCGGCATGGAGCACATGGCGCGGGAACTTGGCTGGACGGAGGATGCCGCTCATTATCACGCCGCCGCCCAAAAGCTTTGCGACGCCTATTTCAAGACCTTCTACAACCCCGCCACCGGCATCATTGGCGGCTGGCGCAGCGCCGACGGCGAGTTGCACGATTATTATTTCCTCTATGTCAATGGCATTGCGATTCATTACGGACTCGTTCCGAAGGACAAAGCCAATGCCATCATGGACGTGCTGATGGCGAAGATGAAGGCCGTGGGCTACACCCAGTTTCACATGGGATTGCCCGGAAACCTGATCACCGTCGCGCTAAAGGATTATGTCCATCGCACTCCGGACGGCCACTTCGGCGGCGGAATCCGCCAGGACAATGCCGATGGATTTCAAAAATATGAGAATGGCGGCGCCACGGGCTGTTTCTCATTTTTTACGCTGGCAGCTCTCTACGATCTTGGGCGCCGCGCCGAGGCCGACGCGATCCTTCTCCCCATGCTTGAGGAATTCGACCGGGGCGGGTTTGAAGGGCGGGGCGCCAAAGGCCGCTCAAATGACTGGCGCATGTGGGATGGCACACCAATGGGCTATGAGGGCTTTTTGACGGACAATTACTACACGCTGCTTGCCGTTCCGCTAAGAGAGGGGCGTTAGGTCTCATTTGCAAAAATATCCTTGCGCATCATTCGATCAAAACTCCTCAACGCAGGGTTTGCCCTCGTACCAGGCGATCATATTCAAAACCAGATAATTCCAATCTTGGAATCCCGGGTTCATGACGGGTTCGCCGTTGTCCGGCAGATAGAATTCGTGCAACACCCCGTTCTTTTCATAGTCCATGCCGATTAGCTTGATGGTTTTTTCGACCAATCCGCGCGCCTCGTCCCGGTATCCATACTTCACGAGTCCGCGGGCCACCATGTAATTGGCATTGACCCAGATGGGACCCAGCCAGTTGGAGGGATTGCTGGTGGCGCGCAAGTCATACATTTTTTCCATTT
>CAZLEE010000151.1:0-11098 GCA_964558455.1 uncultured Verrucomicrobiota bacterium | reverse complement strand
CCGGCAAAAAACCCCCTCTCAGCACCCCGAAGAATCAGTAATTCGGAATCGCCGCTTTTGTAAACCGGGCCATAATCGGGGTCAAGTTTTTGGTCAAGTCCACCCCGCATTCCGCCGATAACAGCGGGATGCCGATATCGTGCTAACTTAATCGTATGGATATTAATCCACAGTCCAATCGCCGGATTCTGATCATTGATGACAACAGGGCTGTCCATGCGGATTTTCGCAAAATCCTCCTGCCCGACAATGCCGCGGCGGATGGTTTGGGCGCCGCCGAGACGGTTTTATTTAACGACGAGGAAACCCCGTTCCGGTTGCCGCTGTTTGAAATTGATTCGGCTTATCAAGGGCAGGAAGGGTTCCGGTTAATCGAAAAGAGCCTGGCCGAAAATCGTCCTTACGCCATGGCTTTTGTCGATGTGCGCATGCCGCCGGGTTGGGACGGGGTTGAGACCACGGCCACGATTTGGCAAAAGTATCCCGACCTGCAAGTGGTCATCTGCACCGCCTTCTCCGATTATTCCTGCGAACAGATGTTGCAGAAATTGGGCTACTCCGACCGGCTGGTCGTTCTCAAGAAACCATTTGACTGCATTGAGGTGTCGCAACTGGCCATTTTGATGACCGAAAAATGGCGGCTCTATCAACAGGCCAAATTGCGCCTGGGCGATTTGGAGCGAATGGTCCTGGAACGGACGTCCTCCCTGGAATCGACCAACACCAAATTGGCGCAGGCCAACCACCAACTCATTCAGGCCACGGAAAAAACCCAGGAAATGGCCCGAATGGCTTTGATGGCCAGCAAGGCCAAAGGCGACTTCCTGGCCAGCATGAGCCACGAAATCCGCACTCCCATGAACGGCGTCCTGGGCATGGTTGATTTGCTGGTTCGCACCGATCTGTCGCTTGAACAGCGCGAATTTTGCAAGATCATCAAAACCAGCGCCGACGCCCTGTTGTGCATTATCAACGACATTCTTGATTTCTCCAAGATCGAGGCCGGCAAGATGAGTGTCGAAAAAGTGAACTTCGATCTTCGCGACACGATCATTGGCGTTGTCCAACTCCTCACCCCGCAGGCCCGGTCCAAAGGCATCGACCTGACCTACGCCATCGATCCGGGCCTTGACCCCATCCTGGTTGGCGATCCCATACGAATCCGGCAAATCCTCCTCAACCTCCTCAACAACGCTGTCAAGTTTACCGCGAAGGGCAAAGTGTTTCTTGAGGTCAAGCGTCTTGATGAGGCGGACGGGGAAGTCCGGGTCGGCTTCGCTGTCATCGACACCGGCATCGGGCTTTCCGAAGAGGACCAGGCAAAATTGTTTCAATCCTTCACCCAGGCGGACCAGTCAACCACACGCCGGTTTGGCGGCACGGGCCTGGGCCTGGTCATCTGTCGCAGGCTGGTGGAAATGATGGGCGGCTCCATCCATGTTGCCAGCAGTCTGGGAAAAGGTTCCACTTTCTCCCTCTCCATAAAACTGGGGAAATCCAACGGCGCCTGCCGCCTGTCCGGCTCGGACAAGGACTCGAGTCCCATGCCCGAATGTTCCGCCAATGTCGCGGAATCCTTGGGACTTGCGGACAACAACGCTCCCATTCTGCTGGCGGAAGACAACCCCATCAACCAGACAGTTGCGGTGAAGCAACTGGAAAAACTGGGTTACAAAGTGGAAATCGCCGAGAACGGGCTTGATGCGATTGAGGCGCACCGGCAACGCCATTATCCGATCATTTTCATGGATTGCCAGATGCCGGGGATGGACGGTTACGAAGCCACCAAGAAAATCCGCCAGTTGGAAGCGGAGCAGAATCTTAAACCGGTTTGGATCGTTGCCATGACCGCCAACGCCATGGAAGGCGATGCCGAACTGTGCATGGATACGGGGATGGACGATTACCTCTCCAAGCCCGTGAGCCGCGATAAATTGATCGCCGTTCTCAAAAGAGCGGCGGGCAACTCCAGGACGGAGACCCCGCGCGCCGCTTCGCTTGTCAAATAGGCCGCCAGTCAGTTCCTTAAACATTGTCTCCTTTTGCCCATCCGCCGCGGCGGCACGGCTTGGGATTTTCATTGCCCGCCCCGCCATTTTTTTTTAGCATGGGGACGAACAGGACAAACTATGAAGACGGACACCTCGGTGAAAATGCGGAAACGGACCAGATGGCTGATCGCTTCCGGGATTGTCATTTTCCTCTACACCATCATTGGGTTCTTTGTCGTGCCGGCCATTGTCAAATCGCAGATGTTGCAACGCCTGCCGGCGCTGACCAAAAGGCAGGTCGCCATCGAGCGCGTCAAGTTTAACCCCTATGTGCTTTCGTTGACCATTGATGGATTTTCGTTGAAGGAAACCAATGGCGAAGTGTTCAGTTCCTTTGGCGAGCTTTACGTCAATTTCCAGCTTTCCTCAATTTTCAAGGGCAGCTTTGTCTTTGATGAAATCACTTTGCGGGACCCCTTCGTGCAAGTGACTTATCTTAAGAACGGCGTGTTCAACTTCGCCAATTTGACCGGCAACCCGTCGCCCGCATCCGCGGCCGCAAAACCTCAACCGCCGCCTCCTGTCATTGTCTATCATCTGAATATCACCAATGGCGCGGTTGCTTTTACGGACCTGACGCGGAAGACTCCCTTCAACATCCGCTACCAGCCCATCAACGTTAACCTCACGGATTTCACCACGCTGCGCGACCGGACCAGTCCTTACGAGATCGCTGCCACCGGCGATTCCGGCGAAAGTTTTGGCTGGTCGGGAAATATCACCGTCAATCCCCTCCGTTCGTCCGGCACATTCCGGCTTAACGGATTGAAGCTGGGCAAATACAAGCCTTACAGCCAGGACTACGCGCTTTTTGAAATCACCGGCGGCCAGGTCGATGCGGCGGCGGATTATCGTTATGACTCCGCCACCAATGCGCTTGACTTGACCGTTTCCAATGCGTTCATGACGTTAAACCGGTTTCAGCTCAAGACGCCGGACACGGGCGAGGACGTTGTGATCATTCCTTCGTTGTCTGTCAAACAGGTGCAGGCCAATGTGCTTAAGCGCACGGTGGAAGTCGGTCGGATCGAATCGAGCGGCGGTTCGCTGTTGGTTCGTCAAAACCACGACGGAACCATCAATCTGCTTGCCAATCTGGTCCCGCAGCCCAAGGAAACACCAACCCATTCCGCCCCGGACTCCGGACCGCCCTGGACGGCCAAGATTGACGAAATCGCCTTCGACAATTACGCCATCCAGGCCGAGGACAAAGCACCGGCCAAGCCCGCGAATTTTGACATCGACCAGCTTGGTTTCGACTTGAAGAATGTTTCCAACGTCAGCAATTCGCCGGTCACTGTGGCGCTTTCCTTGCGCTTGCAAAACACCGGCACGATTTCGGTCAACGGCACCACCACGCTCATTCCTCCTTCGGCTGACTTGCAAATCGGCGTGACCAACCTGGACCTGCGCATGATCCAGCCCTACCTGGAGAGCCAGGTTAAGTTGGCCGTCACGCGCGGCGCGCTCAATGTCAATGGCCGGGCGCGTTACCTGTCCGACGCGCCGGGCGCCCCCAAGGTCAGCTTTGACGGCGATGTTTCAGTGCGGAATTTTGCCGTGACCGATGAGGTGTTGTTTGATGAACTGGCTTCATGGAACGCGCTGGAAGTGACCGGCATCCGGGCGGATTTGCAACCGGTAAAAATCCACATCGACCGGATCAAGTTTTCCAATCCGAAAACCAGCGTGATCATCGGCCCGGACCATCGCATAAACCTTCTCACCCTCCTGCCCGCAAAAAAGGCCGCCCCGGCCGAAACCAACTCGCCGCCGTCAACAAGCGCCATTCCTGATCTGACCCTCGGCGAGTTTGCCTTTGAAAATGCCTCGCTCCATTTCGCGGACCGCTCCATTGAGCCTCACTGTGCTTTTGACGTTGAGGAGTCCAGCGGCAGCGTCAAGAATATTTCTTTCCAGGCGCAGACTCCGTCCGCGGTTGATGTGAAGGGCAAGGTCGATGAGTTTTCGCCGTTTAGCGTGAGCGGCTCACTCAGTCTCGTGCCGGGCAAACTTTTTGCGGACATAACCATTGCCTTCACCAACACCGGGCTGACTTCGCTCAGTCCCTACACCGAAAAATTTGCAGGCCGGCCGCTGGAAAAAGGCAAACTTTCCCTGGCACTGCATTATCAAATCACCCAGCCGGCTCTTAATGCCGAAAACGACATTTTCATCGACCAACTGACGCTCGGCGCAAAAAACAACAGCACCAACGCCACCAGTCTGCCGGTCAAACTGGCCATCGCGCTGCTCAAAGACCGCAATGGCCGCATCAAGTTGGACGTTCCGGTGCAGGGGCGATTGGACGACCCAAAATTCAAGCTTGGCCCGATTATCTGGGGAGTGGTTGAAAACCTCATGGTCAAGGCGGCCACCTCGCCGTTTTCGATGCTGGGCGCGATGTTTGGCGGCGGCAAACAATTGAGCGTCCCCTTTGATCCCGGCCTGGCCAATATCCCCGGGACCGAAACCAATAAATTGGACGCCCTGGCCAAGGCCCTTTACGACCGGCCCACGCTCACTTTGGAAATCAACGGTTCCGTCGATCCGGCCAGGGACCGCGACGTGATGGTCCGGGCCAAATTCGACCGGCAAATCAAGGCGCTCCTTATCAAAGAAATGGCCGATGCCGGCAAACCTGTCGTCGCTGTGGATGAACTCAAGCTGGAGCAGGGGGATTATGAACGGCTGGTGTCCAAGGCTTACAGCAACGCCTTTGGCGCTTACCAACCGGCATCTACCAATCAAACGCCGGGGACCTCCGCGCCATTGCCTCAAAAAGCGCCCGTCCCCGCCATCCCTGCCGCCAGAAATTTGCCGTCTCCGGCCAAGTCGCCCTTTGAACACGGCGGATACTATATGGTACGCCTGCCGCATCGGGGTGAAACGGTTGGAGTGTCGCGCCCGGCTTCCGTGGCTGCGCCCGTGGGAACCAATAACCCGATTGCCTCCGCGCCGGTCGCTGTCGCGCAAAGCGACATGGCCGCCATGGAAGACCGGCTTTTGCGCCAGATCGAAATCACCAGCGACGACTATCGGCAATTGATGCAGCGCAGGGCGAAGCAGGTTGAAAGTTACTTTTTGCGATCAGGAAAAGTGACAGCGGATAGATTGTTCATCACCGCCCCAAAACCCATTGACGCCAATCTCAAAGGCGAGGACCATGTCAATCTGACGTTGGACTAGCCGCGGAATTTATCGCGCCGGGCCGGTCGAATTTCGGATGATGAGTTCTTCGGGAATTAAAATTGTTTCCGGCGCCCTCCCGCGATTTTTCCGCAAATCGATCAGCAAATCGATTGATTGTGCGGCGATGGCATCGCAGGAAAGTGAAAAAGTGGTCAGGCTGGGTCGCCAATAACTGGCCTCCGGGGAGTCGCCAAAACCAATCACGGACAGGTCTTCAGGACACCGCCGTCCCATATCGGCGGCGGCAGTGATGGCTCCCAAGGCCGTTGCGTCGTTGAGACAAAACAGAGCCGTGACACCAGGACAGCGGCGGACCAGACGTTGGAATCCTTGATAACCTCCTTGAAAGCCGGGTTCGCTGACGTTCTCCACCAATTTTGCGTCGTAGCGAAGTCCCCCTTCCTTCAGCGCCAGACGATATCCGGCCAACTTGCGCAAACTGGTTTTAACACGCGTGACCGACTCGCAAAGAAGGCCGATTTTTTTGTGGCCCAATTCAACCAAATGCCGGGTCGCCTGCCGTCCCGCGTCTTCGCGATCGGCGGTCACAATTGAAATTCCCGGAGGCGCGTCCGGCAGCAAATCCACCACCGGCAATCCTTCCTCGGCCAATTGTTGCAAATGGCTTTTTTTCAACGCGGGCGAATCCCAAAGAACCAGCATCCCGCCCGAATTATGGAGCATGCGCGATTCCAGAAACGCCACGGCATCCTCGCTTGTGTCGGCCACCTGCACGGAAACATCCAATTCCCGCGCCGAGGCTGCGCGACTGATGGCCATGGCCGTGGCCGCGTGGGAAATGGCCAGTTCCCAAGTGGTGATAAGCAATGTCACCTGATTGGTATAGCCGCGTTGCAACGCGCGTCCCATCGGGTCCGGTCTGTAATGCAACCGGCGGGCCGCTTTCAAAATTGTGTTTCGCGTCTTGTCGCTAATGCGTGCCGCGTGCTTGTTGTTATTCAGAATATACGAGACAGTCGCGCAGGAAACATTGGCGATACGGGCCACATCCTTCAAAGTCGGTCGTGTTTTCCAGCTTTTCCGCATATAGAAAAACCCATTAAGTGCCACTCCAGCGGAACATTCAAGCCCTTCCGCCAAAATAAAAAAATCATCGGATTTCAGCAGCAGTCCCAGAGGTCCTGGCCACCTGGCCAAATAAAACGCCGGACTTTGGCTAAACGATTAACTTTTTTAGTTGCATTGGCAAACGGAAAGCGATATTCCGTCTGAGATAAGCAAACCAGTTCCATTCGTTGAAACATATGAAAACCGCGACCCAGAATGTCTTCATAACCCAAATTCGTCCCACCCTTGCCGCCGTTGCTTTTTTCTTGTCCGTCATCCCGTCAGTCCTGGCTGCCACTGACACTTGGACGGGCAATAGCGGCGTTGATTGGAGTGCGCCCAACAACTGGAATCCCGTTGCCACGCCCCAGGCAGGCGACTCGCTTGTTTTCAGCGCCAAGGGCGGGACTCTTACCGATGATTTGGCTGCAGGCACGGCGATTGACGGCATTACCTTCGGCGGAAGCGCTTTTACGCTCAATGGCAACAACAGCGTCCTCCTTTCCGGCAGCATGGCTGCCAATACGAATGGCATCCTCAATAACTCCGGCCTGGCGCAGGTGATTGGAACCTTGCCCCTGAGCCTGGACTGGGGCTGCTATATCTTCAGCAGTCCTTTGGGGGGAAGCGTGGCGCTCAATGGCGGCCTGACATTGAACAACGGCAGCGTGGCCTGCTTTGATCCCAATGTCACCTCGACTTACCTGACCTTGGACGCGACAACCGGGCTGATCAACGGTTTGGAGGGTGCCGGGTTGATGTATAACGCCGGAACGCCAACGGGTTTGGCAACCCTCAGCGGCACTGACATCTCGGCTTATACCGGATACACCACCACAAGCCCCGGAGCCCTCTCTGCCGGCAATAATCTTCAGTTCAATACAACCACGGCGGTCCTGACTAATACCTATACCGCCAACAACCTTGTCGTTAATACGATCACTTCGATCCAGCCGGGCAATAGTGCGGGCACTTCGTTGGACCTGATTGCCAATACCGGCACCCTGAGCGTGGGCAATAACGGCGGCTTTTATGTGCTCAACGCCGCCGCCGGCGCCAAGAATTGCCTTGCCATTGGCAGCAGCGGTAATGGCGGGGCTGTCACCGCCGGCTTGGGCGGGGGCGCGCCGGCTACCCTCATCTTCGCTGTCAATGGCACAACCTCCGGCAACCAGTTGGCGGTCAATGCCGCGATTTGGAATAACGGGACGGGAGCCAATGGCACTGGCGGTTTCCCGGTGACTGTTGAAACCGTGGGCAGCGGTTCCCTATACTTCGCCGTGGCCAACAGTTACTCTGGCGGCACCTACGTGAATCAGGGCCAGCTTCAAGGAAACAATGTCAATTCGTTTGGCGCCGGTCCCGTTTATGTCGGTCCGGGCGCGTCGATTTATTTAAGCCCTGGCGGGGTATGGACCAATGAGATATATCTCAGTCCGGGGGTGGGAGCCAGTTCCGCCGCCACAGCCGGCGGGGGCGCATTGATCGGCGGGGGCAACCAGACCTTGTCCGGCAAAATCTATTTGCTGGGGAATCCCGTGACGACCGCGCCCGGCAATCGTATTTCAACCACGGGAAGCAGTACGACGATTACTACTTCCGGCCAGATCACCGGGACCGGGACATTGGATATCTATATGGGCGGGCACAGCGGAAACATCATGCTGGCGAATGCGGCCGGCAACAATAACTGGACGGGCGGCCTCATTATTGAGCCTAGATCCACTTTGAGCTGTTATTTCAAGATGGGCGCCAATAATCAAATGCCCAACGGAGCGGGCACGGGGGATATAATGCTCATCTCTGGCGGCGGCGATGCCCGGCTTGATCTCAACGGCTTCAATACCACCATCAATGCCTTGAATGCCCCCAACGACTCAGAAGTGGGGAAACATGAACTCACCAGCTTCGGCACCGCCAATTGCACCCTGACGATGGGAGCCAACAACAACAACGGGGCTTTCTACGGATATTCTTCGGACAGCGGCAACGGGAAGTCGCTCGGCCTGGTCAAAATCGGCACCGGCGTGCAAACACTCGCCGGTAGCTACTGCAACCATTACGGCAACACCACGGTCAGTAATGGCACGCTTCAATTGGAGGTGGTTATGCCCAACAGCTCAAACATCGTTGTTGCGTCCGCCGGGACGCTGGATGCCAGTCTCGCCCCCAACGGCGGTTTGACGGTGGGCGCCAATCAGACCCTGGCTGGCACTGGAACGGTTGTCGGATCCACGTCCATAAACGGCACGGTTGCGGCGGGCATTTTGGCGGTGAGCGGCGCCAGCACCAACATCGGAGCTTTGACCAACAGCGGCAGCGTGACCATAAGCGGTGGCGCCACGAACTTTTGGTGCGTCAATAATGCCGCTGGCACGGCGGGGACCGTTTCTGGCTGGAGCTTTTTAAACGTCATCAATGGTGGCACACTTACGATCAATCAAGCCAGTGTTACCACCCCGATTCAAATTAAAATCGTTTCTCTGACCAATACCGGCTCGGCCGGAAACGCCGTTTTTAATCCCAACCTCAACCAAAGTTGGACCCTGGTGCAAACGGCCAATCCCATTATCGGCTATACGGGTGTGACGCAGTTTGCCGTCGACACCTCCGCCTTCGCCAATCTTCCGCAGGGCAGCGCCCAGTTCAGCGTTGGCACCAATACGGCTGGTAACAGCTTGGTCTTGTACTTTACAAACTCCCCGGTCATCACCAACGCGTTGGTGAATCAAACCAATAATGCCGGCACGACAGCCGTCTTTACGGTCGGAGCCGCCGGAACCACCCCCATAACTTATCAATGGATACAGCAAGGAACGACCGTGTTTGTCAACGGTGGCGCCAGTGCCAGCGGAGGCGCCGTCACTATCACCACCAGCGGCCATACCAGCACTTTGACCATTGCGAACGTGCAGGACGCGGATGCCGGCTTGATCAGCGTTGCCGTGACGAACGCTAACGCGGGAGTCGGCAATTCCAAGGCGACGCTCACCATCATTGACCCGCCCGCCAATGCATACATCAGCCAGACCGGCGCCTCGGATCCTGTTGCCGGCGGGGTGACTCATCTGGCCGCGACGACGAGTAGCGGAACGCTTCCGTTCACCTACGTTTGGAGCTATAATGGGAAAGTGATCAGCGGAGCGACAAACTCTGTCCTCGACGTGGATGTTTCCCCGGCCGGTGTGGGCACTTACACGGTGGTGATCAGCAATCAGGCTGGAGTCGTCAGCAACGTGTTCGCAATCAGCGGCCCGATCACCTCGGTTCCCAACCAGGTTATTTACGAACCGTTTGACTCCTACGGCCGAATGAGCGGCCCAAATGCCCCCTACAATTGGGAAGGCGTGACGAACCTTTACAACCAGGCGACCGGCGAACCTGCCTACTGGTACCATAATTCGGGCAGCAGCACCTGCATGGTCATTGCTCAAAACTTTTTCTCTTATTTTAACGGCAACGACGCCCCCGGTTACCCCTGGCCCGGTTTGGCCGGCAGCAGCGCTAATTGCATGTATATGGATGTTTCTCCCTCGGCCACGGACAATGATCAGTTGCAATTTTCCAAGAATGGTTTCGCCCCCGGCACATCCGTTTATTTCTCTTTTCTTTTGAACTGCGACACTTTTACCATGGCCACTTCTGATTGCATTGCGGCGTTTTGTAATAACGCGTATGACGGCACGTCCTTTAATCTCAAACTCAACCTCCGCATCCTTACTGCCGCCCAACCGGGCGGCACCGGCACTTACCAGTTGGGCCTTTACAAAGGCGCGGGAATCACCGGAAATCAGGGCGTGGATGCGGGCACCTTGTGGAGCGACACGTTTGAAAATAACCAGGATATTCTGGTGGTCGGTTGCTACCAGATTAATTCCGGCGCCAGCTCAAACACGGATGACGTCGTTTCGTTGTGGTTCAATCCGCCCAGTTCGACGTTTGGCACCACCAATGTGCCTGTCGCCGCTCTTGGTCCCAGCGGTTTTGGACAACCCAATTCGGCCATCCACAGCTTTGCCATTCATGGCGTTGAATGGCCCGGACTGCGCTATTTCTCTGACCTGCGCATCGGCACGACCTGGGCTTCGGTGACTCCGACGGCCGCGCCGGAACTTTCGCTTTACAACCAATACCTAATGCCTGGTTCGAACGTGGTCTTCGCCAGCCAGAACGCAGGCAACCCTGTCGCCGGTAATTATACATGGACCTTCAATAACGGAAGTGGTCCGGTGACGTTGAACGATGGCAGTCAGTATGCCGGTTCCAGCACGAGTTCCCTGACCATCCTTGGGGCGACGGCTGCAGACTTGGGCACTTATACGGTGACAGGCAGCAATACCGATCCGGCTCCGGCTGATAGTGGCGCGACTCTCACGGGCAGCGCCTCCGCGCTGCTGACCACGCATCCGCCTGCGTTGTCCATCTCTAACAACCCTCCCAACATCATTCTTTCCTGGCCGACTAATTGGGATGTCTCGCTGGAGGTGACCACGAATCTGCTTCAGCCGATTACGTGGACGCCTGTGTCGGGGGTGGTGGTCAGCGGGGCGAATGACACGGTTACCATTGCTCACGGAAGCACAAACGAATTGTTCTTCCAGTTGGCTCCATAAAGGGGAAAAACCGATCATTGTTTATCCCGCCACCCCAGGGCGGCGGGTGGACATCCGTTGTCCGGGTGGAAAACTATTTTGAAATAGATTGCTCGCCCCATTTCGTTCCCGGGCTAGATTCAATGCCGTATAGGAATTGGGGAGGGATTTGCGAAGTAACGTGCTGATGGCCAG
>CAZLEE010000150.1:0-11099 GCA_964558455.1 uncultured Verrucomicrobiota bacterium | reverse complement strand
TCGCTCACCAAGCACTACCCATTGAGTCAGGTTGCGTCAATAGGATAGCCAGACCAAGGCAATATAAATATTGGAAATGACAAAGAGGTATTGTTGTGTGTTGTCACACAATTATTGCCGTATGTGGGTTATCCCCGGGCGCTCAATGCACTGCGATGCATAAACGAAGTCGGGTGACCGCCGGGTTTTCGAAAATCTCTATGCCGCATGCGGTGCGGCCACACACTCCGGCGACTCCCCGGCTGCCATGACAAGATTGTTGTCGAACAGCAAATCAATGGCGCGCGCCAAGGCCGTCTCAGCCGGCCCATCGGACGTCGTATAAGTCGCTTTGCGAAGGGCTGCAGGCCAACCGTGCGCCATTGCCACCGAAACACCGGCCCAACCAAACATCGGCACGTCGTTGTCGCCATCGCCGAAAGCGATTGATTCCGACGGATTCACGCCAAGACGCCTGGCGATAATTTCCAGAGCCGACGCCTTTGACACGCCCACAGGCATAAATTCCAGGAATCGCGTATGGGTGCGCATCGCTTGAACAACCGCCGTATTGAACAGGCCCTGTTGCAACGTTCGCTCTATATCGCTGGAACTGCCCATCCAAATCAGTTTGAATATCTGCCGGTTAAAAAGTTCCCGGGCATGACAACGGAGCGGACGGCTGCCGGAAAGTCCGGCGTAGATCTCCAAATCCGGATTCCAATCTGAATCGGTAAAGACCCCATCAACCGCATACGCGATCGTCGAGAAACCGAGCGACGCGCCCAGATCCAAATTCTCCCTGACCCTTGCGGCCGGCAGAAACTTGGCAGTCAAAATCGTGGTCCGATTGACATCACATAACTCCCCTCCTTGGCAGGAAATAAGCCACTGCACGCCCGGCAACTCGTCTGCGAATCGGCGCATGTTTTTATAGTGGCGTCCCGAGGCAAGCACGACATGCAAACCGGCATTCTGCAGTCGCTGAACCGCATCCATATTCTCAGAACTGATTTGACCATCAGGGCCGAGGAGCGTGCCGTCCAAGTCCATGGCCGCCATTTTAAATCTTTGCAACGTTCTTGATCGAACCATGCTGAACGATAGCGGTCCCCGGCTGCCATTTCTAATGGTATTATTTCATGGTGGTGATAACTTTAAGGCATGAGCATTGAAGAACTCCGCTCGTTCACGGTTTTGGCCGCACACCTTCATTTCGGACGCGCAGCCGAGGCAATACATGTCAGCCAGCCCGCTCTGACGAAGCAAATGCACCGGCTGGAGGAATCGCTGGGCGGCAAACTTTTCGAACGGGGCAAGCATGGCACGACTCTGACAACCTTGGGCGCGCGTTTTGTTCCTCAGGCCAGGGAGTTGGTGGCGTCATTCGAACGCATATTGGCAAACGCGCAAAAAGAAGCCCAGGGCCGGGGCGGCCGGCTCAATGTCGGCTTTGGCTATTATACTTACGAACTGGTTCCGCAATTGATCGTCAAGCTGCGCACGCTTGAGCCGGATATCGAAATCTCGCTGCGCGACATGTCAACCGCCGAGCAAATCACCAATCTGCAGAACGGGCAGCTTGATGTTGGTTTTGCGAGACTGCCCTTGCCGCCCTCGACGCCGGCGCTCGAAACGCGGACGGTGCTTTCAGGACAACTGGCGCTTGTGACGCCTCTGGATGAAACTCAGCGGGCGATTACGGACCTCGCGGACTGTCACGACATGCCGTTCGTCCTCCTGTCGAAGGAGCGGTCGCCGGGCCTCTACGATCGCATCCTGAAACTATGCGCGAGGCACGGCTTTCACCCGCATATCGTCCAAGAAGTTTCGGAAATAACAACGGCGCTGGCCCTCGTCGGCTCCGGGATGGGGTTGTCTATTATCCCGGAATCATCGTGGAGCCGCCGGTTTGGCGGATTGAGAATCCACGCACTGCAAGAGCGGGCTGCGTTATGGACTGTGGGTGCAGTGTGGCGGCGACGCGACAGCAATCCGGTATTGCACCGGTTTCTGGATTTGCTTCGATCTGAGGTCAAGGCGGTAAATCGCAAAACTCCGCCGGGTCATAACGACTAAACCGCCCTCAACTCCATTTCTTCAGGCATGTCAGCGTGTGTGTTTTGGTATGGCGGCATTGTGCAAATGCCGCTGGCAGATTCCCCCGCCTCCGTCACACTGCGTTTCGGCCGGAAATGACTCTGAGCAAAATTGCAATGACAGCGAGGACGAGCAAAATATGAATCAAGCCACCCATCGTGCCAGTGACGAACCCGAGCAGCCACAGAATGATGAGCACTATCGCAATTGTATATAACATACGACCACCTTTTTTGCGTTTTGCTGGCTGGCGCGCTTTTGCGCGCGCCAAACGACAAAACTATCAGGTTTAATTAACAACCGCAGGCACGGCGATGGTCATGTTGTTGACCACGCTGTTCACGCCGTTAATGTCGGTAACAAGCTTGGTTACGAGGACCTTTTCAGCATCGTTCTTGGCAATGCCGCTCAGGGTGACGACGCCGTCCGACGTTGTAACCTTGGTGTGCAAGGCGCTGGTCGAATGGTGCGAGATCAATGCCGACTTGACTTGAGCCGTGATGGAGGCGTCATCAATTTTTTCGGCGGTGGTGGAATCCGGCGCCGCCGGAGTCTCGGCAATTGTCATTTCATTCTTGACCTCTTTGACGTTGTCAATGTCTTTGGCGTATTCGGTAGTGAGTTCCTTTTGCGCCATGCTGCCCGTTTCACCTTGCAAGGTGACAACGCCGTCTTTCACATACACCGTCGTTCCGAAGCCGCTGACGTGGCGGTGGAATAGGAGCGCGGTCTTCACCTTCATGCTGATCCATGCGTCCGAATGTTCAGCCGGCTGTTCGCCGGTGATTGTCAGTTGATTGTCCACGCTTTTGACGCCAGGCAGACTTTCCACCGTATTCTCGGCCAGGGCTTTGTGCGACTCTTCGGAGACCGTGCCGGTCAAGGTGACAACTCCGTCTGCGGAAGAAGTCTTGATCGAATCGTCCTTGAGGTATGTTTTAAATACGTAGGACTTTTTGGCAGATGACTCAATGCGGCTGTCCATGCTGGATGCGCGCAGTGTCGAGCTTGTGACCAATATGGCGCTCATGGCTGCAAAGAGCGAGAGCAAGGTGTTCATTTTCATTTTATTATTATTTTTATTTATTGCTAAGTCTGTCTTGACTCTGAGCAACAATAAGCAGTGCGCCCATGCTTCGCCATGGGGTGTAACCCTACCCGTCAACGGGGTTCTTCCATGGCGTGCCACAGGTATACCAGCCGCAGGTTTTGGAGCCGTTCGCACTCGGCGGCGTGATCGGGCGCCTTGGGGTCAAGCTCGCTTAATTCCAAATCGAATTTCTGCAGAGTTATCTTATTAATCGCCTCTTCGATGACGGCGTTTTTGCCACCTTCTATTTCCAAGGCGTGCCCGTAAAAAGACAGGGACCGGTCGAACATCCCCTTCAACGCATAGGCTTCTGCCAGTGTTTGGAGGATTTTTACGTTCTTTGGGCAATGTATCAAGAGCGGCTCGAAGCGCTTGATGATTGCGTCCGTCGTCACCGGCTCAAGCTGCGGGTAAGGTGGCGGTAGTATTGTGCTGAGGGCTGCGGCGGGGTTCTCAAAGGCGGGGCAGTTGACGGCCGGGGGCGCTTCCGGCGCGACAGGCATGGCGAAAATCTTCTTCATCGCGTGCGATATGGTTCCATTTTCCGGGGCCTCTTTCACTCGTTTAATCCCCAATGGGCGTAAACATCGTAACGCTGGTCTCGGGTCTCATGCGGCACTGGCACAGTGGCGCCAGCCTGTCCCGGGGCTGCTTCGTCCGACGACGGCGCGGAGGCAGGTCCGCGTTGGTCAAAGTCCGCGACTGCGGCTGGCTGTGATTCAACATCCGTCCTTTGGTTGGGAGGTCGGGGGCAGTTGTTGTGTTTCATGCAGAAAGAATAGGCTGTGCAACGGCGTGCGCGCCATGGGGTGTTATACTAAGTGGTTCTGTGTGAAGACTGTTTTCAGCCGCCTCAACCCCAAAGGCTACAACCCTGACGAAGAAACGCCATGGGGTGATTACCCCATATACAAACTGAAACAATAGCCCGATGTTCACTGTGGATTGGCGGCGCGCCGGTGAGAGACCCCGGCTCCCGGGTAGCCGCGCCAAGTTTGGCACGACAGCATGAAAAAAAAATTAATCAGGTTGACACAGCAGTATGTGACAGCGTTGCGGAATCACCTGAGAGAGGGGCCGCGCGCGAGCTTGGCGCCGGCGTTGGGACTGGGGCGGCGGGCGGTTGTCCTTGGCCTCGAAACACTGGAACTGGCCCGGATTCACGAGCAAGCAGTCGCCGCACTGGAATTATCCAGCGAGAAAAACGGGTTCCTCAGGCGGGCGGAGATTTTTTTTACCGAGGTCATCACGCCGATTGTGGAAACGCATCGCGCTGCGCGGCAGAGTAAAATTGACCTGAACCGGTTGAACGTGACACTGAACCTGCGCACGGGGAAACTGGCCGCCACCAACCGTCAGTTGCAACGGGGCATCATCCGGCGCAAAAGCGTGGAAGCAGCTCTCAAGAAAAGTGGGATGCACTATGCCAGGCTCCTCAAGGAGTCCCTGCGCCTGCAAGAAGATCTGAGACAACTGACCCACCATGTTCTGACGTCGCAGGAGAATGAGCGCAAGAAAATTAGCTGTGAACTTCAGGATGAAATCGCCCAGACTCTATTGGGAATCAATGTCCGGCTGTTTTCCTTGAAACAGGAAGCCCGAAACAATACCAAGGGGCTGAAGAATGAAATTGTCAGCACGCAGCGGCTGGTGGTAAAGTCAGCCCAATCCGTGCGGCGGGTCGCCCGTCAATTCAAGAACGCATGAAACGCAAGCTCTTCACCTTGTCCCGGCGCTATCAGAATGCGTTGCGAACGCATTTAAAATCAGGGCGGCGAACAAGCCCCGAGTCAGCACGAGGACTGGGAAGCAAGGCCATGGCAGCCGGGTTGCAAACGCTGGATCTGGCCAAACTCCACGAGCAAACCCTGGTCACCGAACTGTTGCCAGGCTGCCCGCCCGGTCGACGCGACGCGCTCATCAAGCAGGCCGGAATTTTCTTCGCCATTGCCATCACCCCGATTGAAAACACACAGCGCAGCGCGCGGGAAGCGACTGCCCGCCTGCAACAATTTGTCGAGACGCTGAGCCGGCGCACGGTGGAACTGGCCGCCTCGAATCTGGAATTGAACCTGGAGATCATCCAGCGCAAGGCGGAGGAGGAGGCGCTCAAAAAAAGCGAGCGCCATTACTCGCTCTTGCTGGAAAAATCGGATCGTTTGCAGGAACAATTACGGCAATTATCCCGCCAGATTCTGTCGGCGCAGGAGGAGGAGCGCAAAGAGATCAGTCGCGAACTGCACGACGTCATCGCCCAGACCCTGACCGGGATCAACCTCCGGCTGGCCACCTTGAAAAAGGAGGCCGCGCTCAACACCAAGGGTCTTGACCGCAACATCGCCCGCACGCAGCGTTTGGTGGAAAAATCGGTGGATATTGTGCATCAGTTCGCCCGCGAATTGCGCCCGGCGGTGCTGGATGACCTCGGATTGATTCCCGCCCTTCATTCTTTCATGAGAAGTTTTACGGCGCGAACTGGTGTCCGCGCACAATTGACTGCCTTTGCGGGGGTGGAACAATTAGACACGGCCCGGCGCACGGTGCTATTCCGCGTCGTCCAGGAAGCGCTGACCAATGTGGCCAGGCACGCAAAAGCCAGCCGGGTGGAAGTGCTCATCCAAAAACTGCCGGACGGCATTGGCATGACCATAAAAGACAATGGCAAGTCGTTTCAGGTGGAACGCGTGATGCTAAGAGGAGGCAAACGGCTTGGACTGCTCGGCATGAGAGAACGATTGGAGATGGTTGGCGGCCATTTTCATGTCGATTCCGCTCCAGGCAAAGGCACTACCATCACCGCACAAATTTTGCCTGGCAATCACAAGGTCAATCGCGACAACTTGGATTCCGGCGCGCTTTTGAAAACAAAAATCATGAAATATCAACCTAAACTGCCGTCACTTCCCGTGACTGCCGCCGCACGCCTATGAAAAAAATCACCGTCCTTCTGGCCGAAGACCATACGATTGTGCGCGAAGGGTTTCGCAAGATGCTTGAGTTCGAAGACGACATCGAAGTGGTCGGCGAAGCGCAAAACGGCCGCCAAGCCATCGCCTTTACCACAAAACTTCATCCTGCCATCGTTTTGATGGACATTGCCATGCCCCTGCTCAACGGTTTGGAAGCCACCCGGCAGATACTCAAAACCGTCCCGAACACAAAAGTGCTGATCCTTTCCGCGCACAGCGATGATGCGTATGTCAAAAGCGCAACCGAGTCAGGCGCGATGGGATTTCTGCTCAAACAAACCTCCGCCCACGACGTGTGCCGGGCAATTCGGGAAGTCCAGAAAGGAAAGACATTTTTCAGCGAGTCGATTTCCAAGCGTCTTGATCGTCTAAATACGCCGTCGTCCGGCCGCGCGAAATCGCCTAAAAAAAAGGCCGCCCAATTGACTTCGCGCGAAACAGAAGTGCTGCAACTGATCGCCGAGGGCAAGGCCAACAAGGAAACCGCGGTGGAACTGGGCATCGGTATCAAGACCGTCGAGAAGCATCGCGAGCATCTGATGGAGAAACTCGACATCCACGATACCGCCGGGCTTACGCGCTATGCCATCGAGGCAGGCATTATCGAAAGCAGCGTCCAGTTGACCATCGTCTGACCCTTAAACCCTTTTTTGTTTTCCACCATCCCATTTTCCCGATAAACGGAATGATTGACAATGAATAGAGTCAGCCTCGACTTTTGGATGACCGTGGCCGGAACCGTTTGCTGGGGTGTTTGTTTTTGGTGGATGCGCCGGCTTTCAGTCAAACAGAATTTCCTTTTGGACCAGATCCGCGAGCAAGGCAAACGAATCGAAAAATTATCAAGGATGGAACATGATCTCATCAAGGAAGTGCATCCCCAGGTCAACGAGATCAAGGAAGGGATGGAAGAGATGATGGCCGCAGTCAAGGAGAATTCCAAAAACCCTCCCCCTGAATCCAGAAAAAAGAGACTTTGGTTCTCCAAGCGAACCGCAGATTGACCGGAAATATCCGGGATGGATTCAGTCCGGCAGCCATGGGGATTACACCCCATGGCGGCAGCAAGGTTGCCCGGCCTATTATTGCGGCATGAAAGATCGCGAAATCCGCCATACGAGCCGTTCCCGTCACATGGAGTTTCGGGGAATGGCGAAAGGCGTCCTGGGGATAACCCTCTCCCTGGTAATTTTGCAATTATGTCTGCCCACGGCCGGCAACGCCCAGAACGACCCCGGCCAGCCCAATGCGGTGACCCTTTCGCCCCAAGGTAAATGCGCATGTTACGAAAATGGCGTCACCTTCATTGCTGCAGGGCGGCAATTCGTCAGGAAAGACGGCAAAATGTTTTCCGTGTCGGCCGGCTCATGGGTTAAAGATCTCATCCAACAGGACGAACTCCAGACGATCACCGAAAAGACCAGCCCGCAAGGACGGTCACCAAAGTTATGAACACAACACACGCATCCTCCTCATCTCTCACCACGAAAACACATCCCGGGAAAGAGCCGTTGACCTTCGGTGATTTCGTGGCAGATGGTTATCGCGCCTGGGGCAAACGCAGGGCCAAAGGAATGATTCAGATCGCCATCAAAACGCATCTGATTGAGTTTCGTGGTCAACAAAGCATCGTGATTCATTGAAATCGCCACCGCCAAGCCCAAGCCGGACTGGAATTCCGATCCGTTGGAGTGAATCGGTCGTCAAAGCCATTATTATCCGGCATTGCCAGACCGGGGCGATCGTGCCCATTGCGTTGATTGCCGTAACCCACAGTGTTTCCGCCCCAAGGCCGCGAAGGGAAGGCGGCTTGAGAAGCCAATTGGCCCCCAGAATTGGAGGCGTGGCGCTGATGATCCTATCGTTGTGTCTTTCGCCTTTCGTTCACGGGCAGCAACCGGCCACCGGCTCCACAAGACCGCCGCCGGCGCAGACCGTTGTTCTCCCCAAATCCGTTCCCGACCCCATCGAACCAGTAAATCGGGCGATGTGGGCCTTCAACAAGGGGCTTATGACCGATGTCATTAAGCCGACCGGCAGGGTTTATCGTTTTGTCGTCGTAAAACCGGTCCGGACCGGAATAGGTAACTTTGGCAGGAATCTCACTTATCCGGGACGGTTAATCAACAATCTGCTCCAGAGAAAGTGGAGCGGAGCGCGCGATGAATCCTACCGTTTTTTTTGCAATTCCACAGTCGGGGTGGCCGGGTTCTGGGACGTGGCGGTCAAGTGGAAGATTCAGAAATCGGACGCGGATTTTGGGCAGACATTTGGCAAGTGGGGCTGGAAGCCGGATTGTTTCCTAATGCTGCCGATCCTTGGGCCAAGCAATGAACGGGACACCCTCGGCTGGGCAGCCGACACGGCGGCCAATCCCCTGCTCTATATCTCCCCATACAAATTCGACGCGAACAATCCACTGACTTATCTCGGCCCCTATACTTATTTCACCTACGCAGTCATGTATAACGATTTTTCCGACACCGTGGACGAAAGTGTGCGCTTTAGCCAGGCCGAAATGGACCCGTACTCCGAGATTCAATATGCCTGGACGTTCATGAGAAAGAACCGTGTGGCGGATTTCCAAATAAAGGGAAAACAGGACGAAGCCTCGCTCGAAACCCTCGAATCCGTTTTCTTCACCTACAAAGATCCTGAATTCCCCAACCATGGCCGGACCCGGTCGGTTCTGATTCCGGCCACGGGCCGGAGATTGAAATTCACCTATTGGTTGCAGCCCGGAAGGGCGCCCGTGGTTTATATCGTGCCGGGCTTGGGTTCGCATCGGCTGGCCGAAACCTCCCTGGCACTGGCCGAGTTGGTTTACAAAAATGGCTTCTCCGCCGTATGCGTCAGCAGCCCCTTCAATTCCGAGTTCATGGAACAGGCTTCGACCGCGGCCATGCCGGCTTATCTGCCTGTGGATGGTCACGACCTGCACGTCGCGCTCACCGACATCGATCATCATTTGAATGTGCTGTATCCAGGCCGGTTGGGTGACATAGCATTGATGGGTTATTCCATGGGCGCATTCGAATCTTTGTACATTGCCTCCACCGAACCGACAAACCCGTCGCCGTTGATTAAATTTGACCGCTACGTTGCCGTCAACACTCCGGTCCGATTGCTCCATGGGGTTTCCAAGTTGGACGAATTTTACCAGGCTCCATTGGCCTGGCCGTCCGCGGAGCAAACCGATAATATCGAAAACACCTTTTTGAAGATGGCCGCCCTGAGCAAGAACAAACTCACGCCGCAAACCTCGCTTCCCTTTAACGCCATTGAGTCCAAATTTCTCATCGGACTGACTTTTCGATTCGCCCTGCGGGACATTATTTACACCAGTCAGCGGCGACATAATATGGGAGTGCTGCATCGCCCGATATTGGATTACAGGCGGGAGCCAGTATATCGGGAAATCCTGCAATATTCCTTCCAGGATTATTTTACGAAGTTTGTGATTCCGTATTATCAGGCCCGCGGCATGACATCGCCGGTGGAAGTTTTGGAAAAAGCCGGTGATTTGCGGACCTACGACGCCGGTCTGCGCGCCAACCCCAATACCCGCGTCATTATCAATCAAAATGATTTTCTTCTGGAGGACGAGGACGTGGCCTGGCTCCGCGCCACAACAAAAGCGGAAAATTTCACGGTTTTCCAGCAGGGCGGCCATTTGGGAAATCTTTTTAATCCGGCGGTGCAAAAAACCATTTTAGGAGCGCTGGCAGGTTTGAAGCCATCCCGCCCAGATCCAACTGGGCCGCTGAAATGAATAAAAAACATCAACATGAGGATGTGGCTGGAAAAGAAACGCGGATTGAGCGGGCTAAAACCCGGACGGAGCAGGCCGAAACCCGAGCCGAACAAGCCGTGACGATCTTGCAACGCGTGGTTCGCAACGAAATCAACCTTCCCCAAGGAACCTCCCCGGGACTCCTCAAGAGACTCCCATTGAAAACGGTTGCCGACCAGAAAAGCCCGCTCGGACAATTGACGAACCGGCAGCGCGAGATTCTCCAACTCATCGCCCAGGGTCAAAACACGAAGCAAATCGCCGCGATCCTGAAGATCAGCCCAAAGACGGTCGAATACCACCGCATGAAGATTATGGACTACTTGAACATTCATGATGTTCCGGGCCTGGTGCGGTTTGCACTGCGCGCGGGATTGATTTCGGCGGAAAGCTGACCTTGGGCCGGATCGGTTGCATTCCCCGGCCTATTTCTTCATGGCGATGGCTGAATGTTCATTAGCAGCGGACATTGCCACACGACCTCGTTCGAATATCCTGATTCCTCGCCATCCGACGAATAAGCCGTCGCCGCAACGTAATAAGTCGATCCCGCCAGCAGGTTGTTCATGACATAGTTTGTAGCCAGTCCGGCATCAATGCGGTTCGTGTAATTCCCCGTCGCTCCGCCGTAATAAACGTAATAACCCGCAACAGAGGCCGCCGGGGTGCTGGCCCCCCAAGCCCAAGTCGCCGACTGCGGCGGAGCGTTGCTGGCCAACAAGCGGAACATACATGAGTCAACTCCGTTTAAACTCAGGCTTGCGCTCGTCGCTTCCGTGCTGATCAAGGTCGTCCACGTTGGCAAATTTGTGCTGGACTGGACGTAATATGTCGTTCCTGAACCCAGCGAGGCCCAACCCAGCAGAACCTGAGTGCCGGGAGGCGTGATCATTGCCCGAACTGGTGCGGAGAAAGCAACAAAAGTCCATACCGCTACCATGAGACAGATGAGTTTCATTAGTCTCGGGAGACGTAACAATCGTCTTGGCTGTAATGTTTCTTCTGTTTGCCACGATTATGCCGCACGCAAAACGAACGGGGAATCCAGCCAGGCATAACATCAATTCTCGATACGGGCGTTTCCGTCCAATGAGGTGGACCCCATTCTTTAGACTCAATGCCGTATAGGAATTGGGGAGGGATTTGCGAAGTAACGTGCTGATGGCCA
>CAZLEE010000149.1:0-11172 GCA_964558455.1 uncultured Verrucomicrobiota bacterium | reverse complement strand
CAAAAGGAAATTCTCACCGGGCTGCACGCATCGGCGCTGGCGCTTTCGCCCGACGGGCGTTATGTGGCGGCGGCCAATGCCGGGAGCGACACCACCAGTGTGATTGACACCCGCACGGAAGAACTCGTGGAAACCATCGGGGCGCGGCAGAAGGCGGGGGACTTTTTCGGCGCGCAACCCAACGCCCTGGCCTTCGATAAATCGGGGAAAAAACTTTACGTCTGCAACGGCACGCAAAACGCCGTGGCCGTGATCCATTTCAAGCCGGGCGATTCCGAACTGGAGGGATTGATACCGGTGGGCTGGTTTCCCGGGGCGGTGGCGTTTGATGCGAAGGACAAAACCATTTGCGTGGCGAATATCAAGGGACTCCATCCCGGCCTCACGAACACATCCGGCGGGCGTCCGGAATTCACCACCGGCTTGTGCAACGGCTCCATTTCCCTCGTGCCGGCGCCATCGGCGGACCGTTTGGCCGCCTACACGCGGCAGGCGCTGGCGGACATGCGTTATCCGCTGCTGGCCGGGGCCAAGCTTCCGCCGCGCCCGGGCCAATCCCCCTGCCCGGTGCCGGAACGGGCGGGCGAGCCGTCCGTTTTCAAGCATGTCATATATATTATCAAAGAAAACCGCACCTATGACCAGGTGCTGGGTGACATGGGCGAAGGCGACAGCGACCCGTCGCTTTGCATATTCGGGAAAAACACGACCCCCAACCAGCACAAGCTCGCGCGCGAATTCACGCTGCTGGATCACACCTATTGTTCCGGCGCAAAAAGTTCCGACGGCCACGAATGGACCGACAGCGCCATCGCCACCGATTACATGGAAAAATCGTTCGCCGGTTTTCCGCGCAGTTATCCGGCCGGCGCGCAAACCAACGAGGTGGATGCCCTGGCTTATTCCCCGGCGGGTTTCATCTGGGACGATGCGATTGCGCGCGGCAAATCCCTGCGGGTCTATGGAGAATTCACCTTTGCCCGCTGGCGCTGGAACACGCCTCATCAGCGGCAGCCGCGTTTCCTTGATTTTTACCGGGACTTCACCAACGGCGGCGGCGATCTCAGTTTGTGGAGCGAGCCGCATATTGGATCGCTCGTCCCGTACGTGGCGACCAACGGTTTTGGGTGGAATCTGGATGTGCCGGATATTTACCGCGCGTCGCAATTCATTGCCGATCTGAAAAAATCCGGGCAAACCGGCGCGCTGCCCGATCTGCTGATTTTGTGGCTGCCCAACAACCACACCTCCGGCGCGCTGGCCGGATCGCCCAAACCCGCCTCGCAGGTGGCGGACAACGATCTGGCTTTCGGACAGGTGATCGAGGCGGTCAGCCACAGCCGGTTTTGGCCTCAAACCTGTATTTTCTCCATCGAAGACGATCCGCAGGCGGGATGGGATCACGCCAGCGCCTACCGCACCACGGCTTTTGTGGCCAGTCCTTACACGAAGCGCGGCCAGATCGTGTCCACCCCTTACAACACCACCAGCCTCTTGCGCACCATCGAACTGATGCTGTGCCTGCCGCCCATGAATCAAATGGACGCAACCGCCACCCCCATGTTTGACTGTTTCACCAACACGCCCGACCTGACCCCGTTTGATTCCGTGCCCAATCTCGTCCGGCTGGATGATATGAATCCCGACCCGAAAAAGATTTCCGACCCCCAACTGCGCAAGGACGCCCGCGCCTCCGCGCGACTTCCCCTGGCCGAGGCGGATCAATGCCCGGAAGACCAACTCAACCGCATCCTCTGGCGCGCCGTCAAGGGAACCCGCCAACCCTATCCGCAATGGGCGGCGCAAAAAACGCCCGACGACGACTAAAGCAGATGGACCAATTTTAAGCTTCCCCGCCGCCGCTTTGGACTTAAAATTTGATTCTTGCGACAATGATCCAAGACCATCAAAAACCGCCGCGACGCTGGCGCGGAGAAATTGAGTACGTCCTTATTTCCGAGGAGCAACTGGCCCGCCGGGTGCGTTCCCTGGCGCGCCAAATCCAGAAGGATTTTGCCGGGGGTGATCTCGTCGTCGTGGCCCTGCTCAACGGCACGGTTGTTTTCCTGGCGGATTTGCTGCGGCGCCTTTCCCTGCCCCTGCGCCTGGATTTCATCGGCGTTTCCAGTTACAGGGCGGGCACGGTGTCGTCCGACCTCGTTTTCACCAAGGAACTGCGGCTGAACGTCAGCGGGCGCGACGTCCTGGTGGTGGACGATATTCTTGACACCGGCAGAACCCTCAGCCAGGTCACGGCCAAACTGGGCAAACAGCGCCCGCGCCGGATGAAGATTTGCGTGCTGCTGGACAAACCGGCGCGCCGGGTGGCAAAGATCAGCGCGGACTACGTCGGATTTGAGATTCCCGACCAATTCGCGGTCGGCTACGGACTGGATTACGCGGAGCGTTACCGCAACCTTCCCTTTGTCGGCGTGCTCCGTCCGAAAATGTATCAACACCCGGACGTCATCCCCCCGCTCCCGCCGGGGATCAAACCCGCCACTCCGGGCGGCGTGGCCGGCTAGCGCAATCCTTTAATATGGACATCAGGAAAGCAACCATGTCGGACGCGGCGGTGATCACTGAGTTCAATGTTGTCCTCGCCCTGGAAAGCGAGGGCATGACGCTTGATCCGGCCGTGGTGCGGCCCGGGGTTGAAGCGGTCTTGCGCGATCCAAGCCGGGGAACCTATTTCGCCGCCTGCGAAGACGGGCGGCTGATCGGCCTCCTGCTCGTCACTTACGAATGGAGCGATTGGCGCAACGGCAATTTCTGGTGGCTGCAAAGCGTCTATGTGCATAAGGATTTTCGTTCCAAGGGCGTTTTCAAATCCCTCCTGGCCCACATTGATGAACAGGCCCGCAAAAGCCCGGACGTCTGCGGCTTCCGCCTTTACGTTGACAACCACAACACGCACGCGCAGGAGGTTTACCGCCGTCTCGGCCTCGCCCGCACCAACTACCAAATACTGGAACGGCTTCTCGTCCGGTAACTGTTTTCGATCAGATCAACCCACTTCTGTCACCCCCCCGCACACAAATCAGGTTCTCCCAGCACAATCTGGCAGACCGTACTGCAAAAAGTCCGGCTACTGACGCTGGCGTTCAAAGCCTGGCGCAACGGAGAAATTCACTCAGCGGTTGAAGAACGGCTTGGAGCGCCGGAGGCAGCCCGGAAGGCGGCGCAGCCGGATCGAGGCTGGCGATTGCCTTGCCAGTCTTATACGCGTTTTGCAACGGTTCCTCCGGCAAAGGATTTCCGTCGGGAGTTTTGAAGCGTTTGTAATCATTCAACTCGCTTACGGGCAGGCAACCGGACGGGGCTGTGGGAGAAGCAGGGCAACCGGCAGCTTGCCAGCGAGCCGCCCAAACCATCCAAGTCTCCACGTTTCGCATGGGCAGCACAAGACACCGCCCTTCAGATGGATTGATATCCGGCAGGCCGAGTGATTTTAGATCGTTTTTAATCTCATTCCGGCGAGCCTCCAAGCCCTGGCCGTCTTCGTCAATCAAGGCGAGGATGGACTCTCGTGGGCCAAGCCGGCTGGCTTGAAAACGTATTTCTTCGCAAAACCAACGGCGAACGGCGGCATTATTTCCGTTGCTGCCGGTCCAATGGGACGTAAGCGTGTAACACCTGGTATCCACATTGCGCCCTTGAAAAAATCCTCTTGCCAGAGCGGCGTGTTCCGCGTCTTCCGGCAACACAACTATTTTACAGTATCGGCTCATGGTTTTTGGCGGTGTGATACGCTGGCGGACTACGGCGCGGGCGTATTTTGCGATACCCAGCCGCGCGCCACTAATTCCGAAAGCGGAATGTCTGTTTTCTTCAGGCCTTCCGTCATGGCGGAGACGCGCTTGACTTGCGTTGAACCGAGAGCAGTGCGTTCCAGCCACAAGCCGGCGCGTTCGGCGACCGAATCATACGCCAGCGGATGGTGGCTTGTGATGATGGCTTGGGCCTGGCCTTCATCCGCGTTGTTCTGCAATCGCAGAAGCAGCGGCTCGATTTCAGCAAGCCCGAGAAAGTTGGCAGGCTCATCAATAATCACGCTGCTCCGCCAGGCCCTGGTCACGGCCAGGGCGTGTTCAAGGATGACCATTGAGCATTGGCCGGCGGAAAGCTCGTCCAGGCGCAACTTGATGTCCTCTTTCCCGTTGTTTTGATAGATCGCTGTCGCCACCTGCATCCGGCCATCGGACTCTGTTTGAAAAAGCGCCAAGTCTGGAAGGACGCCCTCCTGCAGTTTTTGTTCCGCCTCCCGGCAGGCCATGGCTTGGTTATTATGCAGGTAAAGAAACCAAGCCGCAAAATTCTCCCCATGGAAACTCACCATATCCTCTTCCCGCCGGGCTTCGGCAGTCACCGATGCCGGATTGATCGACAAGACGACCACATGGGCCAGATACTGTCGGAAGCGTTGCAGCAAGCGATTTTCGGCCCGCGGCTGGATTCTGGAGATGCCGGAAAGATTCCAATCCATCAAGGTTTCCGAACCCTTGGCCCCGCTGTCTTTAAAAAGCTCCGCTCGCAGGACAGGGGCGCCGCCATTTTCGTCCGCATCCGATTTGTCGAGCAATCCCCGGTAAAGCGTCCTGCCTTCAAAGGTGAGTTTTTCTTCGGCAATCCGGTTCTTCTCGCGCAATCTGTCGTGACTGAGCCGCAGGGCGTAATGATACAGGCCGCCGACCAGCGCATCGGCGCCTTCACCCTCCGCCGGGAGCCGGACATCCAGTTCAAAGAGTTGTTCGGATCGTTTGTCCCAACGGGTCAGCGATTTTGTCGGGAACAATTTTTCGGTGTTGCTTCGTTGCGCCAATAGATCCGTGATATTACGCAAAGCCTCCAGCACACAACTCTTGCCCGAACCGTTCGGACCGACGAGAGCGGAGTACGGTTCAAATTCAAGGGTGACGTTCGCCAAACACTTGAAGTTGTCAGCGTAAAATCGCGTGATCATGACCATGGTATTATCGGATTCGTCCATTATGAGCAAGCGCCAATCCCCGCGCCGCAACCCGGCCAGAAACCGCGTTGCGATTTTTGCGGAAACCTTGTCACGGGTTCGGGCTTTTCTGTCACTGTATTGACGATATGATGACAGGCACCATGACACCGCCGTTACCAGCAGCGATGAGGAGTTGGTCCGCGCCAGTCTCGCGGGCGACTGCGAGGCTTTCGGGCTGATTGTTTCGCGCTATCAATCGCTCGTCTGTTCGCTGGCTTACAGCGCCACGGGCAGCCTGAGCCAGAGCGAAGATATGGCGCAGGAAACATTCCTCGCCGCATGGAAACATCTGGCCGATTTGCGCGAGCCGGCCAGTCTGCGCCCATGGCTTTGCGGCATCGCGCGCAATCTCGTCCATCATTCCGCGCGGACCCAGGGCCGGGAACCGAGCCATCGCGCCGAATCGCTCGACGCCATTGACGAACCCCATTCGCCGGAGCCGTGGCCGGCGGAACGGGCCATCAGCCGGGAGGAGGCGGAAATTCTTTGGCGCTCCCTGGAACGGATTCCTGAAACCTACCGGCTGCCGCTGGTGCTGTTTTATCGGGAACATCAATCGGTTGAGACCGTGGCGCGAAATCTGGAGATGACAGAGGAAGCGGTGAGACAGCGGATGGTGCGCGGGCGGAAATTGTTGCAGGAAGAAGTAATGGCGTTCGTGGAGGTCGCGCTCGAAAAAACCGGGCCGGGAATGGCCTTCACCCAGGGAGTGGTGGCCGCGCTGCCTCTCGTGGTTGCCACAGCCAAAACGGCGTCGGCCGGCATCGCCGCAGCCAAAGGCGGCGCAGGGATCAAGGGCCTGTTTTCCATGGCCGCAATGGGCGGTTTGGCAAGCATGGTGGGAGCCATGGCCTTTTCCTGGAAGACGGCGATTGATGACACCAAATCGCCCCGGGAACGGCGGTTCATGGTGCGGACGGCCTGGTTTCAAATGGCCTTTTTCGTGGCGACCATGGCGGTGAGCTGCTTTTGGCTTCCACGGCTTTCCCATCGGTCTCTGGCCTATGGCATTGTGCTGGCGGCGACGCTTCTTGCCGTCGTGATCAATGGCGTGTGGGTGATGACGACCATGGTGAGGCGGGGGATTCAGATTGGGATGGAAGAGGGAACAATTTACGACGCGGTCGGCGAACCCGGCCCCGAAACAGACCGCAAAGCGTTTCGGAAAGCGGTCAGGGGCACGATCCCATTCCTTATCATGCTTGCGGGGACGTGCGTTTTGCTGCCTTGGAAGCAACATTGGGACAGGTGCGCCGTGGTCGTGGCGATAAATGCGCTGGTCATTTTCTGGTTTTTCCGAAGAACACGGCGGATGCTCAATTTTCGAACACCGCCGGTCCCTTCCCAACGGGTTTTGCGGCACCCTTTGATTTCGATTGCAGTCATCATGTTTGGCACTGCGCTGCTCGGCGGGGGGCTTGGGTATGTGCTGCCCTTTTTTCTTAACCCCGGAGCGCCGCGACCCGGGATTCATTACGGCCCCTGGGTGCGGGATGTGGGAGGGTGTCTTTTGGTTGCAGTGCTCGCCTTTGTGGTGTTTGCGATGATTTTCGCCCGGAAAGGCGGAATTATGCCGGGAGCGGCATCGTTTTTCGGCAAGGCTTTCGGGCCGCTTTTACAAGGCGCGCTTGGGCCGTCGGCGATTATTGACAAAACCTACGGGCCGCTCTTCCAACAACTAAACCTGACCTCCGACCAACAGAAGCAGTTGAAGGATTTGATCCTGAAAAAAACCATGGTGGGCGTGAAAGCGGGCATGTCGTTGATGGGAAGCAGGAAAAACGCGGAGCGACGCGCGGCATTGACCCTGGAAATGAAACAGGAGACGGAAAATTGCGGGGCGCAAATCCGGCAGCTTTTGGGCGGGGAGAATTACCCGGCGTTTCAACAATATGAGAAAACAATCCCCGACCGGACGCTGGCAAGCCAGTTTAACAGCAAATGGGCCAAAACGCCCAAGGCATTAAACGCGGAACAGACGGAGCAATTGGTCCGGGCGCTGGGCGAGGCGCGCGCCCAATATGGTTGGACGACGGATTTAAGCCGCCGAAACCAGGCCAACACCAATTATCCCGTGATGTTCGGCGAGGACAACATCGCCGCGTTCACGCGGGAAGAGGAGCAGTTTGACCAGTCGTTCCTCGCCCAAGCGGGGCTGATATTGACGCCGGAGCAACTGGCGGCCTTTGAACAATTCCAAGCCACGCAACGGCGAACCCAGATCGCCGGGATGAAGATGGCCGCGAAGCTATTCGCGCCCAAGGACTCGTGACGCCCGGGACTGGGAAAAACGACCCCCCGATCAAATCTTCCTACTGGACGGAAGGAGTTGATTCCTCTAAGTTGCGATTATGCCGAAAGCTAAAGGCGTGGAGAGCGCCGCCGCGGATTCCCAAGACTTGCCGTTCGAGGAGGCGCTGAAAAGGCTCGAATCCATCGTCGAGTCCATGGAGGCGCAGGATCTGCCTTTGGACACTTTGCTGGCACGCTATGCCGAGGGAGCGCGCCTATCGCAGCTTTGTCTGGCCAAATTGAATGAAGCCGAGTCAAAAATCCAACAATTGGAGAAAAATCCCAAAGGGGAATTGATTTTAAAGCCCGCGCCCGGCGTGGACGAAAATATATGAGCCGTTATCTCGACATGGTGGATCATCCTTCCCACGTTAAAAAACTGAACCTCGAACAACTGCAGCAACTGGCTGAGGAAATCCGTTTCGACCTGATTAACAAATTATCCAAAAACGGCGGGCATCTCGGCCCCAACCTCGGAGTGGTGGAATTGACCATCGCGCTCCATTTCGTTTTTTCCACCCCTTACGACAAGTTTGTCTGGGATGTCAGCCATCAGAGCTATGTGCATAAGATGCTGACCGGACGGAAAGACCGCTTCCAAACCATCCGGACGACGGACGGGCTGAACGGCTTCGCCCTGCGGACGGAGAGCGAGCATGATTGCTACGGAGCCGGGCACGCCGGCACGGCCATGTCCGCCGCCCTCGGCATGTGCGCGGCGCGCGACCAGCGGAAATCGGACGAAAACGTGGTTTGCATTTTTGGCGACGCCGCCCTGACCAACGGTATTTCCTTCGAGGCCCTGAACAACATCTCGCATACCACCAAGCGTTTCATCGGGATTCTCAACGACAACGAGTGGAGCATCGCCAAAAACGTGGGGGCGATTTCCTCGCACCTCAACAAGCTGATAACGCATCCGCAATACAACCGGGTGCAAAAAGACCTGCAACGCTGGGTCAAACGCATGCCCAAAGGCGAACTGGCCATCAAATTCGGCCTGAAAGCCGAGGAAATGATCAAAGGCGTCCTGGCGGGCGTTTCGCTGGAGCAGAATCCCGATCAACCCGAAGCCGACGGACGCGGCGGCCACGGCAGCAGCCTGATCTTTGAAGAAATGGGCCTGCGCTACCTCGGCCCCATCGACGGCCACAACCTGCCCCTCCTCATCAGCTCTTTGGAATATGCCAAGACCTGCGATGCGCCGGTGGTGCTGCACGTGCTGACCAAAAAAGGCAAAGGCTACCAGCCGGCCATGAGTCACCCGGAAAAATTCCACGGCCTGGGGCCTTACGATCCATTGACCGGAAACACCCCGCCCGTCCAGCCGGGGACGCCGACGAGTTATCAGGACGTTTTCGGCCAGACCATGGTCAAACTCTGTCAAAAAGATAATTCGGTTGTCGGCATCACCGCCGCCATGCCCAGCGGAACCGGCCTCAAGATACTGGAAAAAGCCATGCCCAATCGTTATTACGACGTGGGCATCGCGGAGGAGCACGCCGTTTTGTTCGCGGCCGGCATGGCCACGATGGGTTATCATCCGGTCTGCGCCATTTACTCCACCTTTTTGCAACGGGCCTTCGACTGCATCGTGCATGACGTGGCCTTGCAGAATCTGCCGGTGATTTTCTGCATGGACCGCGCCGGGTTGTCGGCCAACGACGGCCCCACCCATCACGGTTTATTTGACATCGCCTATCTGCGCTGCGTGCCGAATCTCATTGCCATGTCGCCGCGCAACGAGGACGAACTGGCCGACATGATGTTCACCTCGACCCACCAGAAACATCCCTGCTGCATCCGCTACCCGCGCGGAGCCGGGGAAGGCGTGCCGGTCAAGGAACAACCGGCCTTGCTGGAGATAGGCCGCGCCGAAATCACCCGAAATTTTGCCGGCGCCGGCGGCCGCAAAGTGGCCCTCTTCGGGTTGGGCAACATGCACCATGTCGCCGTGGAAGCGGCCGCTTTGTTAATGGCGGACGGCTTTGACTGCGCGGTCATCAATCCCCGTTTCACCAAGCCGCTGGATGTCGGCGCGCACGAGTTTTTTGCCCGGTCCGCGGACGTTGTCGTCACCTTGGAGGATCATGTGCTGCCCGGCGGCTACGGATCCAGCGTTCTGGAACTTCTGAGTGATAAGGGCATAGCGACGCCCGTGGTGCGCATCGCCTGGCCCGATCAATTCATCGAGCACGCCTCCACCGTGGAATATCTGCGCGAGAAGTACGGTTTGACCCCGTCCAACACCGCCGCCCAAGTCCGGGCCACCCTCGCCAAACACGACCAGGCGCGTCTCACCGCCGTCGCGTAAAAAATTGTGGAACCACCGCCTTTCTCCCCCGGCGCCAGGCTGACCCTGACCATAGATGACATCGCCTTCGGCGGCGAGGGAGTCGGACGGCAGGGGGAATTTGTGGTCTTCGTGCCATTCGTCGCGCTCGGCGAAAAGGTCGAGGTGGAATTAACCGAGGTCAAACAGCGGTTTGCCCGCTCCCGGCTGATCCAGGTGATCGAACCCTCCCCGGAGCGTGTCCAGCCGGTCTGCCGCTATTTTGGGGATTGCGGCGGCTGTCAATATCAACATCTCGCCTACCCCGAGCAACTCCGCCTCAAACGCAAGCAGATTGGCGACTTGTTCCAGCGCATCGGCCACTTCGGCGACGCGGTGATTGACCCCGTTGTCCCCTGCCCTCAACCCTACGGCTATCGCAACCGCATCATGATCCGCAGCCAGTGGGATAAATTCAAACAAGGCCTGAACATCGGCTTCATCCGGGCGGACAACCGCCTGGTGGTCGATATTGAAGAATGTAAAATTGCCGAATCCCCCCTCAACCAACAAATCACGCAGGTGCGGCTAAATCCGCCGCCCAAGGGGGGATTGAAAGTCGTGCTGCGCATCGCGCCCGATGGCTGGGTTGTGCCGCGCGATTCGTTTTTTCAAAACAATTTTTTCCTGCTGCCCGGACTGGTCGCGACGGTGAAATCCCGCATCCAGGACAGCGGCTGCCGTTTTCTGATTGACGCCTATTGCGGAGTCGGATTTTTCAGCATTGAACTGGCCGGGATGGTGGAACGTTACGCCGGGGTCGAAGTGGATGTGGCCGCGATCAAGGCCGCCCGCCAGAACGCCATCGACCGCAAGGCCCCCAACGGCGAATTCGTCGTGGGCCGGACCGAGGAACTCCTGCCCGGATTGCTCAAGCAATTTGCCCCCGCCGGCACGGCGCTGATCCTAGACCCGCCGCGCACCGGTTGTCCGAACGACATGCTGCAAGCCATGAGGCTGCGGCCGCCCGCCCAGGTGCTCTACGTTTCCTGCCATCCGGCCACCCTGGCGCGGGACTTGAACGTTTTATGCGCGGATCATGTCTTTGAATTAAAGAGAATTATCCCGTTGGACATGTTTCCGCAAACACAGCACGTCGAGTGTGTGGCCGATTTGAGGCACACGGCGTCCGGCGAAGCGCCTTGACGCCGCCGTCGTGTTGTCGCTTATAAACTTGCCACGAACCCGTGACTTGAAACAGACTATCTTCTCATGACGAACGAAACAAAAAGCAGCGTCACATCCCCGCGCCCCATCCTTTTATGTCCATGGCTGGTGCTTCTCGCGGCCCTGATTCTCTACGGACTCACCCTGGACCACTGGGTGACGCTGACCAGCCTGCCGGTCACCGCCCGCGTCACGGGCTGGGAATGGCATTCGCTGCCCTTGGATTGGCGTCTGGCAGCGATGACCCCCTTGTACTCGGCCCTGACCGCCCCGATTCGCATCCTGCCCATCGCCTGGCAACCCATGGCCTTGAATGCGTTCAGCGCGCTCTGCGCGGCTTTGACCCTGGCTTTGCTGGCCGCGTCGGTCC
>CAZLEE010000148.1:0-11298 GCA_964558455.1 uncultured Verrucomicrobiota bacterium | reverse complement strand
GAACAACGAAGCTGGGCGGCAAAAGAACAAGGCAGGTTGCCGCCTTTATTTATTTCCACCGCCTAAGCCGCAATTTCGGGCTTGAATAATTCCGTCCGGGATCCCATCATGTCAACCATGATTACTGAACAGGTTGACGTCAGTTGCCGGACAAAGATTTCAGAGCTAACCCAGCGCGTCATTGACGGCGGCGAAATTTCCCGCGACGAGGCCCTGTGGCTCATTTCCATAGAAGACCGCGCCGATTTATTCGAAGTATTGGCGGGGGCCAATCGCATCCGCGAACACTTCAAAGGGAACAAGATTCACCTCTGCGCGATAGTGAACGCCAAAGCGGGCGCGTGCTCGGAGAATTGCAGTTTTTGCGCCCAATCCGCCTCTTACCAGACCGGCTCGCCGCGTTACGGTTTTGTCGATCCCGAACCGGTGCAGGAAGCCGCCGAAGAAGCCGCCCGGAATGGCGTGACCGCCCTGGGATTGGTGGCGGCGTGGCGCGGATTAAAAGAAGGCCCCATGCTCGACGAAGTCTGCGACCGCATCCGCGAATTATCCGATGGCGGCAAAGTCCGGGCCGACGTCTCCCTGGGCATCATCCCCAACCAGAAAATAGCCGACCGCCTGAAAGAAGCCGGCGTGAAATGTTACGGCCACAACCTGGAAACCTCGCGGCGTTTTTTCCCCCAACAATGCTCAACCCACACCTACGATGAGCGGATACAGACCCTCACGTTTTTGAAAAACGCCGGCATCAAAATTTGTTCCGGCGGCATCATCGGCATGGGAGAAACGCGCGAAGACCGTTGCGACCTCGCCCTTTCCCTGAAAGAAATCGGGGCCAACATGATTCCGATCAACATCCTCAATCCCGTCAAAGGGACGCCCTTTGAAAACGCGGAACCGATAACGCCGCTGGAAATTCTCAAGACCATTGCCTGCTTCCGCTTCATCCTGCCCCGCCGTGAAATCACAGTGGCTGGAGGCCGCACCATGCACTTGCGCGACATGCAAAGCATGATTTTCCAAGCCGGCGCCAGCGCCCTGATGGTGGGAAACTATCTGACCACCCTCAATCAGCCGGTCGAAAAGGATTTGCAGATGATCAAAGACCTGGGCTTATCCCCGGAGTGGGACAAACACGGTTTCTCCGATCAATAAGACGCAGGACAGGGGCGGGCCGGATTTTTATCCGATTTCTATGGACATCTAGCGACTTTCGGCTAGACTGCCATAGACATGTCTAGACATACTTAGATATGTATAGAAATTTGCCATGGACGCCATAAAGAACCCGTTTTCGCCCGGCGCAGGCTCTCCGCCACCCGAGATGGTTGGTCGCGAGGCAATCCTCGAACAGGCCCGCATTTTGCTGGGCCGTATCAAAGAAAAACGCTCCGAGAAAAGCATCCTGCTCACAGGTCTGCGCGGCGTCGGCAAAACGGTGTTGCTCAATGAAATCGAGCGCATTGCCGCAAAGACCGGCTACCGCACGGTGCTATTGGAAGCGCACGAGGACAAATCGCTGGGGGCGCAACTTGTGCCGCCCTTGCGCAAACTGCTCTTCGAGTTGGATCGTATTGTCGGCGCCGGGGACAAAGCCAGGCGCGGACTGGCTGTGCTCAAGGGTTTCATGAACGGCGTGAAAGTGACGATGGGCGATATTGAAGTCGGCTTGGACATCGAACCCGAGAAAGGCGCGGCGGACAGCGGCGATCTGGAAAGCGACCTGCCCGATCTATTTTTGGCCGTCGCCGAAGCCGCCGAGGAACGCCAGACTCCGGTGGCGCTGCTTATTGACGAGCTGCAGTATTTCAGCCCAAAGGAACTCAGTGCGCTCATCATGGCCATGCATAAGATGCAGCAGCGCCAGTTGCCCGTGGTGCTGCTTGGCGCGGGCCTGCCCATTTTGCCTGGGCTTGCCGACGAATCGAAATCCTACGCGGAACGACTGTTCAGCTTTCCCGACATTGGCGCGCTTTCCGAACCGGACGCCATCAAGGCGTTGCAAGAACCGACCAAGGCTGTCGGCGTGGAGTTTGAAAAAAATGCGCTGGCAGAAATTTTCCAATTAACCCAAGGCTACCCTTACTTTCTCCAGGAATGGGGTTACCAATCGTGGAATCACGCCGCCCACTCGCCGATTACCTCGCAAACTGTCAAAGAAGCCACCACGGCGGTGATTCAACGGCTGGATCAAAACTTTTTCCGTGTGCGCTTCGACCGGCTCACGCCGGGCGAGAAGCGGTTCCTGCGCGCCATGTCAAGTCTGGGACCGGGCGCATACCGCAGCAGCGACGTCGCTGAAACGCTCCACATAAAAAACAAGGGCCTTGGTCCGTTGCGATCCCAACTGATCAAGAAAGGCATGATTTACAGTCCGGACCACGGCGACATGGCGTTCACCGTGCCGCTATTTGACCAGTTCATGCTCCGCGCAATGCCGGACTGGGACTAATTCAATCGTGCGCGATCTCGTCCGGCAGATGGTTCTGGTCGCCGGGATGGCGGGGAAAGTGGTCCGCCAGAAGTTTTCCGGCGCGGCTCACTCCGTGCAGTATTCCATCCGTGAAATTGCCCTGGCGAAAATGGCCGGCCATTTGCCCGACCACTTCCTTCCAAAATTCATCCCCGCAACGCTCGTGAACCGCCCGATCCCCGATGATGGCAAATTTTCTCGCCTGCGGGGCAACGTAGATTAATACGCCGTTTCGCTCCGGGGGTTTTTTCATGCCCAGATGATGAAAGCATTTCCCGGCGGCGGCCACCACGTCGTCCGGTTTCTTGCGGCTGATGAAGACGCGGATTTCCCCGCACATTTTGGATTCCGCCTCGCCTATCGCCTTGACGATGGCGTCGTGCTGAAGCTTGTCTAAAAATTCATGCGCTTTCATGTCACCAGCTTGAACCGGCGCCGCCCCCGCCGCTGCTGCCGCCCCCGCCCCCCAACCCCCCCCCTCCCCCCCCCCCCCACAATCCCCCCCCCCCCCCCCCCCCCCACCCCCCCCCCCCCCCCCCCCCGAAAATCCACCGCCTCCGCCTCCGCCGGAGAATCCCCCGCCCCCACCGCCACCCCACCCGCCCCATCCTCCCCCGGAATAGCCGCTCCACCCGCTGCTGCTCATCACCCAGCCGCGCCGCCCCCGGCGCAACATGCCCACTATGACAAACAGGCCGATCACCAGAAAAGGAATGGCGGCAAACAACGACCCGCCCCCGCCGTTTTGTTGATCATTAACAGTCGTCCCGTTCCCTTTATACTCATGCTGGGTCGCGGCCAGGATGGCGCTGACGCCGACGGCCAGGCCCCCGGCATAATCCCCCGTTTTGAAATGGGGCTTGATTTCATACTCGGTGATTTGTTTGCAAAGCGCATCAGGCAACGCGCCTTCCAAACCGTATCCCGGCGCGATGAACATGGTCCGGTCACCGGTGAAAACGAACAGCGCCACGCCGTTGTTCGTGCCCTTCAGTCCGATTTTCCACGCGCGGAAAACACGCACGGCGTAATCGTCAATCGAGGAATCCGATTGCATCTTGGGATAAACCGCCACGACCACCTGGTTGCCGGTCGAACGTTCAAAGGCATCCAATTGCGCGTTGAGTTGATCCGCCACAGCGCTGCTCACCACATTGGCGTAGTCGGTGAAGTAACGCTCCGGCTTGGGCGGAATCACTTCCGCGGCGATGGCCGAAAGGCAGCAAAGCCAGATTAAAACAAAAGCGCAACGTCGCATGGCAATCAAGGTTTGACCGGGGCGGGAGCGGTGTTGGGACCGCCGTAATTGAACTGCACCTTGGGCGCGGTTTCGGAACCGGGCGCCGCCGCGAAATAAGGTTTATCATGAAAACCGCACGCCCCCGCATACAATATCGCCGGGAAGGATTTGATGGCGGTATCGTAAGCCTGCACCGCGTCGTTGAAATCGCGCCGCGCCACCGTGATCCGGTTTTCCGTGCCCTCCAACTGCGCCTGCAAAGCGGCGAAATTGGCCGTCGCTTTCAATTCGGGATACCGTTCCACCACCACCAACAAACGGGACAACGCCGACGATAGTTGCGATTGCGCCTGATCGAATGCCGCCAGTTTGGCGGGATCGCTTGGCGCGTTTTTTGTGTCAACCGTCACCTTGCCGACCGAAGCCCGGGCTTCCGTGATTTGGGTCAGGGTCGATTTCTCAAAATCGGCCGCGCCCGAGACGGTGGCAACCAGGTTGGGGATCAAATCCGCCCGCCGCTGGTAATCGGCCTGGACCTGCGCCCAGGAATTGTCCACCCCTTGCGACAAACGCACCAGACCATTATAACTGCCAGCCGCAATCATAATCAAAATCAGTCCAATAAGACCCAGTCCCGCCAGAACACCTAAAACAATCAGTAGTTTTTTCATAGACTCCTAATGCCCCCAACATACACCGGCATGGCCGCCGGACAATTACAATAACGGAACGACTTTACAGGCCATTCGAACTTCAGTTCAGCCTCCCCGTCACGGTTTGCGCGCGGCCGCCGGGCCGGCCCCCGTTTCCCATCCTCCGCCGAGGGCCTTATACAAGGCGATTAGATTGGCGGACACGGCGCGTTCGCTTTGCACGAGTTGATCCTGCGTCTGGTAAAGCGAACGTTCCGCGTCCAGCACATTGATGAAATTGGCCAGGCCGTTCGCGTATAGTTGATTGGCCAGACGCAAGGATTCCTGGCTGGACTTCACCGCCTCCTCCAACGAACGGCGGCGCACTTGTTCCTTGGCATATTCCACCAGCGCGTTCTCGACATCCTCAAAGGAGGTCAGCACCGTTTTTTCGTAATTGGCCAGCGCCTCTTCCTGCCGCGCGTTTTGCACCTTGACGTTGGCGCGGATGCGCCCGGCATCAAAAATATTCCACTGCATGGTCGGCCCCAGCGACCAGAATTTGCTCCCGCCCGAAAACCAGTCGCCGGCGCTGACGCTTTGGTATCCGGCCGCGCCCGTGAGGTAGAACTTGGGGAACAAGTCCGCTTTGGCAACACCGATCTGCGCCGTGACGGCGGCCAGTTGCCGTTCCGCCTGCTGCACATCCGGCCGGCGCAGGAGCAATTCCGAAGGCAGACCAACCGGCACCTGCGGCGGCGCGGCGGGGATGGGCGCCACGACGGACAATTCCGTCAGCAACGCGCCCGGCGGCTGGCCCAACAGAACGCCCAGACGGTGGATGGAAGTCTGGAGCAAACTCTCCAAGGCCGGGACTTCGGCCCGCGTGGTCGAGAGCAACGTGGCAGCCTGTTGCACGTCAAGATCGCTGGTCAGGCCGTGTTTGAAACGGTCCTGGGTGATGGCCAGCCCCTCTTGCTGCGCCTTGATGTTTTGGCCGGCAATGGCCAGGCGCCGCTGGTAGCCGCGCGCCTCGACGTAATTGCGCGCCACCTCGCCGAGCAGCGTCACCTGCATGTCGCGCCGTCCGAATTCAGCCGCGGCCACGCTGGCTTTGGCCGCCTCGGTGGCGCGGCGGGTTCCGCCAAACACGTCCATTTCCCAGGAGGCGTCAAAGCCCGCCTGATAGACATTGTTATCAAATACATTCGGCGGCAGACCGAACGAGCCGATGAGGGGCTGATTCCGGCTTTGCCTTTGCCGGTCATAAGCGCCGGAAGCGTCCATGGCGGGCCAGAGTTCGGCGGAGGTCATGCGATACCGCGCCCGCGCCTCCCGCACCCGCGCGGCGGCCATCTTCAGGTCGAGGTTGGAACTGACGGCGCGCCCAATGAGCGAATCCAGCTCGGGATCGTTGAAATTTTTCCACCACGCGGCCAGCGGAATAGGCGCATTGGATTCGCCGCCCGCCAAGGGTTCGCTCCATTGCTTGGGCGGGCTGGCGGCGGGCTTGTGATAATCGGGGCCGACCGCGCAGCCTCCCACCACGACCGCCGAAAGCGCGATAAGCAATAAACGTTTCAGTTTCATAATTGTTCTCCGTTCAATGAGCCGCCACCGGCGGCGAGTCCTTGCTCCTTTTCACTTTTTTGTAAAACAGCGTGATAACGAGACCGGCCAGGGCCACCAATGCGAAAAAGCGGAAGTTATCCAAGTAAGCGAGCATATTGGCCTGCGTCAGCAGCCCATGATACATGGAGCCGGCGGCCTGTTGTTGCGCGGTCACGATGTCGCTGTGCGCGGCGAATATCCTGGTCAGCTTCTGGAAGCTGGATTGATACAGGGGATCGTAGGGGGTCAGGTGCGCGACCATGTTGGTTTGGTGCGCCTGGGCGTGGCGCGCCACGTAGGTTGTGACCGTGGCAATGCCGATGCTGCCGCCCACATTGCGCACCAGGTTGAGTATGCCGCTGGCATTGCCCAATTCCTCGCGCTTGAGCACGCCGAGCGCCAGCGTGTTCAGCGGCACAAACATCATCCCGCTCCCCGCGCCGGTGAAGAAAACGGGCCAGAAAAGCACGCTGGGCGAAACATCCAGCGAGATGCAGGACAGCGCGTAGGCTGCCACGCCATACATCAGAAAACCGGCGACCAGGATGTAATGTCCCGGAATTTTGCCCAGCAATTTCCCGGCGACCGCTATCGAGAGCAACGCGCCCAAGCCCCGGGATGCCATCGCAAAACCGCTCAGCAGCGCGGTGTAGCCGAGCAGCGATTGCAGAAACAGCGGGATGATCACGGTCAAACCGTAAAGCGCCACGCCCGCCAGAGACATCAGTATCACGCTGAGACTGAAGTTGTAATTCTTCAACGACCGCAAATCCACAAACGGCCGCTTCACAGTCAGTTCGCGAATGACGAACACCACCAGGCCGATGACCGCCAGAACCGTCATCACCTGGATGAAACGCGAGCCGAACCAGTCGTCTTCCTGGCCTTTGTCAAGCAGCACCTCCTGGCAGCCCAGCCAGAGCGACATGAAGCTGAAGCCGATCATGTCCAGCCGCGGCGGTCGCGCGTTGCGAATCCAATGCGGGTCGTGGATGAATTGCTGGATCAGCATCATGGCGATGATGCCCACGGGAATATTGATGAAGAAACACCAGCGCCAGCTATAATTATCCGTGATCCAGCCCCCCAGCACCGGGCCAAGCACCGGCGCGAGAACAACGCCGAGCGTGTAAACCGCCATCGCCTGTCCGTGCTTTTCCTTGGGAAAACTTTCAAAGAGGACGGTCTGGGCAATGGGCTGCATGGCGCCGCCTCCCGCGCCCATGATGACTTGCATGAGGATCAACATCGGCAAATTGGTCGCCAAACCCGACAGGAAAGACCCGGCGGTGAAGACCGCGACGCACGTCATGAGAAAACGCTTGCGCCCAAATCGCTCTCCGAACCAGGCGGTGCTGGGAATGACAATGGCATTGGAAATCAAATAACTGGTCAGCACCCAGGTGGATTCGTCGGTGGATACCGAAAGACTGCCCGCAATATGACTCAGGGAAACGTTGACGATGGTCGTATCCAGCACTTCCATGAACGTCGGCACCATCACCACGAGCGCGATCAGCCACGGATTCACTTTGGGCTGGTATTCGTTGGTGTTCATGGCTTCAAGTTATGGAAAGGCAATGGGCTTCCGTTCAATCCGCCGGCGCCGGCGCCATCTCCGGGCGTGTTCTCACTATTTTAAACAAGAGCGCGCCGCCGATGCCGGCCGCAGCCACGAACGCAAAAAAGCGAAAACCATCCAGATAAGCAAGCAGATTGGCCTGGGTGGACAATGTGCGGTACATCGAGCCGACGGCTTGTTGTTGCGCGGCGGCCGTTGCGCCATGCGCGGAAAACGTGGTGGTCATGGTATGCAAACCGGACTGGTAAGCCGGGTCATACGGGGTGAGGTGCGCGACGAGCGCGGTTTGATGCGCCTGGGCGTGGCGCTCGTTCAGCGTTGAAACCAGCGAGACGCCGACGCTGGAACCGACGTTGCGCATCAGGTTGTAAATGCCGGTGCCGTTGCCGATTCCCGCGCGCGGCAGCGCCCCCAATGCCATCGTGGCCAGCGGAACATTGATGAATCCGATCCCGACGCCTGTGAAGAAAACGGGCCAGACCAATGATCCGGGCGAGACCTGAAGCGAGATGCAGGACAGGGCGTAGGAGGCCGCGGCATACACCAGAAAACCAATGGCGACCAGGTAACGCCCCTCTACTTTGCCCACCAACATTCCGGCGAGCGGTATGGCAATAAACGCGCCCACCCCCCGGGGTGCCATCGAGTAACCGCTGAGCAGCGAAGTGTAGCCCATGAGCGATTGCAGAAACAATGGGATGAGAACCGTTATGCCGTAGAATGCCATGCTCGAAAGAAAAGCCAGCGCCACGCCGAGGGCAAAGTCGTAATTCTTCAACACCCGCAAATCCACAAACGGCCGTTCCGCGGTCAGTTCGCGAATGAGGAACACCACCAGGCCCGTGACCGCCAGAGCCGCCATGAGCAGGATGAAATGCGAGCCGAACCAGTCGTCCTCCTGGCCTTTGTCAAGCATTACTTCCTGGCAGGCCAGCCAGAGCGCCATGAATCCGAAGCCGATCATGTCCAACCGCGGTGGCCGGGCGTTGCGAATCCAATGCGGGTCGTGGATGAATTGCTGGATCAGCATCACGGCAATGATGCCCACGGGAACATTGATGAAGAAAATCCAGCGCCAGCTATAATTGTCCGTGATCCAGCCGCCCAACACCGGACCGAGAATCGGGGCCAGGATGACGCCGGCCGTATAAATGGCCATCGCCTGTCCGTGCCTTTCCTTGGGAAAACTTTCAAAAAGCACGGTCTGGGCAATGGGCTGCATGGCGCCACCGCCCGCGCCCATGATGAATTGCATGACGAGCAGCATCGGCAGACTGGTCGCCAAACCCGAAAACAAGGACGCCACCGTGAAAACCATGACGCAAAAGATGAGAAAACGTTTGCGCCCGAATCGCTGTCCAAACCACGCGGTGCTGGGAATGACAATGGCGTTGGCAATCAAATAACTGGTCAGCACCCAGGTGGATTCGTGCGTGGAAACACCGAGACTGCCGGCAATATGACTCAGCGAGACGTTGGCGATGGTCGTGTCCAGCACCACCATGAACGCCGGCAGCATGACCACGAACGCGATCAGCCATAGATTCACTTTAGGCTGGGATTCGCCGGCTTTCATGACTCCTGGTTGCGGGCGGGACAAAATTATTTGACCCGGACTTCCGGCACAACGGACATGCCGGGGCCGAGCACATAATTGGTGCCGGCCACGTCATCAATCACAATCTTGACCGGCACGCGCTGGACGACTTTGACGTAGTTGCCGGAGGCGTTTTCCGGCGGCAGTAAACTGAAACGCGGCCCCGCGCCGGCCTGAATGCTGTCCACATGACCTTTGAATTTGATCTGCGGATAAGCGTCCATTTCCACTGTGGCTGGCTGGCCGGGACGCATATGGATCAATTGCGTTTCCTTGTAATTGGCCACCACCCAGACCTGGCGCGGCACAATCGCGAGCAACGCCTGGCCCGTCTGCACGTACGCGCCCGTTTCCACGGAACGATGGGTGACGAAACCGGATTCAGGCGCGGTGACCCGGGTGTAGGACAAATCCAGTTCCGCCTGCCGGACGACGGCCTGGTTCATCTGCGCTTCAGCAGCGGCCGTTTGGATGTTCGCCTTGTCCAACCCCAACTGCGCCTCGGCGGCAAGTTCCTTGTTGCGCGCCACTTCAACCTGGGCGGCCGAAAAACTGGCCTGGGTCCCGGCCAGGTCCAGTTGACTCTTCGAAACCGCAAGACTGCCGACTGTTTGATAGCGTTTCGAGTCGGCCTCGGCCCGCTTTGCCTCCGCTTCGGCGGCGACGACGTTTGCCTTCTCTTCCCCGACCTTCGCCTGATCGACGGTAAATTGCGCGGTCACCTGTTCGATCCGGCTTTTGGCCGCAGCCAGATCGGCCTGGGCGCGATCCAGCCTGGCTTGATAATCGTTCGGATCAATTTCCAGCAGCAACGCGCCCTGTTTGACTTCCTGGTTGTCATCAACCAGCAACCGCACCACGCGTCCGGCCACTTGCGGGGCCACGGGAGTCACGTGCGCCTCGATAAAGGCGTCGTCGGTGGATTCGTAAGGCGCGACGAACCGCAAATAATACGCGCCCACCGCCAGTCCCGCGATCAGCACGACCACGCCGATGAGGATACGGCGGAAATATTTGTTTGGTTCGGGTGCGGTTGCGGCCGGAAATTTTTCATCGGCGGGAACGGCCTCCTTTCGCGCATCGGAACGCGGGAACGAGTCGCGGGGTTCAAGAGAGTCGTTCATTTTTCTGTCTTCGGTCGTGTTCATTTTTTCGTTTTTGCTTTTCGCGCGGGACGGTTGTTCAGCATTGGGTTTTGTAATTGTGAGCGTCGCCTTGGATGGCGGCTCCAATTTGGCAAGAATGGCCGCCCTGCTGGCCGTACCTCGGCAAGATAGGACAAAATGGGGATGAACTCAATTACATAACGTGGCGCGAATCGGGATTCTCATCCCAAAACTCCCGTCTCGATGGTTGGGTTCACTGATTTCGGGGATCAAACTCATTTTCGTATTCTTCCCTATCATCCTTCCTTTAATCAAGATTCATGCCAATGCGGTGAATTCATCATAACACATTCATTCCAAATGTGATAACGTGTTTTATTTGAAATTTCAAGCGCCCACGGAATTTTGAACGTTCGGATTTCCGTCGAGTCCACGATTGAAAATTCGTCTCTTTTCGCTTACCATCGGCTGATGGAATCAAGTGGTGATTATCGGGTCGATCCCGACTTCGCCGTGCGCGTGCTTCTGGACATCGCGCATGAACAGTCGCTGGATCACCTGATGGAAAATCTCGTTCGCGTTTCGCTGGCGCGTCGCGAGATTGCGCGCGTCGAATATTGGCTGCTCGAGAAGGGGGACATTTGTTCCCATTGTCCGCAAAGACCGGAATGTCCCGATCAGACCAGTTGCCTGCACTGGGTCGCCGGTGGAAACAACCCTCTTTCAGTCGTCGCGGACAACCCGTCGCGCTTCCCCAATCCTGACGCAAGAATACCGCTGGGCGTTGGCATCATCGGCAAAATCGCGGCAACCGGACGGCAGATCGTGCTGCGGGATGTGGACAAAAACCCGGGTGAATTGTCCCGACCGGAATGGTTGCAACAGGAACAAATCCGTGGATTCATCGGAACGGTGATCCTGTGCAAAGGCGAAATCATGGGAGTGGTCGCCCATTTTTTCCGCGCAAACCTGGCCAAGGGAACGCCGGCCTGGCGGCAGGTGTTTGCCAACCACATCGGCAGCGCCGTCGCCAGCGCGCGCGCCTTCGAGGAAATTG
>CAZLEE010000147.1:0-11308 GCA_964558455.1 uncultured Verrucomicrobiota bacterium | reverse complement strand
TTATGCTCAAACGTCTCGGCTGAGAAATACTGACTTTTCAAACAGGCTCTTAGAGGCCGACTACCTTCATGACGGCCTCGCGCGTGGCGGGGACGACGATGGGCGTGATGCCGGAGGTCTTGATGGCGTTGTCCGGGTCTTTCAATCCGTGGCCGGTCATGGTGGCGGTGACAACGCTGCCGGCCGGAATGGCCCCGGCCTTGACCCGCTGGATCAGTCCGGCGAGGCAGGCGGCGGAACCAGGCTCGACAAAGATGCCGTCGGTGCGCGCAATCAGTTTGTAGGCGGCGAGAATTTCCTCGTCGGTCACCTTGTCAATAAAACCGTTGGATTCCTTGAGCGCCTGGGTGGCCTGCTTCCAACTGGCGGGATTGCCGATGCGGATGGCGGTGGCAATCGTCTGCGGATTGAGCACGGGGGCGCCGAGCACGATGGGGGCGGAGCCGGCGGCCTGGAACCCGAACATGCGGGGCAGGAGGGTGACTTTTTTGGCGGCGAAATATTCCTGATAGCCCTTCCAATAAGCGGTGATGTTGCCGGCGTTGCCCACGGGCAGGAAATGGAAATCGGGGGCGCGTCCGAGCTGGTCGCAAATTTCAAAGGCGGCGGTTTTCTGGCCTTCGATGCGGGCGGGGTTGATGCTGTTGACCACCTCGGCTTTGCCGGTTTCGCCCAATTCGCGCACGATGCGCAGGGCGTCGTCGAAATTACCTTCGATGGCGATGGTGGTGGCGCCGTACATGAGGGCCTGGGCCATTTTGCCGAGGGCGATTTTGCCGTTGGGGAGGATGACGACGCATTTCATCCTGGCGCGGGCGGCGTAGGCGGCGGCGGCGGCGGAAGTGTTGCCGGTGCTGGCGCAAATGACGACCTGGACGCCGCGTTCCTTGGCCTTGGAAACGGCCATGGTCATGCCGCGATCCTTGAAGGAGCAAGTGGGGTTGACCCCTTCGTATTTCAGCCACAATTGGATGTCGGCTCCGATGGCCTGGACGAAATTATCGGCCCGTATCAGAGGGGTGTTGCCTTCATTGAGGGAGACGATGGGAGTGTTTTTGGTGACAGGCAGATAGCTGCGGTAGGCTTGAATGACGCCGCGCCAGCGATTGCCGGATTTGGGCAGTATTGAGTTCATAATAAAATCAGTTCAGGTGCGGCTCAGGCGAAATTCTCCACCCGGATCATGACGGGGGGCGCCTTGACCACGGGGAGGCGGGCGATTTTGGCCAGCGCCTTTGCCATGGCGGCGTTGGGGGCCTGATGGCACATGAGAATCAACGGCACGTTTTCGCCCTCGTGTCCTTCGGGTTGAATGACGGAGGCGATGCCGATTTTCGATTGGGCGAGGATGGCGGTGATCCGGGCCAGGGTGCCGGGCTTGTCGGTCACGCTCAAACGCAGATAATAGGGGCAGACCACTTCGCCGATGGGAAGGATTTTGCCATGCTGTTCGTGCGGAACAAACGGCGGGATGCGATGGCGCGTGCTGTGCTTGATGTCGAGCGCGGCATCGGCGATGTCGCTCAAAACCGCGCTGGCCGTGGCGTCCTTGCCCGCGCCGCGTCCGTAGAAAAGGGTGTCGCCCACGACGTCGCCGCGGACGAAGACCGCGTTAAAAACATGATTGACACTGGCGAGGACATGGGTGTTTGGGATCAGGGCGGGATAAACGGCAACCTGGATGGGCCGGCCGGATTTGCCTTCCTTGACCACGCCGAGCAATTTGATGGTGTAACCCATTTTGCCGGCGGACTCGATGTCGGCCCGGCTGATGGAACGGATGCCTTCGACGTAAATATCCTGGGGCCGCACCCAGAAACCGTGGGCGAGGGAGGCGAGGATGCCGATTTTGTGTTCGGAATCGAACCCGTCAATATCAAGGGCGGGATCGGCTTCGGCATAGCCCAGTTTTTGGGCTTCGGCGAGGGTGGGCTGGAAATCGGTTCCCTCCAGCTTCATGCGGGTGAGGATGTAATTGCAGGTGCCGTTGACGATGCCGTAGAGGTGGGTGATGCGGTTGCCGACAAAACCTTCGCGCAGGGATTTGATGATCGGGATGCCGCCGGCGACACTTGCTTCGTAATAGAGATTGGTCTGATGCTCGCGGGCGGCGGCGAACAGTTCCTCGCCGTGGGCGGAAAGAAGGGCTTTATTGGCGGTGATGACGGGCTTGCCCAATTGCAGGGCGGTCAGGATCATTTTGCGGGCAATGGTCGTGCCTCCCACCAATTCAATGACCACATCCACCTGGGGATCGTTGACCACGGTGGTCCAGTCGGTGGTGAGCACCGACCGGGTAATGGGGTAGGGACGGGGTTCGTCCAGGTCTTTGACGGCGACCTTGCGCACGGCAATCTTGACGCCGATGCGGGATTCGAGGAGGGAACCGTTGTTTTCCAAGTGATGAAAAACACCGCTGCCGACCGTGCCGCCGCCGATAATGCCAAGGTTAACTTGTTGCATGAAGGGGAAAGATGACGAAAAACCGGGTCCGAAACAACTCTAATCGATTTTGCGATGAGGGGTCAAATATCGTAGTCCTGGGCGCCGGTGGCACGGCCCTCCAGTATGCGGGAACGTTCGCACAACGTGGCCAGGGTGACGCGTTCCATGATGGCGACCACGGCCTGACGCACTTCCCTCATCACCTCGCGAATGGCGCAACGGGCCTCGTCCGGGCAGGTGCAGCGCTCATAAAAATTGTCGCTGGCGCAACCAATCGGCGCCAACGCGCCGCTCATGTGCCGGATGACCGAGGCCAGGGTGATTTCCTCGGGAGGCCGGGCCAGCCGATAACCGCCGCTGGCGCCGCGCCGGCTTTCCACCGCGCCGAGGGACTTCAATTCGGTGAGAATCTGTTCCAGGAATTTCTTGGGGATGTTCTGCTGTTCGGAGATGGTCTGGATGCGCACGACGTCGTCACTGTAATTGCGGGCCAACACCAGGAGGGCGCGCAAGGCATACTCACCGCGAACAGAAAGCTTCATGGTCGGAATCTATTTTTTCCCAAACCTTTACCTGCGGAATCCACACTCCAGGGTAAAAAATTTGGGTTTCAGTTTGGCCAGCGGTTCGCGGAGTTTGGCCAGCTCTTCCGCCGGACCGTGGATTTCGAACCGCGTAATCCTGGCCATCTTCTGCGCCTCCTCCAGCAGCGCCGCCACATTTTGTATGTGAGTCAGCATTCCTTCGGCGTCTTCATAGTTTTCCAGGCAATAGGCCTGGTCGCCGTTAAAGGTGAATTTGTAATGGAGACATTTTGGCTCCTGCTTCGACTTTGCGGCCAACCGTCCGCAAAGCTCCCGGAACGCCGGCAGCTTGCCGCCGGACACTTTGAAACAAGGAACCACCGTGCAGCATTTATCTTGAGTGGGCATATTTTTTCCCGTCGCGCCCATACTAGCAGCCCTCCGCCAAAAGCGCGACTGAAAAAAACATCTTCGGGCTTGACCGCGAGGCCGCGGCGGCGCAGAATCATTTCGTTGTTTGGCGAAATATAGAAACAATTTATGCGCGATTTCATGAACATCACCAAGGCGCTGGCGGACCAGAATCGCGTTCGCGCCCTGCTGGCCCTGGCCCCGGGCGAGTTGTGCGTCTGCCAGATCACGGAATTATTCGGACTGGCCCCGTCCACGGTGTCGAAACATCTGTCCATCCTTTATCAGGCTGGGCTGGTGGAATCGCGCAAGGAGGGGCGCTGGATTTATTACAAGCTGGCGGGTCGCGACGCCCCGGCCGCGGTGCGCGGGGCGATTGCGTGGGCGCGGAAATCACTGGCCGGCAATGCGCAGGTCGCCGCCGACGCGCGAGCGCTCAAACGCATCCTGAAACGGACCCCGGCGGCCTGTTGCAAATGACCGCGCCCCTTATGAAACCAACCATCCTTATTCTCTGCACCGGCAATTCCTGCCGCAGCCATCTGGCGGAAGGCATTTTGAGCGCGGCGCTGGGCGATTCCTTCAACGTGCAGAGCGCCGGATCAAAGCCGACCGGCTACGTTCATCCGCTTGCCATCCAAGTGATGAAGGAAATTGGCATTGATATTTCCGGCCATCATTCCAAGCACATGAACGAATTCATGCGGCAGCCGGTGGAAACGGTCATCACGGTCTGCGGCAACGCGGACCAGGCCTGCCCGGTTTTTCCAGGCCAGGTGAACCGTTATCATTGGGGCTTTGACGACCCCGCACATGCCGCCGGCACGGACGAGGAAAAGCTGGCGGTGTTCCGGCGGGTGCGCGACGAAATTAAAACGGTTTTTGAGGCTTACGCCGCCAGAAGGATCCTTGCCGCCGCGCCCAAACGACTGGCTTTCTTCGATCGCTACCTCACCGTGTGGGTGCTGGTCTGCATGGTCGTTGGGGTGGCTTTTGGCAAGCTGTTGCCGGGCGCCACAACCACGTTGAGCAAACTGGAGTTTGGCCAGGGTTCGCAAGTCAACGTGCCGATTGGCGTCCTGTTGTGGCTGATGATTTATCCGATGATGCTCAAGGTGGATTTCGGCGCCATCGGCGGAATCGCCAAGAGGCCCAAAGGTCTGATGGTGACGTTGTTTGTGAACTGGCTGGTCAAGCCGTTCAGCATGGCGTTGCTGGCGTGGTTGTTCATGCAGCATGTGTTCGCGCACTGGATTGACCCGGAGACGGCGAAGAATTACACCGCCGGCCTCATCATCCTGGCGGCCGCGCCTTGCACGGCGATGGTGTTTGTCTGGTCCTACCTCACGGATGGCGACCCGGTTTATACGCTGGTGCAGGTGGCGGTGAATGATGTCATCATGCTGGCGGCCTTTGCGCCCATCGTCATGTTTTTGTGCGGCGTGGCGAATGTGATTGTCCCGCCCAAAGTGCTGATTGCCTCCGTTGTGGTGTTCATCGTGATTCCGCTGACGGCGGGCTGGCTGACGCGCGCGATCCTGCTCAAGTCGCGCGGCAAGGAATGGTTTGAAAAGAATTTTCTGCCGAAATTCCATCCCGTGATGATGTGGGCGCTGCTGCTCACGCTGGTTCTGATCTTCGCGTTTCAGGCGGAGAACCTGACCACGAAATGGTTTGCGGTCATCCTGCTGGCCATCCCGATTTTGATTCAGGTCTATTTCAATTCCAGCCTCACCTATCTGCTGATGCGCTGGTTCAAAGTGCCGCACAACGTGGCCGCGCCCGGCGCGCTCATCGGGGCAAGCAACTTCTTTGAACTGGCGGTGGCCGTGGCCATCACCCTGTTTGGCCCCGGCTCCGGCGCGGCCCTGGCGTGCGTGGTGGGCGTGCTGGTGGAAGTGCCGGTGATGCTTTCCGTGTGCAAAATCTGCAACGGCTCGCGCGCCTGGTACCAGAGGTCAGGGAGTTGACAGGGGCAGGTCCAGCCAGGCGAGACCGATGTCGCGGTTCATGTGGCTGGTGCTGTTCCCGCCGGGGGCGTCATAAAACAGGGCGAGACGATTGCCGCTTTTCACCACGGAAGGCAAACCAATGCAGCGTTTCGACCAGACACAGTTTTTCCCGTCCAAGACAACCGCCTTATGGGCCGGGTCCCAATGGTTGAGGTCGTGGGTCCAATAGACCCAGACGGCGTCGGTGTATTCGCCGCCGTCGAGACCGATATGGTCGGTGAAAAGAAACCAGGTGTCCGTGGCGGGTTCGTGATAGAGGGAGGTGTTTTCGATTTGTTCCTCAACGGGAACAATCGGCTGCGGGTCGAGTGTCCAAGAGGCGTCCAGATCGCGGGTGCGGGCGATGCCGATAGTGCGTTGGACACAGGGATTGCCGGGTTTGGGGCCGGCGGCGCTAAAAAACATGAGATATTCGCCGTCGCGCTTGATGATCTGGCCGGGGCTGGCGGTGACGGCGGTGTAAGAACCGGGCTGGGGACGGAAAGGGGCGACATCCCTTTGTTTGATCCACGGGCCGGCGGGGGACCGGCCTTTGGCCTTCATGGTGACGTAAGGGAAGGCGGGGATCAAATCGGGCGCGGGAGAAGTATGCGGCGTGCCGAGATAGAACATTTGCCAGACGGCGCCATCAAAATAAGTGACGCCGTAAGAGGCTGAAGCGGAGTCCATTTCGTTCGAGGCCCCGAAATCGAGGATGGGGCCTTTCTTTGCCCAATGGACGAGGTCCTTGCTGGTGGCCAGGCAGGACAGCCAACCTTTGGGGCCGGCTCCGTCATAGTGCATGTAAAAAATACCGTCACCGCCGGAAAACACCCAGGCATCGCGCGCGCCGTGGATGTCGCAAAGATTTGGACCGTCGCCATGCCTGAGCACGACCCCCTGATCGCGGGCTTCGAGGCGGAGTTTTGCCTCGGGCCGGCCATCGGGGTAAGGGGCGGCGTGGGCTGATGCGAGAACGATAAGGGCCAGACAGCCCATCCTGATGCCGGATTTTATTACAGTTTTAATGGGTTGGAGTTTAGACAGAATAGGGCGGCGATGCAAGCGGGGTCGGCCAGACCCATAATTAAGGCGGAATGAGCTTGCGCCGGAGCGGCTGTGATTGTTTCATGAACAAAGCGAAGGAGCACGCGGCGAAGACGCGGCGGAATTGAATTTCATGCAGAATTATCCAAAACATTACTGCGGCGTGTTCGGCATTTACGGCCATCCCAACGCCGCGGAACTGGCTTATTACGGGCTTTACGCCTTGCAACACCGGGGACAGGAAAGCGCCGGCATTGTTTCGTGCGACGGGGGGGAATTCCATGAATATAAGCGCATGGGGTTGGTTTCGCAGATATTCGAGGGGCATGTCCTGCATGAATTGACCGGCTCCATGGCCATCGGCCACAACCGGTATTCCACCACCGGATCGTCCCACTTGCGCAACGCCCAGCCGCTGACCGGCGACAGCAAGCGCGGACACCTGGCCATCGCCCACAACGGCAACCTGACCAACGCGGCCAAATTGCGCGAGGAACTTGAGGATAAGGGCGCCATTTTTCAAACCACCGTGGACAGCGAGATTATCCTGCACCTGCTCTGCCAGCCCCATACCGGCGGCACGGACAATAATCTGGTGCAATCCGTGCGCCGCCTGGAAGGCGCCTACTCGCTCGTCATCATGACCGAAAACGAATTGATCGGCGTGCGTGATCCCTTCGGCTTCCGTCCGCTTTGCCTGGGCAGGGTGGGGGATTCCTGGGTGCTGGCCAGCGAAAGCTGCGCGCTTGACCTGATTTCGGCGGAATTCATCCGCGACATCGCGCCGGGCGAAATAGTGATTATCGACCACAACGGAGTGCGGAGCCTGCAAGCGTTCCCCGAGCATACGAAGCGCGCCTTCTGCATTTTTGAGTATGTCTATTTTGCGCGGCCCGACAGCAACATTGCCGGCCGCAACGTCTATAAGGCGCGGGTGGCCATGGGACGCGAGCTGGCCAAGGAGCATCCCATTGAGGCGGACCTGGTCCTGCCTGTGCCCGACAGCGGCAATTGCGCCGCGCTCGGATATTCGCTCGCCTCCGGCATACCTTACGAGATGGCCTTTGTGCGCAACCACTACGTGGGCCGCAGTTTTTTGCAGCCCTCGCAATTGATCCGGGATTTCAACGTGCGGGTGAAGCTCAACCTGATCACCGAACTGGTGCAGGACAAGCGGGTGATCGTGGTGGACGATTCCATCGTGCGGGGCACGACGTGCAAGGCGCGCGTCAACAATTTAAAAGAAGCCGGGGCGAAGGAAGTGCATGTGCTGGTCAGTTGCCCGCCGCATCGGAATCCGTGCGTCTATGGCATTGATTTTCCCGATCGCAACAAGCTGATGGCGGCAAACCACACCATTGACGATATCCGGCGTTATCTCAAGGCGGATTCGCTCGGCTATTTGTCCGAAGAAGGAATGGTGCGGGCGACCGGGCTGCCCAAGGAATCCTTTTGCATGGCGTGTTACAACGGCCAGTATCCCGTGCCCTACGACGAGGAACTGAACAAAAACATCATGGAACGCCGCCGCTCGCGGGTGGAAGGACTGGTCGAGGGCCTGGACAAGGACGCGATGCAGTTCAAGCTGCTCTAAGCGGTCATTTCGCGGGATTTTGCCAGCCGCCGCCCAGCGCCTGGTATAATTGCACCACGGCCAGCAATTGGTTCAGCTCCGTCTGGGCCAGGACGTTTTCGGCCGGGAAAAGCAGTTGCTGCTCCTGCAACAACTCGTAATAATTCGCCTGGCCGGCCTTATAACGTTCGTTGGCCACCTGCACCGCTTCCTCGTAGGACCGCACGGCGTGCGTCTGCTCAACCCGTTCCCGGGCCAATTGCTGGCGCGCGACGAGCGCATTGCCCACCTCCTGCAAGGCATTCAACACGGTGGATTGATACTGCAAGACCGATTCCTCCCATTGGGCCTTGGCATAATGGTACTGTCCCCGCAAAAGTCCGCCGTTAAACAGCGGCCCGCTCAGGCCCGAAGTCACGTTCCACGCGTTGGCCGCCCCGCCGGTCAGGGTCGATAGTTCCGGGCTGGTCTGCCCGAATAACGCCGTCAAACTGAGTTTGGGGAAAAAGTCGGCCTTGGCCGAGCCGATTTGGGCGTTGGCCGAGCGAACCAACAGTTCCGCCTGCCGGATATCCGGACGGCGTTGCAGCAGCGCGGAAGGCAGGCCGGCCGGCACATCCGGCGCGAGCGATTCGTCGAGCAATTTCCGGTTGCGCACAATCGGACCGGGATTCAATCCGAGCAAAATCCGGATTTGGTTTTCTTCCACCGTTATTTGCCGTTCCAATTCCGGCACCGTGGCGGCAGCCGCCGCCTCCAGCGCCTCGGCCGAGGCGGTTTCGAGCCTTGAAGAAACACCGCCGCGCAGGCGGTCGGAAAAGATACGCAGGCTTTCCCCGAACGAATTGGTGGTGTCTCGCGCGATTTGCAGTTCCTTGTCCAGAGCCAGCAATTGAAAATAATCCGAAGCCACCGTGGCGATGAGCGACACCATCACATTGGTGCGGGCCTCGGTCGTGGCCAAGAATTGGGCGCGCGAAGATTCGTTCAACCGCCGGATGCGTCCCCACAGGTCAATTTCCCACGAGGCCATGCCTGCGATTGAGTATCCTTTGCCGAAAGCTCCCCCTTCTTGATACGGCTGGCCAGCCAACACATTCCGGCCCGCCCCGACGGAGCCTCCATAAGTGGCTTGGGGAAAATATTGCGAGCGGGTTTCCATGAGGACGGCGCGGGCCTGCTCCACCCGGGACGCTGCGATGCGGACGTCGTAATTATTGGTCAACGCCACGCGAATGAGCGATTGCAGGGTCTCATCCTGGAACAATTGCCACCAAGGCGTGTCGCCCAGCGAATTGGTAAGGTTCTGGGCGTCGCTGCGGAAGGCGGGCGGGGGGGTGACTGCCGGGCGTTTGTAATCCGGCCCGAGCGCGCAACCGCCGAGCAGGAGCGCGAAAATCATTGCGTATCCAAACCTGAGCTGGCTCGGCGTTGTCATGTCGTTTGTCCTTCTTCTTTCGGCGCGGGTGGTTTGTTCTTCAGATACCGAATCCCCAACTTCTCCACCACATAGAAATTGACCGGGATGATAAATATGCCCAGGAGCGTCGAGCCTAACATGCCCCCGATGACCACCGTGCCCAGCGTTTCGCGCGACATTCCGCCCGAACCGGCGGCAAACCACAACGGCAAACACCCAAACACGAAGGCGAACGACGTCATCAGGATGGGTCGCAACCGGATGCGCGCCCCAATCAAGGCCGCCTCGGTCAGCGACTTGCCTTTTTCGACTTCCGTTTTGGCGTATTCGACGATCAGGATGGCGTTTTTAGCCGACAACCCGATCAGCATGATCAGCCCGATCTGCACATAGACGTTATTTTCAAACTGGCGCGACCACAAGGCCAGAAAAGCCCCCAGCACGGCCACAGGCGTGCTGATCAGGACGCTGACCGGCAGGGTCCAGCTTTCGTAAAGCGCGGCCAATATGAGGAAGACAAATACGAGCGAAAGCCCGAAAATCGCGATACGCGGCACGCCCTTGGCCGCTTGTTGTTCCTGGAAGGACATGCCGAAATAGTCGAAGCCCATGCCCGGCGGCATGGTTTTGGCGAAGACATCCTCCAGCGCCTTGGTCGCCTGATCTGAACTGTAACCGGGGGCCGCGCTGCCGTTGATTTGCGCGCAACGATATTCGTTGTAATGCATGACAAATTCCGGTCCGGTGCGCCGCTCCACCCGCGTCACGGCCGAGAGCGGGACGTTTTGCCCCTTACTGTTGCGCACGTAAAAAAGCCCGATGTTGTCGATGCTCGCCCGATACTTGTCATCCGCCTCCACGTAAACCTGCCACTGACGCCCGAAGCGGTTGAAATAGTTGACAAAATAACCGCCCATGAAAGTTTGCAAGGTGGTGTAAACGTCGCCCAGGTTCAATCCCTGTTTCAACACCTTGTCGCGATCCACATCCACGTAAACCTGCGGGACGTTGGGCAGATAACTGGTGCTCAACCCCGCCAATTCCTTCCGCTTGCCCGCTTCCGCCATGAACAAGTCCAGATTTGTGGTCAGGAAGGACGGATCCTTTCCGGCGCGGTCTTCCAAAATATAAGTGAACCCGCCCGCCGTGCCGACGCCGGGAATGGAGGGCGGCGGGAAACAAAAAGACTTCGCTTCCGGCAGGGCGCTCAGTTCCCGGTTGATGCGTTCCCGGAGGGCGCCATATTTCAGCGACGGCGCGGTGCGTTCGTCCCACGGCTGCAACATGACGAAAAAGAGCGCGTTGTAGGTGGTCTGCGCCTGGCTCAACAAGCTGAAACCCAGCACGGTGGAGTAATACCGGACCCCCGGCGTCTTGGCCAGAATCGACTCCACCCGCTTGCAATAATCCGCGGTGCGCGGCATGGACGCGGCATTGGGCAGTTGCACGTTGATGTAAAAGTAGCCCTGGTCTTCCTCGGGCAAAAACGACGACGGCAGCCTGTGGCCCACCAGCAGCGCGCAAACCGCCACAATCGCCAGCAAAAGCAGGCTGATCACACTGTGATGGATCAATTTTTCGCTCCAATGGACATACTTGTTTGTCACCCGTCCAAACACCCGGTTGAACCAGGCAAAAAACCGCGCCAACGGCCCGTTGGATTCCGTTCTATGCCGCAAAAGCATCCCCGCCAGGGCAGGACTGAGCGAGAGGGCGTTGAAAGCCGAGATAATCACCGAAATGGCGATGGTCAACGCAAACTGCTGATAAAGCCGCCCCGTGATGCCGGAAATGAAAACGGTGGGAACAAAGACCGCAGCCAATATCAACGCGATGGCCACGACTGGCCCGCCCACTTCCTGCATGGCTTTCTGCGCGGCGGCTTTGGGCGTCAACC
>CAZLEE010000146.1:0-11396 GCA_964558455.1 uncultured Verrucomicrobiota bacterium | reverse complement strand
CGTCAAACTCTGGGAGTCTCTCCAGCAGAGCTGGAGGATTTATTGGGTATTAAGCTCCGGCGTGGAGAATTTGCAGCGTAATGTCAGCGAGTTGCCTGGCTTAAAGCGGTTTCGGAATTTCTGTTTCGTCTGTATGGGCGTTTCATTTATTGGCCTGCTGATTGTGGACGCCATTACTTTTTCGCCTCAAATTAAGTGGCTGATGGTCAAAGCCCACCTCCTTCCTGCAATTGTCACGCTCTACTTTTTGATTATCGGGTTACGAACACAGGTGATGATTTCCCAACTATCCCGCAACCATCGGCAGACTTTCGCTCGACCAGCACCAGAATGGATTACTGTCTGTTTCCTCTTGTGCGCGGTAATCGTGGTTGTCTGGCCACATTCACGGTGATTATGGCAGCATGACGGCTGCGCGACCAAATTCCACGCAATAACCCGCCGCGCGAAAGAAGCCGCATTGCGCGCGGCGGATGCCCTTTTAAGGCCGCTTTAGAAGCGTTTGGTGAGGGTCAGGGCCACGGTGTGGCCTTGGGCGCGGTTCTCGGCCATGAACTCATACTCGTAGCGTAATGAGACGTTCATGGCGATGCTCGGAAACGCGTAGCCGATTTCGGGGCCGACGCCGGCTACCCGGTCGCTGGGAGTCAGATATTGCGGATTGGGACCGGTGTCGCCTGTCACTTTTTGCTGATAGTAACCGACCACGCCAAGGGTCAGGGTCTTGCTCAGGGTCTTGCTCACGCCCCACTCCATGGTGTAGGCGTCGCCGGTGGTGTCGCGGGTGTCGCGCTGTTCGGTATTGATTTCAAACCGGTTGAGGGCCGAGATCGACCAAGTCCTGGCTTCGTCCAGATACCAGGTCGCGCCGGCGGTGAGCATGGGCGCCCAATAGCCCAACCCGGCCCGGGTGGTGGGCGGCACCGCTGAATCGCCGGTGGGCATCCAGAGGCCGGCTCCGGCGGAGAAGTCGAATTGTTTAAGATGCCAGGAGAGCGTGCTTTCGGCGAAGAAGTCGCCAATGCCGAAGGTGCTGCTCTTGTAGGGACCGGCGGTCACACTTTGATAGATAAGGGGAAGAAGTCCGTCCACTCCAAGATTGCCGCCAAGGAATTTGGTGTCGGTGATCCAAATGACGCGCGGCACGTTGGCGTAGGTGAGGGCCTGGAAATTGCCCGGGCTGGCGCTTTGTCCGGCGCCGTTGTTCGCCTGGTCGGCGACATAGAATACGTTGTAGTCGCGGAAGTAAAATCCCGGCGGCGGCAGGGACGGGCCTTGGATGCCCTCAATGCCGGGAACGTAGTGAGCGGCGGGTTGGGCCTGGATTGCGCCGGGGACGGCGACAAGGGCAAAGGCGATGAGGATACGGACGGTGCGCGTGTTCATCGGGTTTGTTTTTTGGTTTTTTTGTTATTTGTTGACTGCGTTTTAGACGTCTTGAATTTTGCCAAGGAGATGGGACTCGTAAGCGCTGAGATCGAGCAGGCCGTGGCCGGAAAGGTTGAAGAGGATGACGCGTTTTTTTCCGGACTCGCGCGCCTGCACGGCTTCGGCGGCGACGGCGGCAATGGCGTGGGCGGATTCCGGCGCCGGCACAATGCCTTCGGAGCGTGCGAAGAGAATCCCGGCTTCAAAGACTTTGGTCTGGTGGACGGCCTGGGCCTCGATCAAGCCGAGCTTGAGCGCGTGGCTGACCATGGGCGACATTCCGTGAAAACGCAGGCCGCCGGCGTGAATGGACGGAGGCATGAATTTGTGGCCCAGCGTGTACATCATGAGCAAGGGGGTCATTTCGGCGGTGTCGCCAAAATCGTAGCGCAATTCGCCCTTGGTCAACGAGGGGCAGGCGGAGGGTTCGACTGCGATGATGCGGTATTTTTTCTTGTTCTTGATTTTGCAGCGCAGGAAGGGGAAGGCGATGCCGGCGAAATTGCTGCCGCCGCCGGCGCAAGCGTAAATGGAATCGGGTTCTTCGCCCGCCATCTCCATCTGGCGGATGGCTTCCTCGCCAATCACGGTCTGGTGCAGGCAAACGTGATTAAGAACGCTGCCGAGGGCGTATTTTGTGTGAGGATGGGTGGTGGTGTCCTCAACGGCCTCGCTGATGGCCATGCCGAGACTGCCGGGACAATTCGGGTCTTCGGCGCGGATTTTGCGTCCAAATTGGGTCTGGTCGCTGGGGCTGGCGTGAACCGTTGCGCCCCATGTGTGCATGAGCATGCGGCGATAAGGCTTCTGCTGGTAGCTGACGTTGACCATGTAAACGTTGCACTCGAGTCCAAACAATTGGCAGGCGAGGGCGAGCGATGATCCCCATTGACCAGCTCCGGTTTCAGTGGCAAGCCGCTTGGTGCCGGCGACCTTGTTAAAATAGGCCTGGGGAACCGAGGTGTTGACCTTGTGGCTGCCGGCGGGACTGGACCCTTCGTACTTGTAGTAAATATGGGCCGGAGTTTTCAGGGCGCGCTCGAAACGCACGGCGCGCAGGAGCGGGGTTGGGCGCCACAGGGCATAGATGTCGCGCACCGGCTCCGGGATTTCCACCCATTGATCGGGGCACATTTCCTGACTGATCAGGTTTTCCGGGAAAATGGGGGCGAGCATCTCCGGGGCAAGAGGCTTGTGGGTGCCGGGATGGAGCGGCGGGGGGAGCGGTTCCGGGAAATCGGCCAGCAAATTATACCACTGTTTGGGAATGTCGGTCTGCTGCAATACGAATCGGGTCTGACTCATAGAATCATGCGCTTATTATTAGTCTTGACGAATATCATCAAAATTCTTTTGAAAAATCTGGCTGGATTATAAGGGGGCGGCAACCGGTCTGGACTTCCCAAACTTTGCGCAATCCTTAGCAGTAATTGCGCGAAGATGCCAGAGCTTCTGTTGGGACGGAACAGAATTGGCGGAACAAAAGGCGTCTGCGACCCGCGCGATTGTTTTCTCCCAAAATCATTTGATTAATCGGGTTTTTTTCCATTATGTTTTGCTTGATGTGTTGCTTAGATAAATCCACCCACCGGGACGGCGCCGCCGTTCTTCCACACGTTCCCCAATCAAGCTGGTTCCGGGCGCGAACCCATCTTGCCGTATTGGCGGGCCTCGGCTTTTGGCTCGCGGGCGGGGTCGGGCAGGCCCAATCGTCCGTGCGCGTGACGACGGCTGCGATTGACAGCAAGATTTCGCTCGAATATCCCGGGTTTAAGGGGTTGTCCGTGAACAGCGTGGGCCATGAATGTTTCCCGCTGATTGCGATCCAGCCGCCCGCCAAACCGTGGCGGCCAGCCGTGGCGTCCCAGCATGGTTCGCGGGTTGAATACCGCCGGCCTGATGCCCCCCACGCGCGGCCGCGCTGGGCCATTGAAATTGGCGCGAAGAAAATCCTGCTCGAATCCCGCTGGTCGGCCCAGGACCCGCCCGAACCGCTGTCGATCATCGCCGACAATGCGGCGTGCCATGTCACTTTGCTGGGATTGCTCAACACCAACGGCTCGGTTCAACTGCCCGCGCTCATGCATCTGCCGGATCAGGGCACCTTCCGGGTCAGCGTCCTTGCCGGCACCAACCAGTCGCTCGGCTATGCCGCCGCCGGGCGCGATGTTACCATGACTTTTCCCGGCGCAACAGTGACCAACCCGGTTTTGAAATACGAATTGGACGTGGTTGCCATCCATCCCAAGGTCAAGGGCGCGGCGGATGATCCCCGCTTTGCCGGATTTTGCCGGGATTGGCTGAACATTTTCCAGATTAGTCCGCAATGGCGGATATTGGCCAACCACGCCGCCAGCGACACATGCGCTTTCTGTTACTATGAGTATGCCGATCTGGCCGCAAAGACGCCGCCGCTGGCCGAAGGGGTCACGGCTTTGGACATGGTGCGCCAGACTTTGGATCGAATCATGGCCGGAGCCAACGGTTATGGCATGCCGGGTCACGGCGCGTTTCCCGAATATTCATCGGACACATTGCCGTCTCTTTTGATCGCGGCGGAGGATTATGTGCGGGGCAGCGATGACAACCATTGGCTGGCCGCCAATTACCGCCGCTTGGCCTCGTGGACGGATACCATGCTCGCGACTGATCGCGACCGCGACGGGTTGGTCGAATACAAGTTGAGCGGCAATTCCGACTCCTGGCCCGCCGTATTGAAATATCGCCCGGCCAATTGGTGGGACACCATTGGTTTTGGGCACGAGGATGCTTACGCGAACGCCCTGGCTTACCGCGCCCTGCGCGGCATGGAAATGATGGCGGAACGAGCGCATTGTTCAGGGGATCAGGTTCGTTACGGAGAGGCGGCGGACCGGTTGTGCGCGGCTTATTTCAAAGCGTTCTACAATCCGGCCACAGGAGTGCTGGCCGGATGGCGGAGCAGCGACGGCCAATTGCATGATTATTATTTCCCATGGGTCAACGGCATCGCCATCCACTACGGACTGGTGCCCCGGGACAAGGCCGATCCGATCATGGACAAGCTTCTGGCCAAGATGAAAGAAGCCGGCTACACCCGCTTTGATCTGGGCCTGCCGGGGAATCTTATCCCGGTGGCGAAGAAGGATTACGTGGACCACAACCGGCGCTTCGGCGGCGGGAAATTGGACGATAATTCCGACGGCTTTCAGATTTACGAAAACGGCGGCGCAACGGGGTGTTTCGCCTACTTTACCATCGCGGCCTTATACGACTTGAATCGCATTCAAGACGGGGATCGCATCCTGTTCCCCATGCTTGACGCTTTCAACAAGGGGGATTTTCAGGGACGCGGCCCCAACGGCATGAGCAAGGATTGGAAGGCTTGGGATGGCACATGCTGGGGTTACGAAGGTTTTCTGGTGGACAACTATTACACCTTCCTGGCCGTGTTGGATCGCGAGTCGGCTTTGAAACGCGCGGGTACCGCCGTGGATCACGCCGGCAATTCAGCCCGCTAATTCAGCCGCCACGCGTCTGCCCAACGCGATGGCGTCGGTGAGGGGCGCGCAGCCGCCGGCCCGGCGCGTCTCTTTTCCCAAAAACGAGATGACTTGCAGGTGTATTTCCCGGCCAGCAATCCGGGCATAGGCCCCGACCGGCGCCTGGCAGCCGCCGCCGATGGCTTGAAGAAACGACCGTTCTGCGGTCACGCATTGCAACGTCGCTTCGTCGGTTAATTCCCGGCAGATGGCGCCGATGCGCCCGTCTTTTTCGCGGCTCTCCAAACCGATGGCGCCCTGCCCGACGCAGGACAGCATTTCGTCCGTTTCCAAAATGCGGGCCAGCAAGCCGGCCGGCGCATTGTTGCCGGTAAGCGCGCCGTTTTCCGAAATGCGGTAACCCAGACGGGCCAGTCCCGCCGCCGCCAAAATGGTGACATCCATCTTGGTGTCCGCCGCCAGCTTGTGCAAGCGGGTCAGAACGTTGCCGCGAATTTCAACCACTTTGAAATCGGGCCGCATGGCCAGCAATTGCGCCGTCCGCCGGGTGCTGCTGGTGCCGGCCGTCAATCCCGGCGGCAACCCGGCCAGACGCGCCGCCGGTTGCGCCGGGAATTTGTGGATCAAGACGTCGCGCACATCCTCGCGCTTTCCCGAAACGCCGCCCAAATGCAATCCGGCGGGCAGTTCGGTGGGGAGGTCCTTGAGGCTGTGGACGGCCAGATCGGCCTCGCCGCGCAAGAGCGCATTTTCCAGTTCCTTGGTAAACAGACCTTTTGGCAATGAACCGTCAATCTTCGACAACGAGGCGGTCTGCAATTTGTCGCCGGTCGTTTTGATGATTTTGATTTCGAACCGGGTTTGCGGAAATTTTTGACGGCAGGCCGCCAGGGTGAAATTCGCCTGGGCCAGGGCCAGCGCGCTGCCTCGTGTGGCAATGAAAATCGGTTTGTCGTTCATGCGTTGCCCAAGTGATTTGACCATTCCGCCACCATGCCTTCCAAGGCGGTGATCCAGAGCGGATGCCGGTTGAGGCATGGGATCAGGACCAGTTCCCCGCCGCCGGCTTTGTGGAAAGATTCCCGTCCGCGCAACCCGATTTCTTCGAGCGTTTCCAGACAGTCGGACACAAAGGAGGGACAGATGACCAGCAGCCTTTTCATGCCGGCCTTGCCGAAATCTTCCAGAACAAAATCCGTGTAAGGCTTGAGCCACGGATCGCGGCCCAGGCGCGATTGGAAGGAGACTGAGTAGCGGCCGGTCGGAATACCCGCCGCCTCGACAAAAGCCTGAACCGTCCTGAAACATTGCGCGCGATAACAAGTGGGCAGCGCGAGACCGGGCCGGGCGCAACAATCGTCACCCTTCAAACAATGGCAGCCGGTTGGATCGGATTTCCGCAAATGCCGTTCGGGAATGCCGTGAAAGCTGAAGAGCAAATGGTCGTAAGCCGGTTGCAAATACCCGGACGCAACCGCCGCCAAGGCCTTGATGTAGGCCGGATGATCGTAATACGGCGGGACGAAACTCAGCGCCATTTTGGGAGCGATCCGGGCCGCAACCTCTTTCACGCGCACCACTGCGGTTTCAAAACTGGACATGGCATAATGAGGAAACAACGGGATGACCAGCGCCTCATCAACCCCGGCCCCGAAAAGTTTCCGCACGGCGTTTTCAATCGAGGGATTCTGGTAGCGCATGGCCGATTCCACCATCAGGCTGGAGCGGTTTTGCAAGTCCTGCTGAATGTGCCGGCTGCTCACGACCAGCAGCGAACCTTCCGGGGTCCAGATTTTTGCGTAGGCTTCCGCCGATTGCGCGGGGCGCGAGGGCAGAATCGCAAGATGCACAATGGCCCAGCGGACGGGCCACGGCGCGTCAAGCACACGGCCGTCCATGAGAAATTCACCCAGATAACGGCGCACATCCGCCACCGCCGGCGAGTCGGGAGAACCCAGGTTGACGAGGAGAACGGCGCGGGTTTTCATGGGGACGCAACAGGGGGCGCGATCGGCGGACGGCTTTCGGCCGAAGCCAGAAATTGCATTATTTTTGACGCGACATTGCAGCCCGAGCCGATGGAATCGCCCAGGGAAATTCCGTCGCGCGCGGTGCCCGCCACAAAAAGACCGGGCGCTTTCTTTTCCATGTCGCTCATCAAGTCCCTGAATTTTCCGTAACCCACATTGTATTGGGGAATGGCTTGGGGGAAGACGGTCAGATGCTGGAAAGTGGGCCGGCCTTTGATGTCCAGAATGGCGGACACATCCTTCACCGCCAGCTCAATCAACTCCGCCGGCGGCAGGAGCGGCAATTGCGGCGCGCGCGCCCCGCCTGCGTAACAGGTGAGGGTCACCTCGCCCGCCGGCGCGCGATTGGGAAAGAGCGACGAGGAAAACAACGCGCCCAGAATATTGAATCCTTCCTTTGCCGGAACCAACATGCCGAAACCGTCCAGGGCATGGCCCACATCCGCGCGCCGAAAACCGAGCACGATGGTGGCGACCGGCGCATAATAAATGGCGCCCAGCAACGCCAGGTTCAGCGGCAGGGCGGTCTGTATCTTCAGCCGGGCCATTTTGTATGCGGGCATGGCCAGGACAACGGCCGCGCATGGCACCGGCTGACCCGTCGCGGGCGTGACTGTCCAGCCGCCGTCCTTCGCTTCCGCCGATTGCACGGGGCACGACGTTTGAATCTCATCGGCCAGCCGCGCGGCCAGTGTGTCAATCAAAACTTGCAGCCCTTCGTCGAATGACAGCTTTTTCGCGTTCTGCTTGGAAACCTCTCCGCGCCGTTTGCGTTCCCGCGCCCCGAAAACCTGGCCGAGAATCAGCGAATGATAACGTTGTTCCAAGGCGTGCAATTTCGGGAAGGCGTGCGGGACGGAAAGCAAATGCGGGTTGCCGGCGTAAACGCCCGCCACCATCGGATCAATGGCGTAGTCCAGAAACTCCTGGCCCAGCCGGCGCAGCACGAATTCCGCCACCGATTCCTCCAGGCTGGCTGGCGCCGGCGGAATGAACGGTTCCAGCAGGAGCCGCAACTTGGCCGAAGCCGAAAAAAGCGGCGTGCCCGGAAAACTCCAGGGCGACGACGGCATGAGCACCGGTTTTTTGCCGCGCACGATGTAACGATTTTCCGCCCCCGGATCGGAATACATTTTCCGCCCTTCCAACCCCAGATCGCGCACCAGATCGGAAATAACGGGCGACGTTTCAAGAATGCTGTTCGGCCCGAATTCCACCAGATGCCCGTCGCGGCGGGCAGATTGCACCACCCCGCCGACCCGGTTCGCCGCCTCGAAAACCCGCACCGGAATGTTTTTTTGCCTCAGGTGAAAAGCCGCGCTCAAGCCGGTGATTCCGCCTCCGATGATGGCAACAGGTTTCATACCGTTTTGGAGTATCGCCGCTGTGTCAGAGCCGGAAGATAACGGTCGAATCGCATCGCAATATTGCGGATGAACAGCCGGCCAATATCATTGACAACGAGACCCTTCGCGTCCCGGCGCAAAAGACCGTCGCTTTCCAGATCGGCCATCGAATCCAGCTCCGTCGCGAAATATTTGGCGAAATCCAATCCCAAATCCTTCGACAACGCCGCGTAGTCGAAGCTCAAATCGCACATCAGGCGCATGATGGTGTGCCGCCGCACCAAATCGTCCGCGCTCAGGATGTAGCCTTTGGCGAACGGCGCCACCCCTGCATCCAGCGCGCCGTAATAGTCGGGCAAATCCTTCTTGTTCTGCCAGTAAACCCCTTCCGCCTGCGAAATGGACGACATCCCGAACCCGTAAATATCCGCGCCGCCTTTGGTGCTGTAACCCTGAAAATTGCGTTGCAACGTCTTGTTGCGTTGCGTGACCGCCAGCTCGTCGTCCGGCCGCGCGAAATGATCCATGCCGATATAAACATATCGATCCCCCTCGGTCAGTTTCTCGATGACCAGTTTCAACAGGCTCAATTTCGTTTCCGCCGTCGGCAGGGCCGCCTCCTGCTCAAAAATTTTCTGCGCCGGTTTGATCCACGGGACATGGGCGTAACTGAACACCGCCAGCCGGTCCGGGGCCAGTTCCAGTATCTGGTCCAGCGTCCTTTCAAACGACTCCGGCGTTTGATGCGGCAACCCGTAAATCAAATCCAGATTAACCGATTGAAATCCCTCCTCGCGCACCCATTGGATTGTTTGCTCGGTCAGGGCGCGCGGTTGAACGCGATGCGCCGACGCCTGCACCACCGGATCGAAATCCTGCACCCCGATCGAGGCCCGGTTAAACCCCGCCTCGCGCAAGGCCGTGATGTGATCCCGGCTCAACCGGCGCGGATCGATCTCCACCCCGGCTTCCGCGTCCGGCGCGAACTTGAAATGGCGGTGGATGGCCGCGCCCAACCGGCGGATTTCCGTCGGCGAAAGAAACGTCGGCGTCCCGCCCCCAAAATGCAATTGCACCACCTTCCGCGCCGGATTGATCCGCGCGCTCATCCGCTCCATTTCCATCTCCAACCTGTCCAGGTAAGGCGCGCTTTTTTCGTGCTGGGTGGTGATGACCGTTGTGCAACCGCAATACCAGCAAAGCGACTCGCAAAACGGCAGGTGAAAATAGAGGGACAACCCGCGGCTCGTGTCCTGCGCCTGCGCAATCCGCGCCAGCACTTCAGGCCAGGTGACCTTGTCGGTGAATTGCGGCGCCGGCGGATACGACGTGTAGCGCGGGCCGGGCACGTTGTATTTTTTGACCAGGTCCAGATCGACGTTGAGTTTGCTCATGCGAAGTTTTGCACTGTGCCTGCCAGTGTTTGAAGGTTGGCCAGCCGGGCTTCCGGCGGGACGCCGTGACCGAGATTAAAAATATAACCGTTCCGCCCCCGCATCAAGTTGAGCAGCCGCCGGGCTTCCGTCTCCACTTCCCGCGTCGTGCCGGTGCGAAGCAATTCCGGATTGAAATTCCCCTGCACGCCCGTCCCCGGTGGCAGATGCCGGACCGCTTCCGCCAGATCAATATCGTGGTCGATCCCGATCACGGTCGCGCCGGTTTCAACCAGCGACGTCCAATGGCGCGCTCCCTTGGAATAAACGATCACCGGCGCTTTTTTGCGCAATCCATGCACGATCTCCCGCATCCACCGCCCGGACGCCTCTTCAAAATCGCGCCCCGGCAACAACCCGCCCAGACTGTCGAAAATTTGCACCGCATCCACCCCGGCCGCAATTTGCAGGTCAAGAAACTCCGTGATGCTCCGCGTCAGCTTCTCCGCCAGCAAATCGAATGTCGCGCGGTCGGATTCAAACAATTTCAACGCCTTGCCATGTATCCGGGCGCTCCCGCCTTCCAGCATGAAATTAGCCAGCGTCCAAGGCGAACCCGCGAAACCCAGCAGCGCCGTCCGCCGGCCCAAATCGCTTTTAACCAGCTTGATCGCATCGGTCACGTATTGCAGCCGCTTCGCCAGATTTTTGCCGTTGAGCCGCCGGATGTCGTCCGCATCGTGCAACGTGAATTCCATCTCCACGCCCCCGCCGTCGCGAAAACCGAAACCTTGTCCCAATGCTTCCGGCACAACCAGTATGTCGCTGAAAATGATGGCGGCATCGAAATCAAACCGCCGGATGGGCTGAAGCGTCACCTCCGCCGCCAGCGACGGGATTTGAATCAGATCGCGAAAAGAATGTTTCTCGCGCAAATCCCGGTATTCCGGCAGGCATCGGCCGGCCTGGCGCATCAGCCAGATGGGCGGACGATCCACCGGCCGTCCGTGCAAGGCATCCAGCATGCGTTGGCGATGAGAGGCGGGACGGGGCGGGACGGGGCGCGAAACTCCGGCAGCCTTTTCGGACCGCGACGCCTGGGGCGTGTTTTTCCCCAATTTTTTGTTCACGACAACCATATCTCGCATAACCGGATAGGGAACAGTAGCCGGAATACTATCGTACATCAATTGCCAAAGGCCAAACTTTTATACCATTTTGTCCGCTGAAATTTTAAACAGAATGCCTGCCAAAAGTGGAAATTTGGAAGGCTGAAACGGGGTTGGACGCGCGGCGCGCGGCCCTCATATTTTTTTCAGGAGGGCGGCGGCTGGCTTGTAACCTTGCGCGACGGCGGCTTCAAAACAACGCCGCGCTCCCGCCGCGTTCCCAAACACCTGGTAAAAAACGCCGAGATTGTAATTTGCCAGAAACGTGCCGGAGCCGCAAACACTCCGGCGTTTTGGCTCCTCGCCCAGCGCAAGACAACGCAGAAAACTCTGCTCGATCTTGGGCAGTTCGGAAACGTACTTTGCCGGATTGCTCCGAATCAGTTCCATGAAAAACAAACCGCGCGCGAGGCAGAAATCCGGGAAGTCGCCAAGATGTTTTTCCGCCCGGGCGACGGCTTCGATCCCCGCCCCGAATCTTTTCAATTGAATGATCGTGTAAAGAAAATCCACCGCGTCTGGCTATCCTATTGACGCAACCTGACTCAATGGGTAGTGCTTGGTGAGC
>CAZLEE010000145.1:0-11499 GCA_964558455.1 uncultured Verrucomicrobiota bacterium | reverse complement strand
CTTTGAGCGGTTCACGCTATTTCAAGCCTCCGGCTCTGCCGGAGGTTACTGACTAGAAATCCTCCATCTCCCGTCGTGTTGTTTGTTGACGGCTTGGCCAGGCGGCAATCGGGCCGCAGACGGGCAGTTCCTGGCTGGCGCGCAAAGCCAGGGCCAGGGCGGTGCAACGGTCGGCGTGTCCGTCAACCGAACGAGGGGCGCGATACGTGATCGCGCCCGACATGGTGGTGACACGGCTGACGCTGTGCAGGTCTTCGCGCACCAGCCGGCTGATCGGCACGCGCAGGCTTTGTTTTTCAAAAGCCATGCGCAATTTCGAGAAGATTTCCACCTTGAGCGTGTTGCTGAGGGTGAGGAGTTCGATTTTGCCGTAAAGGCGCGTGGCCGGTTTCCATTCGCCGAATTCCTGCGCCAGATAATCCCCCATGCCGATGCCGGGGCCGGTGTAATCCAGGCAGATGCGGCGCGCCCGTTTCAAACGCGGACGGAGCAGGGCGATCTGCTCCGGCGTGCTCATTTTGTCCAACTCCAACACCTCGACCGTCTGGGCCACGTTCCCCAACTGCGCGTTGGACCAGCAAACCGTCAGATCATGGCGGCGCCCGAAATCAATCCCCATGTCGATGGCGAACTGCAATTTGGTTTCCCAATAATCCGCCGGGACGGCGAGGGTGGCCTCCGCGCTTTCGCAACCGGCAATCAATTCGTAAGGCAGCAGCACCGCCTGGGCGTCGAGAAATTCACATTCAAACTCCTGCGCCCACCCCTCGGGATCGTCCTGCGCGGCCTTCAGCTCTTCAATGTTGACCGGCAGTCCCTCCTTGACGGCGGTGTGAATGTCAACAAAATGGCAGGACCATTTTCCGGCGGGGCCGCGATTCCTGCCCCCGCTTTCGGGTTCAGGGGAATCCCGTCCGGGCCGGGGCGGGGCGGGTTGTAATTGGCGGCCCAGATTTCATGGGCCTTGTTGTTGATGCCGTTGGGGGTGGTGATGAGACGGACCTTCTTGAGGCCGCCGCGCAGGGGGTTCGTCACGGTCGGGACGATGGCCCGCCAGGTTTGCTCCGGGTTCTCGAAAAAGGCGAATTCGGTCAGCAGCACGTTGGCGCTGTAGCCGCGCACGGTGTCAGGCCGGCCCGGAACCGCGATGACCCGGCTGCCTTTGGGAAAGAGAATCGTGATCGACTTCAAAAGGGTGTTCGATCCGCCTTGCCGCTCCTCCCGGATGTCGGCAATGGCCAGATTATAAGCCTTGGTCCATTCCTTCCATTTGGCGAGCGACTCAATGGATTGGCGTTCCGACGGCGCGGCGATGAGCCAGTCCGTTTTGCCGCCGTTGCGTTCGTGCATGAAACAATCGCGTATGCCCTCCTCCGCCGAGCAGAAATCCTTGCCCGTCTGGCGCGACATGAGGCCGAATTTCCAGCGCGACGCGTCGTCCGCCCAGCGCCGCTGGTAAGGGAAAAGAATGTCGCGGGGAGAGGAGGGTTTTTTTGCTTCGTCATTCATGGTTTTTAGTATTTATTAAGATATCAATACAACTAGCATATCATATCGTCAATAGATTTTCATAATATTTTTCCGTCCCGAAGAGGCCGGCCCGGCACAGGCGCGCATTTCCACCGCCCAGGAACGAGAGCGCTTGACCTTCCGTCCGGTTTGCCGGCAGATTCAGGAATGATAACGCAACGCAGGATTTCTCTCTTTTCCCTTCTTCTGGCATCCGTGTTCCTTTCCATTGGCGCGGCCCAGGCCGCCCCGGACGCCGCCAGCAACACCCTCTCCCCCGCTGAAACCGCCGCCGGCTGGAAACTGCTGTTTGACGGGCGCACCACCACCGGCTGGCGCGGCTATGCCCGGACCAATTTCTCCGGCGGCGCCTGGTCGGCGGAAGACGGCTGCCTGACCACCAAAGGCGGCGGTTGCGACCTCGTCACCGTTGATAAATTCGACGACTTCGATTTCAAATTCGAGTGGCGCATCTCCCCGTCCGGCAACAGCGGCGTCAAATATTTCGTGCATGAGGGCAAGACCGGCAAAAGCGGTATTGGCTGCGAATATCAAATACTTGATGACGCGCAAAACAAAGACGCCGTCAACGGCGCCAATCGCCAGGCCGGCGCCCTCTACGCCCTGATTGCCCCCAACAACGCCAAACATCTCAACCCGGTCGGGGACTGGAACCAATCGGAGATCATCGTGCGCGGCAAGCATGTTGAACACTGGCTCAACGGCGCGCGCATAGTTGAATTTGAAGCCGGCAGCCCGGAACTCGCCCAAGCCATCGCCAAAAGCAAATTCCGCAACGTCCCAAATTTCGGTCAAAAGATGACCACCCTGTTGCTGCTGCAGGATCACGGCGACCCCGTCTGGTTCCGCAACCTCAAAATCCGCCCGCTCAAGAAATAACCCGATCCGGCTGTGCCCGGCTCCAGGCAGGTTTTTGCCAAGCTGGTCAAACGCAGTCTGGCGCGTGGGTTGAAGTATTTGTGAGGTCTGGGGTTTTTCTGAAAAAATCCGCCAAATCGACTTTGAGCGCGGGTTTTGAGTTTTTCCAGGCCGGGTTCGAGGGCTGTTGTCATGGGCTTGCCGTGGAATTGAACATATTCCGGCACTTGAGCGAATCCAAGGGCCGAGAATTGTGTCCAGAAGGCGTATTGCGCTTGCGGGGCGGATGTTTCACCGGTTACCATTTGCGCGTGGGGCATTTTCCAACAGCGATGGATTCGACCGCATCGGGAACAGGCCAAACCGCATTTGCCGGACCGGAAACGATCATAAAAAATCAGGATTTTCATGGGCAGCAAAGTTCTCTTGATCAGCAACAATTGCTGCACCACACCCGACCCGGTTTTTCCGCTTGGACTTGCTTATCTGAATTCGGCGCTGCGCCAGGCCGGCCACCAGACCCTCTGGGTTGACAGTCTGGCTGGCGGGGAAAGCGTTGAAGCGGCCTTGACCCGTTATCAACCGGATGTCGTCGGCATTTCCGTGCGCAACATTGACGACGTGACCATCCGCAAACGGGAAACATTTTTTGACAATCTCCCCTGGCTGAATGAAACGGTCCGGCGGAAAATCAAGTGTCCGGTTGTGCTGGGCGGGAGCGGGTTTAGTATTTTTCCCCGGCAATTGCTGGAATTGTCCGGCGCGGATTATGGCATCCGCGGCGAAGGCGAGGCGGGGTTTGTTTCCCTGCTCGCCGCCCTGAACAACGGGCGCGAGTTTTCCAAAATTCCCGGCCTGGTTTATCGCGAAAACGGACAAGTGGTCATCAACCCGCCGCCGGCCAGCGCGGGGGCAAAAATGTTGGAAGAAGGCGACCGCCCGGCGGCCATCGCGGAATATTACCTGCGCGACAGCGGGATGCTGAATGTGCAGACGCAACGCGGATGCGCCTGTCATTGCTGTTACTGCACCTACCCGCTGATTGAAGGCAAACATCACCGTCATCATTCCGCCGAGGCGGTGGCGGACGAGTTTGTTCAATTGCAACTGCTGGGCGCCCGTTATGTGTTCATTGTGGACTCTTTTTTCAATTCCTCCGAACGCCACGTCACGGAGATTTGCGAGGCCATTCTGCGCCGCAACGTGAAACTGTCCTGGGCCTGTTTTCTGCGCCCGCAGGGATTGAAGCCGGGACTGATGGCGCTCATGAAGCGGGCGGGGCTGACGCACATTGAGTTTGGTTCGGACAGTTTTTGCGACGAGGTTCTGGGAGCATACCAAAAGGGGTTTGGGTTTGACGACATCCTGCGCTCCAGCGAACTGGCCAACAATGAAGGCATTGATTACTGTCACTTTCTCATCAGCGGCGGTCCCGGTGAAACCATGGAAACCTTGCAGCGCGGATTCGAGGCCTCGTTGCGGATCAAGAACGCCGTGATCATGGCCGTGGCGGGGATGCGGATTTATCCCGGCACGCGTTTGTATGAGCAGGCCCTGGCCGAAGGCCGCATCGGCAAGGACCAGGATTTGCTCGTCCCGGCTTATTATCTCGCGCCGGGCCTGTCAGAGGACGGAATCTTTGCCCGGCTCAAGGAATTTGCCCGGCTCGCGCCCAACTGGATTGTGGGCGATCCGGTGCCGGCCTACCGGAACCTGATTGAACGGTTGCGTAAAAAGGGTGCGGTTGGGCCGTTGTGGGGGTATTTCTCAACCATTCAACGTCTGTGGCCGCACGGCGTGAACGGAAACGGCAGGTAAATCCATGAAAAAATTATTACTCATCGCCCCGCTCTCCAGGAAAAGCCTGATGGGCGACAAATTCTTTTTTCGCATGCCCTGCCTCGGCCTGTTGAAAGTGGCGGCCCTGACCCCGCCCGGCTGGCAAACCACGATTGTGGATGAGAAAGTCGAGCCGTTGGATTTGAGTCAGGAGGCCGATCTGGTGGGCATCAGCGCCATGACCACCACCGTCCAGCGCGCCTATGAAATAGCCGATCATTTCCGGCAGCGCGGCATCAAGGTTGTGATGGGCGGGATGCACGTTTCCAGCCTGCCGTCCGAGGCCGAGGCGCACTGCGACAGCGTGGTGGTTGGGGAAGCCGAGGGATTGTGGCCGGAATTGCTGCAAGATTTCGAGTCCCGACGGCTCAAGTCCATCTACTTTCGCAACGACGCCCTGCCGGCGCTGGCCGGGCTGCCGACCCCCGACTGGAATCTGTATGAAAACAAAAACTATCTGCCGGTTCATTTTGTCGAAACCACCCGGGGCTGCCCGATGGACTGCGAATTTTGCGCCGTGACCACCGCCTTTGGCGGACAATATCGCAATCGTCCGCGAGAGGAAGTTTTGGCGGAACTGCGCGGATTGACCCCTTTCGACCGGGGCGCGTTCTCGCTCAAGAACTGCGTGTTTTTCATTGATGACAACATCATCAGCAACCGCGCCTATGCCAGGGAGTTTTTGACCCGCATCACCGATTTGAAGCTGAACTGGTTTGGCCAGGCCTCGGTCAACATTGCCCGCGATCCGGAAATCCTGAAACTGTGCCGGCAAAGCGGGTGCAAAGGACTCTTCATGGGTTTCGAATCGCTCTCCCCGAAAACCATTGCCGCGATGGGCAAGCGGGTGAACCACCCGGATCAGTACCCCGAAATCGTGCAAAAAATCCACGACCAGGGCATCGGCATTGACGGCTCATTCGTGTTTGGTTTTGACAACGACGACGAGGGGGTTTTTGATCGCACGCTGGAATTTGTTTTAAAAGCCAAAATTGAAGTGACCTACTTTTCCATTCTCACGCCCTACCCCGGCACGCGGCTCCATCAACGGCTGACCCGCGAAGACCGGATTTTGACCAGCGATTGGTCGCTTTACGACGCCAACCACGTCGTTTTCAAGCCGAACACCCTGACGGCCGATCAATTGTTGGAGGGATATTATCGCGTGTTCAAGGAAGTCTATTCCATCCCCTCCATCTTCAAGCGCCTGTGGGGAACGACTTCCTGGAAGAATTTATTTTATCCGATGAACATCGGTTTCCGGCAAAGCGTTTACCGGCTCGCGCAAACTTTTCCGGCTTGATTTCAAGACAACCATGCTATTTCCAAAAAAGTCATTCCCCTCCCCTCCGCCGCGCGTGGTGATCACCGGCGCCGGAATTGTGACGTCGCTGGGACTGGGATGGAAACAGAACGCCGAGGCGTTCCGTTCCGGGAAAACGGGGTTTCGTCCCGTCACCCTCTTTGATGTCAGCCGTCAGCGGGTCAAAACGGCGGCGGAAATGGATTTGCCGCCGACGCCGCCCCGGACGCGATTGACCCGGCGCGAGGAAAAGCGATTGGACCGCGCCGGCATCATGTTGTTACTGGCGGCACAAGAAGCCTGGCAGCAGTCCGGTTGGAAAACCTGCGATGATTTGCCCGTTGTTTTGGGCACCACGGCCGGCGGCATGGCGCTGGGGGAGGATTATTTTCGCCAGGCGGTCAACCTGCCCCATCGGCAAAGAATGCAACCCACCCGGGCTTTGTATTATCAGGCCCAGATTCAAGCCGGCATGGTGGAGGATGCCCTGGGTTTTGCCGGGCCGGTCACGATCGTTTCCAATGCCTGCGCTTCCGGAACCAACGCCATTGGCGAGGCCTGGGAAATGATCCGGCGCGGTCAAACCGACCGCGTTTTGACCGGCGGTTATGACGCCCTCAGCCAGATGGGATTCACCGGCTTCAACTCATTGCAACTGATATCGCCCACCTGTTGCCGGCCCTTTGACGCGCATCGGGATGGATTGGCCATCGGGGAAGGCGTCGCGGTGGTCGCGCTCGAAACCCTGGCCTCCGCCAAGGCGCGGGGCGCGGAAATTCTGGGAGAAATAACCGGCTACGGCGCCAGCATGGATCGCCACCATCTGACCCAGCCGCACCCGGAAGGAGACGCCGCTTACCAGTCGATGCAACTGGCCTGCGCGAGCGCGCAAATCACAGCCGGGGAAGTGGACTACGTCAACGCGCACGGGACGGGAACGCCTTTGAACGACCAAGCCGAGGCGAGAGCCATTAGCCGCTGGGCCGGCCATCATGCCGGACGCCTTGCCGTCAGCTCAACCAAGGCGGGCACGGGACATCTGTTGGGCGGCGCGGGCGCGGTGGAAGCGGTGGTCTGCCTGATGAGTTTGCGCGGGCAATGGCTGCCCCCGGAATTGGCGTTTGAGACCCCCGACCCGGCCTGCACGTTTCGGATTGTCGCCCGGCCGGAAGAGGCTCCGGTCAAGGTCACGCTTTCAAACTCGTTCGGGTTTGGCGGCGTCAATGCCACCCTGATTATGCGGAGGTGGGCATGAGTCGCGTGTTCGTATGCGGGTTGGGCAGCGTCAGCCCGGCGGGCTGGACGGTGGAAGCCCTGCGCGACGCCCTGGCCAAAGACAAGCCGCTGCCGATCCAGCCGCTGGCGCGTCCGGGCTGGCAAAAGCCGTTGCAAATACGGCCCGTTCCCAATCCCCCGGTCCGGCCTTCATTCCTGACCCATCCCCATTTGCGCCGCACCAGTCCCATCGCCCATTACGCGGCGGCGGCGGCGCTGAATGCTGTCAAGTCAATTTGCAACGGACGGAATCCCGGTCCCCGCATCGGGGTTGTGGTCTGTCTGCAATCCGGCTGCGTGCAATTCTCCTTCCGCTTTTTCGAGGAAACATTGGAAGACGCCGCCACCGCCAGCCCCCTGCTTTTTCCCGAGACCGTCTTTGCCGCGCCGGCCAGTCATGTGGCGGCCCTGTTGAAAAACACGCCGCTGGTTTGCACCTTGGCGGGAGACCCTTCTTCCTATGCGCAGGGACTGGCCCTGGGAATTGACTGGCTGCTGGACGGACGGGTTGATGCCTGTCTCGTCCTGGCGACGGAGGAAATCAACTGGCTGCTGGCCGACGCCCTCTGGCATTTCAATCATCGCGCCGTCATCAGCGGCGGCGCGGGCGCGCTCTGCCTGAGTCTCAATCCGGAATGGTCGTCGGGAGTTGAACTTGAATTGATCACCGACGCGCATCCTTACAGCGCGCGGGTGAAGCGGGAGCTGGCCGCGAAAGCAATGCGGGCGCAAATGCCGCCCGGAAACCAGGCTGAAATATTGTGCGATGGTCTGAATGACCGTCCGCGCGCCGATGCGGCTGAAGCCGGCGCCTGGGCCGATTGGACCGGTCCCCGCCTCAGTCCAAAATTGATATTGGGCGAAGGGATGATGGCGATGCCGGCCTGGCAATGCGTGGCGGTTTGCGATTTGGTCGCCAGCGGAAAATTCAAGGCCGGCAACGTCAGTCTGGTGGGCGCAAACCAGCAAGCAACCGGAATTCGGTTCCGGAGCGCGGGCCGGACGATTTCCGATTTGTCGCCGGCGACGAAAGCGGGCAGTTTAACGTCATGAGTTCGCGCGTCATTTTAATCACCGGCGCCAATGGCGGTCTGGGGCAGGCCGTGGCGCAGTCGTTCCTCCAGGAATCGAAGGAGAACCAAATATGGCTTGGCATCCACTCGCGTCCGGAGCAGGCCGAAAAGCTGGCCGGGAAAAACCCGGACCGCTGCCGCACGATTGCGCTGGATGTCACAAGTCCTGATTCGTGGCAGGCGGCCATGACGGAAATACTGGCCCGTCACCGGCGGTTGGATGTGCTGGTGAACAACGCCGGCAGCCATCAGGACGCATTGCTGGCCATGATGCCTTTTGACTCGTGGCGGAAAATTTTAGCCCTTAATCTGGATGGAGTCTTTCACGGCTGTCAGGCCGTTCTTCCCACCATGATCAGCCAGCACAAGGGGCGCATCATCAACATCGCCTCGCTCAGCGCGCTGCTCGCGCCCGCCGGCCAGGCGAACTACGCCGCCGCCAAGGCAGGCGTGCTGGCCCTGACCCAATCCCTGGCCAAGGAAGTGGCCCGGATCGGCATCACGGTCAACGCCGTCTGCCCGGGATACATTGACACCGCGACGCAGACCATGGACGAGGCGGAACGCAAACGGGCCAGGGAAAAAATTCCCATGAGACGGTTCGGCCAGCCCTGCGAAGTGGCGGCGGCGGTTCGTTTTTTGGCTTGCGATGAAGCCGGTTACATCACAGGTTCCACACTCAAGATTGACGGCGGCATATTTTAATGAACAACCCGGAACTAAAATTACAGATCAAACGTTTGCTGGTGGAAAACCTGATGCTTCAAGTCACGGCGGAAGAAATAGCCGATGACATCCCGATGTTTGGACCGGGCGGACTGGGATTGGATTCAGTGGACGCGCTGCAACTGGTCGTGGCCCTGGACAAGCATTACGGCTTGAAAATTTCCGATGCGGAAGCGGCCAAGGGAATCCTGCAAAACGTCAACAGCATCGCGGCGGTCATCGAACAAAAAAGCCAACAACCGCCGCCAGCCTGAAAAACATTTACTCGCTGCGCAAAGTCAATTGCGCCGGCGGCAGGGCCGGGCTGCTGACGGTGACGTTGATCTGACCGGAGCTTCGGGAGCTTCGCACCAGAGCCAAGGCCCGTCCATGATGCAGTTTGCGGGTTGGGTCGGTCAGGCGCGTCATGTCGCCTTGGTCGCCGTTGTCCAAACCGGCCAGCGTGCCCGCGCCGGAAACGGTGACAGTGCAACGGAAGGCGGCCGATGGAACCAACACCCCTTTTGCGTCCAGCGCCCGGATTTCGATATGGGCCGCATCCTCGCCATCGGCGGAGAGGGGCTTGCCGCCGGACAGCAATTCAAGCCGCACCGAATCGCCGGCCGTGATCAATGTGTCCTGCGCGGTCAGTCCGCCGTCCGTCCGTCCCACGGCCTTCAATTCCCCGGGTTGGAAAGGGGTTGACCACCGGAACGTGCATTCCGCATCCGCTTTGCGCGCGCCGAGGGAATGGCCGTTGAGAAAAAGTTCCACTTCACGGCAATTGGAATAGACCACGACAGGCAGTTTGGCCCGCGTATCGCCCTGCCAATTCCAATGCGACTCCAGCGGCGCCCACCCAAATTCGCCCTGCCAGCTCTTGGTGCTGCTGCCCGCGCCGGCCGCACGCACGCAAACACAGACCATCGGCTGGTCCGACCAGAGCGCCTGCCGGTAGGCGGCGCGCGGTTTCATGAAGGCGCAGGTGTCAATCAAACCGTCGTCCCAGCCGCGCAAGGGCCACCGTTTGGCCTCGCCCAAATAATCAATGCCGACCCACAGGAACTGGCCGGAAACGCGGGGATCCTTCTGGGTCAAATCGAAATAATTCGGGCCGTAGCCGTTCTCGGTGCCGACCAGTTTTCTGGCGGGATATTTGAGCATGTCGGGCGCGTATTGCTCGAATTGGTAATTATAGCCCACCACATCCAATTGATCGGCCAGGCCGGTGGCGTTGGAGGTTTTGAGATTGGCCAGACCGGCGGTCACGGGCCGGGTGGGATCCAGTTGCCGGACAAGGCGCGCCAGCTTCGCGCCCGACTGGGCGAGAATTTTGGCCGAGGGGCGATGCGGATCATACTTTTTGCCTTCGGTGGGAAAACTGAACGGGTCGTTGGGATAATCGATTTCGTTGCCGATGCTCCAAAGGATGATGGAGGGATGATTGCGGCTGCGCAGAATCATTTCGCGCACATCGGCTTCGGCCCATTGGTCGAAATATTCCGCGTAACCGGCGCCGTGGGAAGGAACGCCGACGTTCCAGCCGTCAACCCATTTGCGTTTGGCGCCGTTCCATTCGTCAAAGGCTTCGTCCATGACCAGCAAACCGAGGCGGTCGCACAAATCATAAAAAAACGCGGGCGCGGGATTGTGGGAACAGCGGACGGCGTTGACGCCCATATCGCGCAAAATTTGCAGGCGCCGCTGCCAGACGCAATCCAGCATGGCCGCCCCGCCCAATCCGCCGGCGTCCTGATGCAGGCAAACGCCGTGGAGCTTGAGCGGCGCGCCGTTCAAAAAGAAACCGCCCGCCGCATCAAAGCGGATCGAGCGGACGCCAAAGGTGGTTTCCACCACATCGCGCTCTTTGTCCCCGGCGCGGACGGTGCTGCGCAGGCGGTAGAGCGAGGGGGATTTTGGGGACCACAAATTCGGATTGGGGAGCGAGCCGGCCTGGTCAAAAGTCTGTTCGCCGCCGGCGGGGATGGTTTCCCGCACTTCCGGCAGCGTCAGCACGACGCCGTTGGAAGCGACAACTTCCGTGATCAGTTGGACGGCCAGCGCCTGATCGGAGTCATTGCGGATGAGGGTCTGCGCCCTGACCTGCGCCTGGGCGGCGCTGACCCGGGGCGTTGTCACATAGACACCGTGCCGGGCGGCATGGAGCGGATCGCAAGCTATCAACCACACATGCCGGATGATGCCGGAACCGGGGTACCAGCGCGAATCGTCCACACGGCTCCGGTCCACGCGCACCGTCAGCACGTTGGCGCCGGCGGATTTGAGGAAGGGTGTCAGATCAAAATTGAAGGAGGTGTAACCGTAAGCGTGTTCGCCCAGACGCCGCCCGTTCAGCCAGACCTGGCTGGAGCGGGACACGCCGTCGAACTCAACCCCGACCCGCCGGGCCGCCCAATCGGGCGGAAGCGTAAACGTCTTGCGATACCAGGCAATGCCGCCCGGCAGAAACGCGGTCGAACTGACGTTGGTGCGGGCAAAGTCCGATTCCATGCTGAAATCGTGCGGCAGATCAAGTTGCCGCCAGGCGTGGCCGGAAAAGTCGGCCGCCGCCGCCTCGGGGACGTCGCCGAGGTGGAACTGCCAATCGAAGTCAAAATTCATCCGGTCGGCCGCATGGGCGGCGGCGCAGCAAAAAAAGGCCAACCCGGCGCAAAAGCAAATATTCAAGGATTTCATAGACGGTTTACAGAATAGAAGAGCGGATTCTAATTAATCAACAGACAAAGACAAGCCCGGCGCCGTTCCTTGGTCATTCTTTCAGGACTTCCACAAAACACCTTGCCGTCCGGCTTAATTCTGCCATAGTACCCCCCGTTGCCGGCCTTTTGTGCGGCAAAAAATGGTGGCCGATGTGGCGGAATTGGCAGACGCGCCAGACTCAAAATCTGGTATCCG
>CAZLEE010000144.1:0-11501 GCA_964558455.1 uncultured Verrucomicrobiota bacterium | reverse complement strand
ACAAAGCTTCCACGTTAGGTGGAAAAGCTTCGAGACAGGCATGTCCGGTTCCGCTGATTCTGGCCGGTCCATGCGAGGGTTCGAGCTGCTGAAATAGTTCCCAATACCGATTGAAAATTGCGAAAGCCACGACGTTCACACAACCAAAAACAACCACCGTCTTTGCCAGATCCCCGCCCCATACTCGCCAGCCCCACTGCAATCGTTTGTAATTGTTGAAAGCCAGCCAGACAAAAGTCACGATCATAGCCAGCCACAGCAACGGAAAGAAAACCCCGCTTTGCACATAGGCGAAGCTGTAATAGTTGTAATATTTATAGAGTGTGACCCACACAAAAACGGCGAACATCCCACTCACAACCGCAGAAACGGCAAAGGCTCTTGGCACCGCTTGCAATATGCTCCGGCTCATGGTCGATGCATAAAAAGCGACGCCCGTAATCGCCGCTACGACAGTCATGGTTACGGTGAAATCAAAATCTCTGAACGTGCCCTTGCTAATACGAAGCAAAAGCCACGGAACGATTCCGCCCACGACGACGCCCATGAACAGCGTCACAATGAATTTCACGGCAAACGAGGCGCGCTTGCTGACCGGCAGACAAAGGAGGCCGTCCATGGTATTGAGCCGGCGTTCTTCTGCCACTGCCGCGCTTCCAATGAGCAAAGGAATCACGGCCAGCCAAATCATGGGAATTGTACCCAAAAGGACGTCTTTCGCGGCGGCCCAGCGGGGAACAAAATGATAAGCGGCCAGCCCAGCCAGATGGAGCAAGATCAGCAAGGGCAGCAGGAACAGGGTCATTTCCTGCAAGCGCACTTCCTTTTTTACCAACGCCGCCCAGCGGCTTTCCCCGCCTTTAAATTCGAAAGCCAGCCGCCGCAAGGGCGCGCTCCAGCCAAATTTAGGGGAGACTTGCCCGCCGGTCCACGCCAAATCCTGCGCGTCTAAAAAAAGCCGCCGCGCCCAGAAAAAGCCGGCGACGGAATAGGCGATGGAAGCGTAATAGAAAATCGGGAGGTAATTAAATTTTTCCGGGTCAAACCAATAACTCATCATGGCAGCCAGCAGGGCGCATATGGCGGGTGGTGCCGCGCAGGTGCAAACGAAAGCGGCTATGTTGTCCCGCAAAAGCAGAGTGCTCCACAATCCGCCGGAGAAGGCGAGAATCACCAGCAAGGCGCTGAGTTGGACGTTATCATCCGCGTGCAAATTCCAGTGAGTCAAATACAGGCACAAAACGTGCAATCCCCACACGCTGGCCAGGGCCAAAGCGAGCAGCCCGACTTTGGCGTTCCAGAATCGGCGCCGTTCTACCGGCTGAACGAGCATCAGCCCAAACGTCCCGCAGCTTACTTCCTGTCCGAAGGACGTCAGCGCCAGAGCCACGATTCCCCCGCAGAACGCGAAGAGCGCCGGAAAGTCAATATCCTGCCAGGCCAGGAGCGGCATGGCCGCCGCCAGCAGCGCGCTGATCCACGACGGCAGGATCAATCTCGTTTCCTTGCGGAGAAGCGCGCTCATTTTGCGGCCTCCGCCAGGGTTTTGGACGCGACGAAAATTTCCTCCAGCGACAACGATTCGCATTGGAGTTCCTCCGGCTTTTGGGCGCGCAGCAGTTCCAGCAAACGTTCGCTGTTGCCGTTGGCCAGCAATTCCAGTTCGCGCCCGGACTGGTTGACCCGCAGCGCGCCGGACAAAAGAATGGGCGGCGGCGGCGAGGCGAATCGCGCCCGGATTTTTCGGAACCGGTCGCGCGCGCCGTCCGCTTCCATCGTGAACAATTCGCGCCCTTGCTCGATGATGGTGAATTCGTCAATCAACCCCTCGAATTCCGCGATCAAATGGGTGGAGACAAAAACCGTGCGCCGTTCGGCGTCGCCGGATTGATAGGCCCCGATCACCGTTTCGATGAATTCGCGGCGGACAATCGGGTCGAGGCCCGAGGTCGGTTCGTCCAGGATAAGCAATTCCGGTTCGGGACAAATGGCGCCGATCAGGGCCAGTTGCGTGCGCTGGCCCTTGGACAAATCGCTTGTCTTCTTGGTCGGGTCGAGATCGAATCGCCGCAGCAGATCGGCTTCCACTTCCCTGTTCCAATGCGGCCGGAATGAGGCCAGATAATAAAGCGTCTCGCGCACGGTCATCCACGGATAAAACGCCACCGCATCCGGCACGTAGGCGATGCGCGATTTCACCGCCACCTCATCGCGGCGCGGATCGCGCCCGAAAACGCTCACCGTCCCGCTGGTGGGCTGGAGCAGATTGAGCAGGCACTTGATCGTCGTCGTTTTGCCCGCCCCGTTGCGCCCCAGAAAACCAAAACAGCGACCGGGCCGCACGCGCAAATTGAGGCCGTTGACGGCGTCATGCCGTCCAAAACGGCGGTGCAGGTCTTTGATTTCAATGACAACTGAATCTGTGCTCATGATGATCGTTCTCCCGGACTTTTGTTTTGATCTTTGGCTGATTCGCGTTCGAAATGGGCCAGCCTTTCCCGTGTCAATTCGAGAAAGGTTTCGGCATTTACCTGCAATTGGTGGGCCATGACCCAGGCGTCGTCGATTTTTTCGACCAGCAATTTATGGCGGGCCTGTTTGGTGTAAGGCGAAAAATTATCCCGCGCAAAACAGCCCTTGCCCGCGATGGTTTCAATGACCCCCTGGTTTTCCAACTCGGAATAAGCCTTGGCCACCGTGTTGCGGTTCAGATGCAATTGCTCGGCCAGAGGCCGGATTGAAGGCAGCGATTCACCCGCGCGCAGCGCCCCGCTGGCGACCGCATACCGCACCTGATCCGCCAACTGGAGGTAAACCGGCATCCCCGACTTGAAATCAATCCGAAACAACATAAATCCTATCTGTCATAGGACAGTAGGACAGACAACCCGGATTGTCAACGGATATTTTTCAATAATATATTTATTTCCACCGCCCAAGCGGGATCATTGCGGCGGAATCCGCAGCCGTCCGGGCGAAAAACCGGGGACATTGGGATCGGGCCTTTGCTGAAACAATCGGTGGCCGGATATTCCGTTATCGGGACTCGGGGGGCCGGGCGGTTGATTGTTGGGAGGGGCGGCGGCGGGGTTTTTTGAGGCTTGGGCGCTGTCTTTCTCCAAGGTCAAAGTGACGGCCAGTCCGTCGTTCACGACATCCACCGCGTCTTCGCCGGGATGAATTTTGACCAGCTCAAGCTTGGTATCGGCGCTTTTCTCGCCTTCCGACAGGCTATAGTAGGAGTGGTCCTTTTTGCCCTTTTCGTCCGCCACAAACAAAACCCTTTTCCGTCCGCCTACGTCGAGGAAGCCCGTGATTTTTACCACGGGCAATTCCGCCTTGAGCTTATCTTCCGCGTCGTGCGACACCGGCACCGGGTTCAAATGAAAAATATTCCGTTCAACAATGACTGCGTAAGGATTGCCGGAATTGACCGGGGCATCCTTCGCGCCATGGTCGGGCGCGGGCGCGTCGGGAGGAACGGCGCCGCACAGCATGGCCTGCCCGATCCCGATCGTGAGCAGGAAATACCGGCGTCTCAAAACGCCCTTTGCCGACAGTCTTAAATTCATAAACCCAAAAATGGGCAACGGTGTTACTAACACCACACTAGACGAAAAGTCACGGAAAACAAGTTGCCGCATTGGCCGGTTTTCGGGCGCTGTCCGCTTGACGCCGGTCCCCGGCAAGAAAGGGCCGGTTTTGGGCAAAAACCGGGCAGACCAGCGTGGCTGCCAAGGTTATTGGTTAGCCACACATTCTACCGATGAAGTTAAATCGCCACGCGGAAGTTTTGGTTGTCGGGGCCGGACCGGTCGGAATGTTGGCTGCGCTTCTTCTGGGCGAAAACGGTATTCACACCCAGATCATCGATCAGCAATCGCGCACCGCCACGCGCAGTTACGCCTGCGCCCTTCATCCTCACTCGCTCAAACTTTTGGATGAGGCGGGGGTGGCCGGCGATGCCATTGATCTCGGCTGGCCGGTTGAAACCGTTGCGTTTTACGAGGGCAATGCCCGGCGTTGCGAGCTGAGGCTGTCCGATTTGTCGGCGGAATTCCCGTTTGTCCTGGTCCTGCCGCAAAACGAGTTGGAGGATTTTCTCGAAAAACGGCTTGAACAGTTGCCCAACGTCTCGTTCGATTGGAACCATTCGCTCCATGATTTGCAAATGGACGGCCAAACCGTCACCGCCACGATCAACAAACTCGCTTTCACCGGCAAGGGTTACGGCGCGCCGGTGTTTGAAAAGGTCGTGGAAAAACCTTTCGTGGTCCTGCCCGACTTTGTTGTGGGTGCCGACGGGCATGACTCCATGGTGCGGCGGCGGTTGAATATTCCGTTCGACAAAACAGGCCAGCCCGATTTCTTTCGGGTTTACGAATTCGAAATCGACGGGGAAATGGGGCATGAGATGAAGGTCGTCCTGGACGGCGCCGCGACCAGCGTAATGTGGCCTTTGGGCCGGAACCGGTGCCGCTGGAGTTTTCAATTGGCCCCGGCCGATTCCCCCGGCGATTTTCCGGAAAAAAACCGCGATTCATTCACCTTCGATGCGGAGGGCGACCCGGAAAAAGACCGGCAGGAATTGCAGCGGTTGTTGCGGGAACGCGCGCCTTGGTTCAACGCCCCGGTCAAGGCAGTGAATTGGGAGACCGGCATCCAGTTTGATCATTGGGTGGCGCGCCAATTCGGACGGGACCGCTGCTGGCTGGCCGGGGATGCCGCGCACCAAACCGGACCGGTCGGGATACAAAGCATGAACCTTGGGCTGCGGGAGGCCGCGGATTTGGCGGCCGTTTTGAAAAAGATTTTGCGGCAGGGCGGCTCGCCTGATTTGTTTCAGGCCTACGAACAGGCTCACCGGCTGCAATGGCGAAAGTTGCTCGGGCTGGACGGCGGCCATTGCGCGCCGAACGCTCCGGCCTGGGTGAGGGAAAATGTCGCGCGCATTGTCGCCGGCCTTCCCGCCTCCGGCCGGGAATTCATCCAGCTCCTCGACTGGCTGGGAATTCAAATCAACTAAATTGTTTGCCCGGCCGGACGGACGGACGATCCGGGCGCGGCGGGCGGCGCGTCGTTCTTGTGACCGGCCCAAAACCGGGCGGGCAGCAGGGCCAGCACAATGAGCGCGATCTGGCTGGCGTCAAACAGGACCAGCCAATAAAACGCCTTGTCCATGAAACCGTAGGAATGCAGGCCGACGCCCAGCATGTTTACCCCGAACCAAGAGAAACTGGTCACAATATTGCCAAACACCGCCATCGCCATCAGCCCGCGCTCTTTGATCAACCCGCCCCAGCGCGCGTGCAGGATCATGGCGTTCCAGAGGACAATCAACAAAGCCCCGTTTTCCTTCGGATCCCAGCCCCAGAACCGGCCCCACGATTGGTCCGCCCAAATCCCGCCCAGAACTGTGCCCACAAAACTGGTCAGGGTCGCAAAACACACGATGCCGTAAACCATCCGCGCCAGCGACCGCGCCGTGTCGGGGGAAAGCGTCCGGGTGAAGAATCCGCGCACAATGTAAATCGTCGCCAGCAACCCGGCGACGAACATGGAGGCGTAACCGAGCGTGATCACCACCACATGGGTCGCGAGCCACAGGTTGGTATCCAGCACCGCGCGCAACATCTCCATGGTATCGCCGCTCAACGCCAGATGATGCGCGATGATCAGCGTGATAAAACCGATCAGCCCCGATGCGACCAGCCCAATGCCTCCCTTGAAAATCCTTTCCAGAATGATCCCCAGCGCCACCGCTCCCCACCCGATAAAAATGGCCGACGAATACAAATTGGTGACCGGCGGACGTCCTTCCAGATACATGCGCAGGCCCAGTCCAAACGTATGTATGACAAAAGCCAGGACCAGCAGCGCGAATCCGGTCCGCCGCACCGGTTCCGACAGGTTGATCCAAAAAATGCACCCCAAAATGGCCGCCGCAACGTAAATCACCATGCTTTTATAGAACGGCTCAATCTGGTTGAAGAAAAATTCCCGGTCCGTTTTTTCCAGCGCGGCGGACAGGTTGTTTGCTTGCAGCCAGGCGCGATAGTCCGCCACCGCATTATTGAAAATCTCCGGTTTGTTCCCGTTGCAGGCGGTCTCCACGGCGACAAAACATTTGATTGCCGGATGAATTTCGGCCGAGTTGGTCAGGCTGGCTCCCGCGCTTGTCCACCCGTCGCGCGGCTGGCCCGGTCGCGGCGGCACGGCCCTGACGTAGGCGTAATCAGCCGCCTGCGCGCAACGCTGGATGAATTCCCCTGCCGTCTGCGCAGTGAGCGCGCCGATGTTTTGCAGGTCTTCCGGCCCCAGATTGAATTTAAGGCGGCCGTACAAAAGCAGGCTGTCATACAAATGCATCAGGTCCTTCTGATACGCCGTGCGGGTGGCTCCGGCGTCATCGCCTTTCTCTGCTTCGCTCTGGGTCAGCTTGACGGCCTGGTCTTGCAAACGGTCCAGTTGATTGGTCATGTCGTCAAAGGAGTAATACCCGAGACCGGCTTTGTCCGCCCCGAATAATCCCGACAAATCGGGATGCTGCACCCGGAAAACCTTGCGTTGATCGGCCAGAGCCGGACGGGTCATCACTTCCAGCAGCCACTCGTTGGCCGTGAGCACCCCGTCTTCCTTCGTCCGCACCACGGATTTGCCGCTCATGCTCAAAAGCGCGTTGCGCGCCACCGAGTCGAAAGGCTGAACCCGCCCGTCCAAAAGCACGGGCAGCCGTCCGAAGCTGGCCACGTTAAAACCGTTGACCGCCTCGGGCGCCCGCGCGCCTGACAAAAACCAGAGCGCGAAAACCGCGGCGCAAATCCAGGGAATGAATTTCTTCATGGGTCGCTCCTTAATCCCGTCGCCAGGATGGGTTCCGGTCCGGTCTTCTGATCGGGTTGCCGCGCCCGCTTTTTGCCGAAGATTCCAATGAGGAATTGCACGGTCAACCCCAGCCCGATCAGGCTGCAAGCCACGTAAGGCGTGATCGAGGCCGGATTATGCACCACCTGCAAAATGGAAACCTGGTCCCCCGCCTCAAAACTGGCCTGGTAATAGGAATCGCCGCGATAGCGCAACGGGCTGTTCATATAAATCTTCACATCGCGATTCTCCCCCCGGCCGGGGTCGCGCAGATGAATCAGACTCGAAAAATTCTTCGGTATATCGGTGCCGACATAGATGTCATGTTTGAATTGCAGCAGCTTGATGGTGTAAGGCTTGTAATATCGAACCGGCCGCAACGCCAGTTGGTAGGTGTGACCGCCCGTGGAAAATGTCTGGGGCGCATCCACCGCCACCTGCAAAAGACCGCCCACCTGTTCCTGCAATATGGAAACCCAGGGATGCTTGGTCAGCCAGGTCGAGACAGTCCATGTCCCGATCGATCCTTTGTCGGTCACAATTTCCACCAGCGCGGCGGGCTTGTCTTCGTTGTCCATCCGGGTGACCGACGGTTCTGCCACGAAAAACAGGCGTTGGCCAATGCCGTCGGCGGCTTTGAGCTTCTCGCCTTCGCCCGACATGGGGCCGGCGGGGGAGGAGTTGGCCATGAATTTTTTCACCCGCACCACGAAAGGCAGGCCGGGCGCGCGTATGTCGCCCCCTTTCTCAATGTCGGCCTGGGGGATGCCCACCACGTCGTCGCGGTCGGGCCGGGTCACATCAATGACCGCCAGTTCATTGCGGCGGCTGTCTTCGGCGTAATTTTTCGACCCGCCCACCTCAAGCCGCATCTGGCTTTCGACCTGGAAAATTTCGCTCATGAACTGGCCCGCCAGCAGAAGAATCAGTCCGGTGTGGATCAGCAAAATGCCAATGTATCTCCGGCTGAACCGGAAACGCCGGATATGGGCGGACAGCAGGTTGACCAGCAGAACCCAGCCAATCAACCAGCCTCCCGGCAGCACCGGGATTTTCAAACCCGTGCCGGACGGCGTCCAATAAACAAAGAAACTGCGGAAAAACCGCGACTGCACCTCGTAAAGCCCCAGATGGACCTGGGCCAGTGTGCCGGCAAAAACCAGCGCCAGCGCCAGACCCAGGCATACAACTGTCAAGCGCAACGAACTGAAAAACTTGACGAAATAATCCATCGCCGTTTACGGGTAGCGGACGTTTTGCACAAAACTCAGGAAGCCGGGCTTCTCCCGGGCCACCACGGGTTCATCGCCGGTTAATTTGTAAAACCAGGTGTTGTCGCCTTGCGCCACAATTACCGCCACCATCCGGGCCGGCTGGGCTGTCTTGGCGTCTTTGCCCGTGAAATCCACCACGACCGCTTTCCCCATTCCGACTTCCAGCGGCTGCGTCACGGTGGACAAATCGTCCTGCGCCACCGGCGGCAGGCCCATCTGGCGCCGCCACCGGTTCACGTTGGCGAATGTGCCGCCCACATCGCCGGGAAATGTGCTGATGGTCACCCCCGCATGATGTCCGGCGTCGCCCGCAATGGAATAGCTTTTCAAGACCATCATCCCTGGCGCGGTTCCAACCCAATTTTTCGGCGTCGCCCATTTGGGTTCAACGCCGGCCGTCTCCTGCGCGGCCATGGCAAGACCGGCGTGGGGATCCGGCGTCATCGCGCCATTGCCCGGCGGGGTGGCGGCGGCATCCATGATGCCCGCCGAGAGCGGTACCGGTTCACCGGCGGCAAAATGGACTGATTTCAAAAAATCGGCAAAAACCGGCTTCGCCGCCCCCACCACCTCCGTGTCGCCCCGCAATTTGAAAAACCAAGTGTTCCCATCGCGGGGCAGCGAGACCACCACCGTCCGCGCGGCGGCTCCAGTCAGGTCGTAAAGTTTCCCCGCCATCGAATCAACGGTCACCGGTTCGGCGGAAATTTCACCCTGGCTGATGGCCGGCAAACCAATCTCCCGCCGCCAGCGATTCACATTATCCAATTCCGTTCCAACCGGGCCGGGAAATGAAGTGATGGCCATCTCCGCTTTCCTGCCATCCCGGCCTGGAACCAAAAAATTGCCAATGCGAATGGCGGTGGGCGGCATTTCCTTCCAACTCGCCGGAACCGTCCAATGCACCGGCGCCGGGTTGACCTCGGCTTGCGGCGCGGTGGCGGGAGGAACCGTCGCGACCGCCGCCGGCTCTTCCTTCGGAACGGAATAGGACTTGATATCGTCGCCGAGGCAGACCGAGGCGGCCGCCAGCAAATTGCATGTAAAAAAAACAACCTTCATACCAAACAAAGTTATGTAATGGGTTACGGAAAATAATACAACCCCACAATAGCCGCTCCCAATTTTTTTGCCAGCTATAAAGCATTTTTCGCCCCCCCGCCTCGACGGAGAAACCGACCCAAAACCCAATAAACCCTGAATTTAGATGCGTCTGCCCTGTGCCGGTACGGGGGCAGCGTCCGGGTCACACGAAAAAAAATAAGTGAAAAAATTACGTAATAAGTGAAATGGGTTTTTCTTCATTTTGGTTGCAACTTGTTTAACCCACGCGTTTTCCAATCAAAAAAGCCGGTCCAGCCCGGCGTCACACTTATTTCAGTTGAAGTGAAACGGTGGACGGTAATCCGGCGGGCGGTAGCAGATAGAACTTCCGCGGCGGCAAAAGAGCTGCCGCTTGGCTGGTTGCATCGCCTTTTACCGGGATAAATCAAAATCATCCTCCTTTTCTTGGGAGGGTGAGACTCCAGCACCGCGAGCGGTGCCTCGTCGTATTGTGCCAACTTCGAACCCTGACTCGATTCAACCGGATTGGGGGTCGAAGTCAGCACAATAGAGGGAGGCACCGGGGTCGGCAGCACCGGCCCGGCAGTGGTTATCAGTTCACCGTTCATTTTTCCTATCTGGCGGCCATTTTGGCACAAATGGGAAAAAAAGAGGAGCTAACCGTAACCCTTTTCTTTGAAAAAATATCCCCCGTGTTTGCAAGGTATTGCGCATTTCGCACCCATTTTTGTCAAGTATGTTTTTTTGACACAAACTGGAAAAAAGCTGAAAAACTGAAACGCTGAGACGCTGAAATCGGGCGGGAGGGGACAGGGAATTCAACGCAATGCCCTCTAGCGACAACCAAACTTCCTTCCCCGGCGACATATCTCACCAACAATTCCATTGGTTACATGGATTTGAACGTGTACAGTATAAATAAAGGCAACCAACGGACGGTTTTTTACCGCAGCGGGGCGAGCAACAACTGGGAAAACCAGGTCAATTACACGTATGACGCAATTGGCCAGGTCACCAGTGACGTGTCCATCGAGGAATGGACCGGTTCGCCGCGCTTGAACGAGCAGCTTTCTTACGGCTACGACCCTGCCGGAAACCTCATTTACCGGACGAACAACGCTCTGGTGCAGAACTTTAACGTCAATTCCGACAATGAATTGACATCAGCCACGAATGGGGGCACTCTAACCGTCGTGGGATCGACAACCGCCACGAATCCGGCAGTGACCGTCAACGGCATTAACGCCTTGATTTACGGGGACGGCAGTTTTGCCGCAGCCGGGATGCCGTTGGCGACCGAATACACCGCCATCGCAACGGGAGGCGGGTTGAGCGCCACCAACACGGTTTCGGTCCGTTTGACCACCAATTCCACCTTCCAATACGACGCCAACGGCAACCTGACCAGCGATGGGTTGCGCAATTTTGCCTACGACGACGAGAACCAGTTGATTCAGGTTTGGGTGGCCAATCAATGGAAAAGCGCGTTCAGCTATGACGGCAAGATGCGTCGCAGAATCCGGCAGGAATATGCCTGGCAAGGCGGCGCCTGGGCGCAAACCAACGCGGTTTATTACGTTTATGACGGCAATCTGGTCATTCAGGAGCGCGACAGCAACAATCTGCCTGCGGTGACCTATACTCGGGGCAAAGATCTCAGCGGCAGTTTGGAAGGGGCTGGGGGCATCGGCGGCTTGCTTGCGCGAACGGCCCCGTCGGCCATTCTGCCGTCTGTGCCCAGCCACAGTTATTATCATGCGGATGCGAGCGGCAACATCACGATGCTCATCAACGCCTCGCAAGCCGTCGTGGCCCAATACCTCTACGACGCCTTCGGCAATGTCCTGTCCAAATCCGGCCCGCTGGCAGATGCAAACCTGTATCGGTTTTCGAGCAAAGAGGCGCATTTGAATTCGGGGTTGGACTACTATTTATATCGGTATTACGACGCTAATTTGCAGAGGTGGCCAAATAGAGACCCAATGGGAGACATTGGATTCCAGGTTGCCTGGCACTCAACGCTAACGCGATACTGGCAGCCGCCTCCATTTGAATACATAGTTGGCCCCAACTTGTACAAGGGCATCAACAATGATGAACTGGATTACTTTGATACTGACGGAACGGGCGTCGGTCAGGTTGGCAACAATATAATAAGTTCCGTAAAAAACAATTGGGGGAAGATTAGCGGAGCCGGGGGGGCCGTCATGTGTACAATCGCAGGCGATAATTGCTACCAGGCGTTTAAGAGCCTGTTTGAAAAGTCAGTATTTCTCAGCCGAGACGTTTGAGCATAAG
>CAZLEE010000143.1:0-11751 GCA_964558455.1 uncultured Verrucomicrobiota bacterium | reverse complement strand
CAACTCTGTGCGACGCCATTCTACAAGCGTCGCGCAGACTTCGGATCAGAAGGTTACAGGTTCAAGTCCTGTCGGATGCACCACTTAATCAACGACTTACGCAAGTCGTGTTTTCACTGTCAAGATCAATTATACCACTGGTTATACCACGTTTTTAGGTTCCGCTTGTCGGCTGAGACGAGGCAGCGGAAAGCGAGGGCTGGCGGTATCATATGATACTGGGGGTGCGGGAGCTGATTTGTTGTAGCACAGCGCACAGGGCGGTCAGGCGCGGACAGGCGACGCCCGCTTTTTCTGCCTGACGGAGGGGTTCGAGAAACAGGCTTTCCAATTCCAATTCCCGCCCGCGTTGAAAATCGACCAGGGTGGAGGCGGTGTAGTCGCCCATGGTGCGGGTGCGGGAGATTTGGCGGTCGGCCGCCGTGTCCGGGATGGGCAATCCCAAGGCGTGCGCGCCGCGGATGGTTTCCAGCATGAGTTCGCGCACCAGTTTTTCCCACGGCCCGTTGTCCAGCAATTGAGCGGTGGTCAGACAGCGTCCCAATGGCTGGTCCGGCGCGATTTGCCCGGCTTGCACGGAGGCCAGTCCGGCAACCCCGGCCACACCCAGACCGTTGAACGGGATGTTCCACACCAGTTTCTCCCAATGGGCGGCGGCCAGATTTTCGGTGACGGTGCAACGCACGCCGGAAACGGAAATCACCCCGGCTATCCGCCGGGTGCGCTCCCCGGAAGGACGTCCGTATTCGCCCAGGACAATCGGGCCGTGCGCGATGTGGTGTATCTGGCCGGGCGCGGTGCGGTTCAAGCAGACAAAACACAGCCCGCCCAATGTTTTTTCGGGACCGGCCAGGGACGCGATGGCGGCTTCGTTGCCCAATCCGTTTTGCAAGGTGACAACGGAAGTTTGCGGGCCGACCAGCGGAGGCAGAAGGCGGGCCAGGGCGGCGTTGGCGGTTGTCTTGAGCGCGATCAACACCAGATCGGCCGGACCGATTTCTTCGGGGGCGCGCGCGCAAACGGGCCGGACCTGAAAATCGCCGTCCACGCTGCGCACATTCACGCCGGCAGCGCGAACGGCGTCATAATCCGAGCGCAATAAGAAATGCGTCTCGTGCCCGGCCTGACAAAGCCTGGCTCCGTAATAACTGCCCAACGCCCCGCAACCCACGACAGCAATTTTCATGATTCAATAAACGTTCTAAAATCAGGGCGCCGGTCGGTCGCAAAAATCAGACGGCGCCAAGGATGGCGTCCTTGGCCACTTGGGACACGCGGAATTTCACCACCTTGCCGGCGGGAATCCGGAGGGGGGCGCCGGTGACGGGATGGCGTCCCTGGCGGGCCTTGCGATTGTGCAGCTCAAGCTTGCCAATGCCGGGCAGGGTGAAGGAATTTTTAGCCTGCTTGTAGGAAATCTCCGCCAGGTGATTAAGGACGGCGACGGCGGTTTTTTTGGTCAACCCGGCCCGTTTGGCGAGTTCGGCGGCAAGTTGCGCTTTGGAAAGCGGTTTAGCCATAAATATCAGTAGGTTGAATGGATTAAATATCACGCCGGACACCCCGCCCCGCGAGACGCCCGATAGTGTCGCAATTAAATGCCTTCAAAACGCGGGCGCAAGTAGAAAATGGCCGGCTGATGCGAAAAGGATTTTTTGGCCGGCGGCGCCCATTCCAGAGCTTGACTTGGCGAAACAATCTTTCAACATGCGGCCATGGCAGGGCTGTTCACCATACAAAGTGAATTCCGCTACGAAATCACGCGCAAGATTTTCGAGGGCGGAATGGGGATTGTTTACGAGGCGGAACAGCACGGGGCGCGCAATTTTGTCAAGCGTGTGGCCATGAAAGTCATCCGCCAGGATTACGCCAATCAAAAGCAGTTCATCGAGAATTTCATCGGGGAAGCCAGGCTGGTGGCGGATTTGATTCACACCAACATCGTCCAAACCTATCATCTGGGCGAAACGCGCGGCCTTTATTTTATCTGCATGGAATTGATTCACGGGGTCAACCTGGAACAATTCGCCCATCAATTGGCCCAGAAAAAAATCACGCTCCCGGTCGAGCTGGCGGTTTTCATCACCAGCCGGGTGGCCCGCGGCCTGGCCTACGCCCACGCCAAAACGGATGAAGCCGGCAAACCCCTCGGCATCGTTCATCGCGATGTCAGTTTTAAAAACATCATGATCGCCTTCGCGGGCGATGTGAAGCTGACCGATTTCGGCATCGCCAAGGCCCGCGGATTCCTGCAGGACAACGAAGGCGAAGTCGTCGCCGGCAAGGCGGATTACATGAGTCCGGAACAGGCCGACTTCCGGGTGACCGACAAACGGTCCGACCTTTTTTCCGCCGGCGTCGTGCTGGGCAATCTGTTGCTGGGCCGCAATATTTTCAAAGGCGCCAGCGCGGACGAGTCGCGCGACCGCATCATGACCCTGCCGCTGCCTGATTACTGCCAAATCGATCCCCGCATTGACCGGCGGCTCAACGAAATTCTCCATCGCACCCTTGCGCGCGACGTTTCCCAACGCTACGCCACTGCCGATGAATTGCTCTACGATCTGGAATATTACATCTACCACAAGGGATACGGGCCGACCAACGAGACGCTGGGAAAATTCATGCGCGAAACCTTTGGACAAGGTTTTCCCGAGGCCAGCCAAAAAGGTGAAACCGTCATCATGGAACGAACCCGCCCCACATCCATTCAGTTGTGAAAACACCCAAAATTAACAAACCCGGCCCCGTCGTTCTGGGCCTCATTCAAACCCGCTGCTCCACCGATCCGGCGGAAAATTTCGCCCGCACCGCCGACCTCATGGCCCAGGCCGCCCGCCAGGGCGCGCAAATTGTTTGCACCCAGGAATTGTTCCGCTCGCAATACTTTTGCCAGACCGAGGATCATGAACATTTCAAGCTCGCGGAAACCATCCCCGGCCCCAGTTCAACCGCCCTCCAAAAACTGGCCAAAAAACATAAGATCGTCATCGTCGCCTCCCTTTTTGAAAAACGCGCCCCCGGGGTGCATCACAACACCGCCGTGATGATTGACGCCGATGGCAAGTTGCTCGGCCTTTACCGCAAGATGCACATCCCCGACGACCCGCTCTACCTCGAAAAATTTTACTTTGCCCCGGGCGACCTGGGCTTCCGCGCCTGGCAAACCCGTTACGGCAAAATCGGCGTCTGCATCTGCTGGGATCAATGGTATCCCGAAGCCGCCCGCCTCACCGCCTTGCAAGGCGCGAACATTCTCTTTTATCCCACCGCCATCGGCTGGCATCCGTCCGAAAAAGCCAGATACGGCGAGGAGCAACATTCCGCCTGGGAAACCATGCAGCGCAGCCACGCCATCGCCAATGGCTGTTTTGTCGCCGCTGTCAATCGCGTCGGCTTTGAAAAGCCTGACGGCGGCCCGGGGCTGGAGTTCTGGGGACAAAGCTTCGTCGCCGCCCCCTCCGGGAAAATCATGGCCAGAGCCAGCGTCGATCAGGAGAAAATCCTGCTGACCGAAATTCACCCGGGCCAGGTTGATGTCACGCGCGTCCATTGGCCGTTTCTGCGCGACCGCCGCATCGACGCCTATGAGGCGATGACCCGGCGTTGGGTCGATTGATGTCCTCGACGCCCAAAAAAGGACGTGCATTTCACCTCCAAACGGCTAAGTTGAATTCAATGCAGGAACCGATTGATACGCGCCAACCCGCGCTGGTGGAAGCGGAGATTCAGCGGATTTATTTGGAGATGTTTCCGAACGGGAACCGGGGATTCGTTCCCGAAATTTTCCAGTGGGCGGGCGCGTGGTTCGGCGGCCGGTATTTGGATTTTCAGCCGATTGACGCCCATTATCACGATCTGGAACACACCCTTCAGGGCGTTTTGTGCATGGCCCGCATTCTCCGCAGCCGTCAGTCAAGCGAACAACACCCGCCCCTGCCCCGGCGCCTGTTCGAACTGGGCATGCTCGCCATGTTGATGCACGACACCGGCTATCTGAAAAGACGCGGCGACCTCCCCGGCACCGGAGCCAAATACACCCTCACCCATGTGGACCGCAGCATTGGGTTCGCCAAAGAATTGATGGGCGCCCATGGTTGCCCCCCGGCGGAAATTCTCGCTGTCAAGAATATGATCCACTGCACCGGCATCAATGTGAAACTGGTCACAATCCAATTCCAATCCGACTTGGAACGGATCGTCGGATTCAGCCTTGGCACGGCCGATTTGCTCGGTCAGATGGCCGCCCCGGATTATGTGGACAAACTGCCCGTTCTTTACTCGGAATTGGCCGAGGCGGCCGAGCATGACACCGCCAAAATGAAGGCTGGCGGCTTTTTCAGCAGCGCCGCGGATTTGAAGCGGAAAACCCCGCTGTTCTGGGAAAAATATGTCCAATCCAAAATCAACCGCGAGTTCATCGGCCTCTATAAATTCCTGAACGATCCTTACCCGGATGGACCGAATCCCTACATGGACAGAATCGAGGCCAACGTGGCCCGCATCCGCCGGGAACTGGCCGGCACGGCACGGCCATGAACCTGCACCCATTCCCAATCGTCCGCCGGTAATCCCATGTCACGCGATTACGTCCTGCAACCGTTCCGCCCGCCAATCGACTTGCGGATTGACTACGCCAAGGAACTCAATCCCCAGCAACATGCCGCCGTGACCGCCCCGCCCGGCCCGGCCATGGTCATTGCCGGGGCCGGTTCGGGCAAAACCCGCACGCTCATTTATCGCGTGGCCTATCTGCTTGAGCAGGGCATTCCGCCTGAGAGTATCTTATTATTGACATTCACCAACAAGGCCGCCAAGGAAATGATGCGCCGCGTGACGGAACTGTTGGGCGGCGGGCAACCGGGGTTGTGGGGCGGCACTTTCCATTCCATCGCCGCCCGCGTCCTCCGCCGCCACGCCCCCCTCCTCGGTTTCCAGCCCGATTTTTCCATCCTCGACCGCGAGGATTCCAAGGAAATGCTCCAGGCCTGCATGGCGGAATTGAAGATCGATGCCAAAGACGCCCATTTTCCCAAAGCCGATGTCCTGGGCGATATTTTTTCCCTTGCGGTCAACAAGGAGAAATCCATCGCCGATATGCTGGCGGAACAATTTGATTATTTTTCCGAGATCGCCCCGAAAATCGACGAAGTGCGGCAGAAATACGCCGCCCGCAAAAAAGCCGCCAACGGCATGGACTTCGACGACCTGCTCTCGCACTGGCTCAAACTCCTGCGCGAACACGACGACATCCGCGCCCAATTCGAGCGCCGTTTCCAATTCATTCTCGTGGATGAATATCAGGACACCAACAAAATCCAGGGCGACCTGATTGATCTCATCGCCGCGCACCATAAAAATGTCATGGTGGTGGGCGACGATTCGCAAAGCATCTACTCGTGGCGCGGCGCTCATTTCCAGAACATCCTGAAATTTCCCGACCGCTATCCCGGCGCCGCCATCTACCGCATTGAAACGAATTACCGCAGCACCCCGGAAATTCTTAGTCTGGCCAATGCCTCCATTTCCGCCAACGTCGAACAGTTCAAAAAGGAACTGACGGCCGCCCGCCCTTCCGGCCCCAAACCGGTCAAGGTCCAATGCGCCAATTCCGGTGAACAGGCCGCCTTTCTGGCCCAGCACATCCGTGAATTGCACGACAAGGGGCGTTCCTTCAACAATATCGCGGTGCTTTACCGCTCCCATTTTCACGCCCTGGAGTTGCAGCTCGAATTGACCCGGCAAGGCATCCCGTTCAGCATCACCAGCGGCATCCGCTTTTTTGAGCAGGCCCACATCAAGGACGTCGCCGCCTACTTGAAGTTCATCATCAATCCGCGCGATGAACTGGCCTTCAAACGCATCGCCCGCCTCCTTCCGGGCGTTGGCGCAAAAAGCGCGGACAAGCTCTGGGATAAGTTCGCCGCCATTCCCATCGCCGTCACCGGTTCGCTCGCGCCCGCCTTGCAAAAAATCGCCGCCTCCGTCCCCAAAAAGACTGTCGTCGATTGGGCCCAATTAACCGCCACCATCGCCCAACTCGAAGACCCCGCAATCCGCTCCAACCCCGCCCGCATGATTCAACTCGTCATGGACGCCGGCTACGAGGACCATTTGCAGGAGGAATATTCCAACTACCGCAACCGCCAGGAGGACATTGAGCAACTGGCTTCCTTCGCCCTCCAATTTTCATCGGTCGATGAATTTCTGACCCAGCTCGCCTTGCAAACCGCCATTGAGGCGGAGGCTTCCGTCCAAACCCCGGAAAATGACGACCAGGTGCGATTGTCAACCATACATCAGGCCAAGGGGCTTGAATTTGATGTCGTCTTCATCATCATGCTTTGCGAAGGGTCCTTCCCCTCCTCCCGTTCCATTGACACGCCCCAGGGCGTGGAGGAGGAGCGCCGTTTGTTTTATGTCGCCCTCACCCGCGCCCGGGATGAGCTTTATCTCACTTTCCCCACGCTCCGTTCCACCGCCTGGGACGCCGGCGACACCCCCCAGCTTCCTTCGCGCTTTCTGACCGAACTGCCCGCCGAACTGCTCGACGAGTGGAATCTTCACTCCTCCAGCTTTTACTAAAATGTCGCATGAAACTTTTTCGCCAATTATTCCTCCTTCTTTTCCTTTGCCTGACCGCGTCCGCGCAAAATGAGAACACCGCCCCCTCGGGACCTGCCTTCGCCGCCGCCAAATTATTCAGGCGCGGCGTCAATCTGGCTAATTACCTCGAAGTGCCCCAAGGCGAACACTGGTCGGTCCGGCACACTGTCGCGGACCTCCGCCAGATTCGCGCCCAGGGATTCGACCATATCCGCCTGCCTGTCGCCTGGCATTCTTACACCGGTCCCGCCCCCGATTTCAAAATCTCAGCCCTTATTTTTGACCAGGCCGACGAAATGGTGACCAACGCCGCCGCTTTGGGATTGAACGTCATCATTGATTTCCATCATTTCGACGAGTTCACCACCGATCCCGCCGCCAACACGGCCAGATTCCTCGCCGTCTGGCGGCAAGTCGCCGCCCATTACGCCACCGCGCCGGACGGCGTCGCCTTCGAACTGCTCAATGAACCCCATGACGCCGCCACCACCGCCGTCATCAACCCGATTTACGCCGCCGCCATCCGCGAAATCCGCCAAACCAATCCGCATCGAACCATTTTTGCCGGGCCGGGCAAATGGAACTCGCCCGATGAACTGACCAATTTCAAATTGCCTGACGACGACAACATCATCGTCACCCTCCACTGCTACAATCCCATGACTTTCACCCATCAAGGCGCGACCTGGGCCGGCCCTGATTTCAAACAAATTCACGGCATCATTTTCCCCGGTCCGCCTCCAACCCCCTATGTGCCGGACCCCGATTCTTCCCCCAACAAATGGGTGCTTGACTGGATAAAGCGCTACAACACCCAACCCGCGGCAAGCAATCCCTCCGGTCCCATGGCCTTTCGCGCCACAATCCAAAAAGCCAGAGTCTGGTCCGAAAAATTCGGGCGTCCCGTGCATTTCGGGGAATTCGGCGCCTTCACCAAAGCCGATCAAATATCCCGCGCCCATTACTACGCCGTCATGCGGCAGGAATTGGAATCAGCCGGTTTCGGCTGGGCGATCTGGGACTGGAAATCCGGTTTCAACTACTGGAACGCCAAGACTCAGCAACCCCTGCCCGGCATGAACGGCGCGCTCTTCCCGAAATAATTTTTCTGATGAAAAACTTCGCCGCACTTGCATGTTTGGCCGCTGCCGCCGTTGCGTCGGCCGGCACGGTGTCGGCCGAATCTCCTTCAGCCGGCCCTTTGACCGTCATCCACGCCCAACCGTCGCATCCGGCGATGATTGACCCGCGCTTGTTTGGCAATTTTATTGAACTGCTGGATGACGTGGTTCCCTCCATGCGGGCCGAAATGTTGAATGACCGCTCGTTCGAGGGGATCGCGCCCCTGTCTTCCTGGTGTTACTACGACGGCGCGTCCGACATTTGCGACCGTCCATGGGACACCAACGGCATGTGGCGACTGGACACGGCCAACCCATTCAATGGCGCGCGCAGCGCGGAGCTTCTCCCCGCGCGCTCGCGGCCGGCCAGTCTGACCCAGTCCGGTCTGGCGGTGAAAAAGGGCATGAATTATTCCTGCTCCGGTTATTTCAGGGCGGACAACGCCAAGGCCAGGGTGCGGGCAGTTCTCAAGGCTCTGCTGCCGGACGGAAAATGGATGACGCTCGCTTCCGCGAAACTTCCGCCGCCCGCGCCCGGGTGGCGGAAGTATTCAGTCCAATTAAAATCCACCGGCGAAACGGACCGCGCGGTCTTCGAACTGCTGGCGGAAGGCGAAGGCGGCGTTTGCGTGGACAACCTTTCCCTGATGCCGTCCGACAATCTCCTGGGCTGGCGGCGGGATGTGATTGACACCATCAGGGACGCCCATCCCGCCCTGGTCCGATGGGGCGGCTCCGTCATCGACCCCGGCGGCTATCGCTGGAAAACAGGAATCGGCGACCGCGATTTGCGCGTCCCGTTCCCGAACAAGCTCTGGGGACGAATCGATCCAAACGAGGCGGGGATTGATGAATTCTGCCAATTTTGCGAACTGACGGGAACGGAGCCGCTCATTTGCGTGAGCTTTTCCGACGGGCCGGAAAGCGCGGCCGACCTGGTCGAATATTGCAACGGCGGGCCACAAACGCCCTGGGGGGCCAGACGCGCCGCCAACGGGCATCCCGCCCCTTATCATGTCAAGTATTGGCAAATCGGCAACGAGATCAGCGGCGACAACGAAAATTATTTGAGCCAATTCGGGAAGTTCGCCGAATTGATGAAACGCCGGGACGCCGGGGCGGAGTTGATGACTTCATTTCCCACCCAACAATTGCTTGATCGCGACGGCGCGGCCATTTCGTTCATTTGCCCGCACCATTACACGCCGGACCTGGGCGGATGCGACCGCGATTTTGCGCGTCTGACGCAGATGATTGAAAAAACGCCGGGCTGCGCGAAGATCAGGATCGCCGTGACTGAATGGAACGTGAGCGGAGGCGACTGGGGATTGGAACGCGCCCGGATGCAGACCCTGGCGGACGGATTGCGCAACGCCCGCTATCTCCACGTCATGATGCGCCATTCGGACAAGGTGAAAATCGGCTGCCGCTCGAACATGGCCAACAGTTTTTGCGGCGCGATCATTGAAACCTCGCCCTCGGGCGTGCTCAAACGGCCCAGCTACTACATCATGCAACTCTATGCCCGGCACGCCAAGCCGGTGCCGTTGAACGTGGAAACGCCCGACGACGGCCCGGACGTGTTCGCCTGCGCTTCCGCCGATCTAAAGTCGCTGGTCATTTTCGCGATCGATTCCAAGGCCGGACCGGTGAATTGGAAATTCAAGCTGGATGGTTTTCCCAAAATCGCGCACGCTAAAAGCGCTGAGGCTCTTTACGACCAACTCAATGCCGGACAGCCGGACGTGATGAATCATTGGAACACGCCGGACCGGATAAAAATAACAACAATGCCAGTGAGCGCGAACGGAGCAATCCTCCCGCCGCTCTCCGCCGCCGCCATCGAATGTGAATAAAAATATGATCTGCGCCCGCTCCCAATCCGGCCTTTTAATCCTCCTGACAGCTCTCGCGCTGCATTGCCCAACCTCCGCTCCCGCTGACGACCTCAAGTGGCCGGACAGTCATTTGCTCCCGGCTTTTTCCGCCCCGGCGCCCGTTCTGGATTGCATTGAGCTGGACCACGACAAAGGCGCGCAGGAAATCCTCTTCGCCTCGCTCGAAGGCATCGTGAACCGCACCCAACCCCGTCTCGCTTGCGTCACCCGGCATGAGGGCGAAGGCGAATTCACCTGGCTCAAGATTCACAAACTGAAATACCACATGATCGACGGCTACGCCGCGATCTTGAAATACCGGACCAATTTCACCGGCCTCGTCGTCACCGACCCGTTTCAACCCCACACCATCAACCTGGCCGCCACCATGGCGGGGGTGAACAATGAATTGGTTTGCGATCCAAGCCTGCTGCCGACCTTGACCCAGCCCCCCTACAACCTTCCCATTGTGGACGACTTGCGCGGCCGTTTTGCGGACAAATACGCCGTCTATGGCTGCCTCTACTCCAACTACTGGCCCCGCTGCACCCATCGCATCATCGCCGGCATGAGTCCAGGCCCGCGCGGGCAATTGCGCGAATACCTCATCGCCGTGAAATCAGCCGCCGTATGGCTTAACCCCGGCGAGCGCAAGGACGCCCAAATGTTGCAGCGGTTTGTTTCAGAAATGAAACCTCTCCACGGCGTCTATATGGGTTGGTGGCCCAGCGAAGACAAAGGCTTGAAATGGATTGCCCAATACGGAATCCCCGTCCTGGCCAGCGATTTCTTTCGCAACGGCTCCGTTTTCAGCGGCGTGGCCTGCCATGTCCGCATCCCCGCCATTCCGCCCCCTCCTCCCCTGGAAAACAAGGTCTACGTCGCATTCATTCTGAGCGATGGCGACAATATTCAATACATGCAGCACACCATGAAGGTTAATTGGGAAAAGCCCGGACGCGGCAACCTTCCCGTCGGATGGACCGTTTCCCCGCTCACGCTCGACATGGACCCCGTGATGCTTGACTACTACTGGAACACCGCCACCACCAACGATTGCCTGGTCTCCGGGCCATCCGGCGCCGGTTACAACCACATCAGCGACTGGAACGCCGCCAACATAGCCGCCTTTACCCGGATTTCCGCCCCCTACCTTCAAGATAGCGGTCTGCGCGTCATCACCGTCTGGGACAAAGTCAACCAGCCCATCGCCCGCGCCTTCGCCACCAACTGTCCCAGCCTGCTCGGCCTGACCGACCAAAGCGGCGCCTATGGCAAAGTGGACTTGGGCCTGCGGACAATCAGGCTGACGCCGGCCTACACCTCATCCGCGAAAAACATGATCGCCAGCATCACCAAAGCCGCAAAAAACTGGAACGGCACCGCCCCCCTCTTCATTGCGGCCCAATCCGACATCTGGAAACTCGGCCCGGCGGATTTGCGTAAAGTCGCCACCGCCCTGGCCCCCAAAGAATACCAACTGATCCGCCCCGACCAGCTATTCATCCTGGCCGCCCAGAAACGGTGAGTTTGCTGAATTTGATTTACCTCATCAATGCGCTTAGCGTTCCTGCATGCAAACGCGGCTTTCAAATCGAGTCCGGCTTGACCCGTCGGTTTGTCACGGCAAACCCGTGGTGAGCGGCACACGCGTGCTCGCGGCAAACGTCGTGGGCGCCATTGCCGCCGGACAATCACACGCGGAGATTTTGCAAGATTACCCCTCGCTAACCGAGGCGGATATCCGGGCGTGCCTGGAATTTGCCGGTGAATTGACAGCGATGGAAACCGCCGAAACATGACCGTCGGAATGAGATTTTTTCTCGATGAAAATTTCCCGCGTTCAGCCATAACGCTTCTCGAATCAGCCGGTCATTCAGCCTCGCATACACTGCAAAGTTTTCCGCCTGGGTCGTGTCGTCATTGTCCCCAGGATTGCGCCCCGCCAACCCTGCAACACTGGTGCCAATGCCGCCACCATCAGGACAAATCTCGCGCAAGTGGATGTCACTGATTAACGATCACTTAGACCGCGAATTTTGCTTATTAGAACTTTGCTAATAAACCAGGCTCAACCACAGCCGATGGCGGCGGCCTAACGAAAAAAGCTGAGCCACCGCCGACTCGCGACGCGAACCGCGACAGCG
>CAZLEE010000142.1:0-11769 GCA_964558455.1 uncultured Verrucomicrobiota bacterium | reverse complement strand
TTATGCTCAAACGTCTCGGCTGAGAAATACTGACTTTTCAAACAGGCTCTAAGACGACCAGGGTGCTTTTTCTATGGGATATAACCCTACCTTGCTCCCATGAGTTCTATAAGCCTTCACTTCATCCGAAAACCTTGAGGTCGCTGGATTTACTGCCAACGCCGTTCCCATCGGCGGTCGGTGATTCTTGACTTCAGGACCTGGCATCGGTTTGCCAGTCGGGCCGCCAACCATGGGGTGAAGACCCCATAGCACCCACAGAAATTTTCGGCTTATTATACGTAAAAGAACCCACCGTGGTCTGCCATTGCGTTGAAATGATTGAGGCTTTGGGCAAAGGGGTAATCGTGTCCTCTACGTAACAATTTTCGTTAGTCGTCGTCACGCTCGTCAAACCAGCCAGTTCGGTTGTCGGCGTGGCAGTAATGGATATTTCCTCCCCCGCGCACACGCTGGGCCAGCCGCTGGCCGGCTGCGATACTGAAAGCACCAACGGCACTGCCGTTATCGTGGTGCAATTGGTAACACCGCCGGCAACGCACGAATTGTTCTGGGCCCGAGCCGCCATGCACCCAAACAAGGCCAAAATGGTTACAGCAATGGTTTTCTTCATATAACCACGGATCAAAACGGTTCCCGGCTGGCTACGATTGGTTCCAGTCTCTTGCCGACGACCAAGGCGGCGCAACGAACGGCCGGATTCGGGTCTGATTGCAGGTTCCGCAGCAACGCCATGTCTTCCGGGCCACCCAACCGCCCCATCGCACTGATGGCGGAAAGTTGTGCCTTTATTTATTTACGCCGACTTGCGGCTGCAGTTTGATGGCCAGAGCGTTGGTTGTGGTCAGAAGATAGCCGCCGCCATTATTGGCATTCTGCAAAATCGCGCCATAACCGGTCAGCTTGCTCTCCACAGAGCCGGGTAGCGGGCTCCCGTCGTAGCTGGTCAGCGGGGTTCCCTCGTTACCGTTCGTCATGATGCCCTCGTTGCCTTTCAACACATTCCCCCCGTTGCTGCTCATCACGGGTCCCTTGATGCTGATGGTAACTTTGAAGAAACCTGTTTTGGGGCTAATGGAACCGCTCACAAGCGGCGATTCGGATACATCGCCGAAGGCGAAGTTCCTGTTGATCGTCAGAGTGTAGTTCGTCAAAGCGATCGGGTCATCAATTGTTTCGAGCATGGACAAATCTGTCAGAAGGTCAATGCCAGCCGGAGGAGGATCGGCCCACAGCGATAACAGGATTTGATCGGTGAGAAGCACATTGGTGAACCCGTTTTTGTACATTCCCGAAGCGTGTTCGGGACGAATCCAAGTCAGGCTGACGCCGGTCGTGTTGGTCAAATCCAGATTAATCCAGCCCAAGAGCAGACCTTTGCCGGCATAGAGACTGGCATACATGGGAACGTAGCCGTCTTGGGAGACAGGCACCGATTGATTGAAGGCGGCGCCATCAGCCAATGCTCCGGTGATTCTGACTGTGGCCGAAGCCGGGTTTCTGGCGGTGCCTGTGTAATTGGTGATCAAGAAATAACTGTCGCCGCCCGGCGACATAGCGGGCGGGTCATTATTCATGTCGGGTGGGAGAAGCATGGTGTACTCAGCTTCGGGCACGGTATTGGTGGCGAGGTCGGCAATCAGATAGGCCACCCATGGCGCCCCATCGTTGGTTCCGGAAACCGTGCCGGTCACTTGCTGAAGCGGCTTGTTCACACTCAATGTCATTGCCAGCGCCAGATTCCCTCCCTGGCTGGCCTTGCGTGCAATGGAATTACCAGCCTGGCCCTCCGCATTAAAGACGCCGCGGATAACGTGGCTCGCACCGTTGATTAAAAGCGTCCCGCTGTAAATTCCATTCGTGCCAAGGGTTAAACTCCTCAGCATGCCCGCCGTTTGTTCGGTGACACCGTTGGTTGCACTAAAAAGACCGTTATAACTTCCTCTGGCGGAAATGAACGAGTTTGTAATGGAGTAAAGGCCGATGTTCGTCGTCGTCTCGCTATTTGTGATAATGGCAGTTTGATTAGAAGGCGTGATCCATCCGAAAACGGGTTTGAACGACACAATATAGCTGCCCGCTGACAGATTCGTTATCGTCGCCCCGCTATTCTCGTTTGAGCCGCCGTCCACTTGCCACTGCGCGCCCGCAGCCACGGCTCCGGCCGGCAGAAGATTGACGCTCAACACGCCCGCAGGCGCAGTTCCCGCCAGGACGTAAAGGCCGTTGTTCGTCGTGGTCTCGCTACTTACGATAATGGCGGTTTGATTGGAAGGCGCGATCCAACCGGCAACGGGTGTAAACGACACAATATGACTGCCCGGTGACAGATTCGTCAGTGTCGTCCCGCTATTCTGGTTTGAGCCGCCATCCACTTGCCACTGCGCGCCGGCGCTAACCGCGTTGGACGGCGCGAGGTTCACTTGCAAAGACCCTTGGACGGGGTTCGCCGGCGTTGGCAGAGTGCCGCTTGCGCCGTCGAATGCCACTTCGGCCGAGGCCAATGCTCTGCCGTTCAAGACGCTGGTGCTATATAGGGTGACGGATGTCCCGGACAATATGGTCCCATTGAACGTGACGCCCGAGAAAATATTCGCGTCACTTGCTACTTGCCAGAAAACGTTTCCGGCCTGCGCGCCGCCAGCCAGAATGACATCATTATAGACTTCAAGATCCTGCCCACACTGGAAGATCCAGACATCACTCGGACCACCCGTGAGTGTGAGGACGCTATCTGGGAGGACGCTCCCTGCCGTTCCCTGGAGCAGGGCCGTGGTGGTGATTTTGTAGAGGCCGGGGGGAAGGTTCAGCCCGGCGAGATTGCCGGATACTGGATTCAGTGGATTCAGGAAAGTACCCGTCGGAACGGGTGTTCGACCTGCGGCGTCGGTCATGGCAACGCCCAAATCGTTCACAGCCGTGTTTAACAGGACCGCATTAATAACAACATTCGCGCCTGCCGTGCCGGTGGCATCGCGCTCATAGATTGTCCCGATCACCTGATTTGGGGGCACGAGTTGGGCGGATCCGGGGCCGGGATACAGCCCGACATCACCCGTAATGGTGCCGCCTCCCGTGGTGGTGATGGTCGTCCCCGCGAGAATCGTGAACGGGGCGGTCGATCCCAAGTTGACGGACGCCGGGCCTGCCGCCATCAACGCTTGGTACGGGGCCGCACAAGCCAGCGCGAGAACAAGTCCCATGAGTGCCTGTCTGGTTCCGCTCATTTTAAGAGCCAGCGAGGTGAAAACAATGTGTTCGATCCGTTTCATTTCGCTACGGTAGTCGGGCGGATGGCATTCTGCCATGGGGTATTACCCTACCATGCTCCGCGCGCGGGACTGCGCTCGACCGCTCTTATTCCAAAAATCCAAATACACCCAAAAGCGGAGATAAGGCCGCACTGAAGTTCGTTTCTGTAATAAAAAACCCCTTCCGATATTCTCGGAAGGGGTCTGAATAAATCTGTTCAGATTAGAACTTGTAGATCACGTTGGCCGCGATCAACACTTCATTGTCCTTGGCGCCGATGCCCGTGCCGGGAACCGTGCCGCCGAATGCAGGCCAGCCACCGCCAGCATCGTGGTCCCAGCGAACTTCGAGACGGCTCATGACATTGGCCCACAAATCATATTCAAACGTGCCGGTGACGGCGAGGACTTTGCGCAGTGGGTTGCCTACAGTGCCGTTGATGGCATCCGCCAAGGCGCCCAAGGGGGCGCCGTCTGCATATTCAACACGGCCATTTACGCTCGCCTTATCATTGATTTTATATGTCATGTAACCAGCGATGGCCTGGAAGTAACCTGCATCCGCGCCCGCTACAACCGTTGACTGAATGGAGTCCCAAGACGCGCCGACGCGGAGGCCTGGCAGAGGCGTGTTGATGGTCGTGCCGACGTAAAATTCCGTCGTGTCAGCTCCATAGACGCCTTGTCCGTGATCGAAACCTCCGTACAGTGCGGAACCTTTCAGGGCACCCCAACTATCGGGAGCCGTCAAGGTTAGCAAACTGACAACGGTCTTCTTGCTTTCGACCGCAGGTCCGCCAATGCCGCGGGTATTAACACCGTCGGTGGTCAAAGTGTCGGCAGCGCCGACTTGCAGGCCGATCCAGTCAGCGAACTTGTAGGACGCCAACAAACCGGTATGCTCGGTGGGTTCGAACGTATAGCCATAGGAATGAGTCCAATTTGGATTATTCATGGCATCGCTCGATTCGTAGCCGATAATATTGTCCCATCGGCCCAACTTGAGTTCGAGACCGTTTCCGACCGGCACCTCCAAGTCCACATAGGCCTGCCGAATTGGGGCGGCGTTACCGTCGATGCCAAATGAATCGGAGCCGTAATTTAGTTCAGCGACGTAGCCTGCCGACCATTCTCCCTCTACAATTGGCTTGGAAAGCTTGATGTCAACGGCGTCAAGATTGAAACCGTCTTGTTTGCCGGCGTTGAAAGCATAGGGCGCGGGATTCGCATTGCCTGTGCCGGGGTTCCATACCGCCGAGGTGTCCACGTAACCACTGATGGTGGTGGCCGACAACGACGTCAGCAAAGGAGTTCCCTGCTGTGCTGCGGTCTGTGCCATGACTGCGGGCGCGAGACTGACCAGCCCAACGGCAGCCAGACCTAATGTCCATGTGTTTATCTTCATGTTTTTCCTAATTTGTTATGTGTTTCCACTGGATAAAAAAACTTACACCCGACACCAAAAACAGCTTAATGGCTTGGAGAATAGAAAAATCCCAGCCTTTTGACAACAAGTTTCTGACACGGAAATCCTTGGACTGGAAAAAACGGCGTGAATGGACCATCCTCCAATCGCGACACAAGCACGCATCATATGAACGGCCATCAATCTCCGCTAAAAGCCCACGCCGGCGCGGGCTGGTGGACGCAACACTGGCGGACGCCGGCGGTTTGCCTGGTGCTGGTCGCGATCACCTTTGCCGTTTTTGGCCAGACGCTGACCCACGAGTTCGTTGACTTCGACGACAATGTATATGTGTATGAAAATCCGGTCGTGGCCCAAGGTCTGACGCTCAAGGGCCTCGTCTGGGCGTTGACCGATGACACTGTCGATCACTGGCACCCGTTGACCTGGCTGTCGCACATGGCGGACTGCCAGGTCTATGGCCTGCGGGCGGGCGGTCATCATCTGACCAACGTGGCCTTGCACGCGGCAGCGGTGGTGTTCCTGTTTCTGGCGTTGAGAGAGATGACCGGGAGCTTGTGGCGCAGCGCATTCGTGGCGGCGGTGTTCGCGATCCATCCGTTGCGGGCGGAGTCGGTCGCCTGGATTGCGGAACGCAAGGACGTGTTGGGTGGGGTGTTCTTCATGCTGACCCTGTGGGCATATGCGCGTTATGCGCGCAGACCCTCGCGCGGGCGCTCCGCGGCGGTCGCGCTGTTGTATTGCCTTGGACTTTTGTGCAAAAACACAATGGTAACTTTGCCGTTCGTCTTGCTGCTGCTGGACTGGTGGCCGCTCCATCGGGTGAAACCGGACGGGACGGACGGCGGGAAGGTTGGGGCTGCGGGGTTGGTGGCGCTTTGGGGAAAATTGGTGAAGGAAAAAATTCCGCTGTTCTTGATTTCAGCCGGCTCATGCCTGGTGACTGTTCTTGCGCCGCAAAAAGTGATCGACTCCGCCCAAATCCCCCTCCTTGAGCGTCTCGGCAACGCCGTGGTTTCTTATGGCATCTACCTGCGGCAAACGGTTTTCCCGGCCGGATTGGCCACCCCTTATCTCTATCCGCCAAATGGCCAGCCGTTCTGGAAGGTCGCCCTGGCTTTTGTCCTGCTGGCCGCGATTTTCGTATGCGTGCTGGCCTGCCGGAAAAAACGTCCCTACCTGCTGGTGGGTTGGCTGTGGTTTCTGGGAATGTTGGTCCCGGCGATTGGGATTGTTCAAATATCGTTCCATGCCCATGCCGATCGTTTCACCTACTTGCCCGGAATCGGGCTGGTCATGGCCGGGACATGGATGGCGGGGGACTGGGGCATGGGGTGGAAGCATCGGCGCGCGGTGTTGGGAGGCCTGATGGCTGCCGTGACGGCCGCTTTGATGTTCTGCGCATGGAAACAGACCGCCTACTGGCAAAACAGCGAAGTCCTATCCACGCACACGCTCGCCTGCGCCACGGACAACTACGTCGCCCGCACGGTTCTCGGCAACGTCCTGCTGCGAAAGGGTAGCGTGGACAAAGCGATCTTCCAATACCAACAAGCGCTGCAAATCAATCCCGACTATGCGCGGGCGCATAACAACCTCGGCATCGCCCTCTTGCAAAATGGCAGCGTGGACGAAGCCATCTCCCAATACCAACAAGCGCTGCAAATCCAGTCCGACTACACGCAAGCCCACGAGAACCTCGGCAACGCCCTCCTGCAAAAAGGCAGGGTGGACGAAGCCATCGCTCATTACCAACAGGCGCTGCAAATCTATCCCGACTACGCGGAAGCGCACTGCAACCTCGGCAACGCCCTCCTGCGCAAAGGCAGGGTGGACGAAGCGATTGCCCATTTTCAGCGGGCGCTGCAACTCGTGCCAGCCGATTCAAGGACCAAAAATAATCTGGCCCAGGTATTGGCCGCCGCGTCCCTGCGCAAGGGCGGCAAGGCGGTCGAACTGGCCCGCCAGGCCAATACGCTTACCGGCGGGGAAAATCCGATCTTTCTCCACACCCTCGCCACCGTCCTGGCCGAAGCCGGGCAGTACCCCGAAGCGGTGGAAACCGCGCAGCGCGCCTTGCGTCTGGCCGGGGCGCAATCCAACCCGGCCCTGGCCGCGCAACTTCAACTTGAATTGAAATGCTACCAGGCAGGCAAGCCATTCCATATTTTTGAACAAGCCCATTAACAGGGACGGATCATGCATCCCCCCTCTTGTTTAAAACTTTGGCCGGCGGCGTCCGGCGGCCCTGACTCAAGCGGGCTTGCATTCGCGCCGATAAAATGATTGCGCAACACGTTGCTGGCATGTCAACTTGACCCCGTGTTTATCGCGAAACGCAAACCGCCGGTTGGTTGAAAAATATGAGCACCGCACCGTATACGCCTGAAGAACTGGAAAAAACAATAGCCGGCCTCAATCGTCTCGCCCATAACCTATGGTGGACGTGGAACCAGGGGGCGCAGGAAATCTTTTCCGAACTGTCGCCGCGCTGCTGGCAAAATCTCTACCATAACGCGGTGGCCATCCTGCGCGAAGTTTCCGATTACGAACTGCGCGTGCGCCTGCAAGACGCCGATTTCTCGCGCCGCGTCCAGCAGGTCTTGGCGAATTTCGACGCCTACATGGCCGACAAGGACACTTGGGGCCGCCAAAACGCCCCCGCCCTGCTCCAAAATCCGGTCGCTTACTTTTCAGCGGAATTCGGGTTTCACGAAACCCTCCCCATCGCCGCCGGCGGCCTCGGCATTCTGGCGGGCGACCACACCAAATCGGCCAGCGATTTGAACATCGGATTTGTCGGCATCAGTTTGTTTTACCGGGAAGGCTACTTCCAGCAAGCCTTCAACAATGAAAATTGGCAGATGGAGTATTACACCCTGCTCAACCCTGACAACCTGCCTTTGGAGCCGGTGCTCGACGCCGCGGGCAAACCCCTGGTCTGCTCGGTTGAAATTGAGTTGACAGATGTTTATTTCCAGGCGTGGCGCGTCAACGTGGGCCGCTCGGTCGTCTATCTGCTCGATGCCGACCGCCCGGAAAACAGCCAGCACTACCGGGATTTGACCCGGCGCGTTTACGGCGGCGACAACACAATGCGGATCATGCAGGAAGTTTTGCTGGGAGTGGGCGGAGTCCGGTTGCTGCGGAGACTCGGCGTCGCCCCTTCAGTCTTCCACATGAACGAGGGTCATGCGGCCTTTTTGACCTTGGAATTGATGCGCGAAAAAGTGGCGGCAGGCCAATCCTTCGCCGATGCTCAGGCGCAAACCCGGCAACAATGTATCTTCACCACCCACACGCCTGTCGAGGCGGGACATGACCGCTTCAACAGCGATCTCGTCATCTACGCCCTGCGCAAATTGATGGGCCAACTCGACATCCCGCTCGACAATCTGATGGCCATGGGCCGGGTTGATCCGAAAAATGAGCTTGAACCTTTCTGCATGACCGTGCTGGGATTGAAATTCTCCCGGGCCGCCAACGGCGTGAGCGAATTGCACGGCAGTGTCAGCCGCCAGATGTGGCACTGTCTCTGGCCGGACCGCACACTGGACGAAGTCCCAATCGGGCACATCACCAACGGCATTCATCTGATGGGATGGATGAAAGGCCCGATGCGCAAATTCTGGCAGCGAAAACTTCGCGGGGTCGGCACCCTGCCTGGACCGGCGGGCAGCGAAACAACAACCTTCTGGAGACACCACAGTTCCCTTTCCTTGGAAAAAGAGGTCAACTCCCCCGAGTTTTGGAAAAGAATAGCGGACGAATCCTTCATCTCCGACGAGGAACTGTGGGCGTTGCGCTATAAACTGCGCAGGGAATTGGTCGAGTTCGCCCGCCGCCGCCTCGGCCATGTCCACGGGCTGGCGCAGTCCGACTTTATTGCTTTCGATCATCTGCTCAACACCGACGCGCTGACCATTGGATTTGCCCGCCGCTTCGCCACCTACAAGAGGGCGCCGTTGATTTTCGACCGCTTGGATGATGTGGTCAAACTGGTGCATGATCGGCGGCGCCCGGTGCAGTTTGTCTTTGCCGGCAAAGCCCACCCGCGCGACGACGATGGGAAAAAATACATCCAGCGCATCATCCACCTGAGCAAATACAGCGATCTGCAAGGCCACATGGTCTTCATCGAAAACTACGACATCCATGTGGCGCGGCAGATGATTTCCGGTTGCGACGTCTGGCTCAACAATCCGCGCCGGCCCTTGGAAGCCTCCGGCACAAGCGGCCAGAAAGCCGGCTGCCACGGTTGCTTGAATCTCAGCATCATGGACGGCTGGTGGCGCGAGGGTTACGACAAGACAAACGGATTCGCCATCGGAGATGACAGCCATCCCGCTTCCATCGAGGAACAGGATAAACAGGACAGCGCCAATCTTTACAAGGCGCTGACCGAGGAAGTCATCCCCTTGTTTTACAACCGGGATGAGCACGGCGTCCCGCGCCAATGGATCAAACGCATCCGCCGCGCCATGGTGACTCTGGTTCCCCAGTTCAACACCTGGCGCATGGTGCAGGAATATACCAACAAATATTATTTGCCAAAAACGAAGTGACAGGCTCCCCGCATGAATTACGAAGCAGTGATCGGGCTTGAAACCCACGTCCAGCTCAAAACCAAATCAAAGATGTGGTGCGGCTGCGCCAATGAATTCGGCGCCCCTCCCAATACCCGCGTCTGCCCCGTTTGCCTCGGCATGCCCGGCGTCCTGCCCGTGGCCAACGAAGAAGCGTTGCGGCTGACCGTGCTCACCGGACTGCTCCTCAATTGCTCCATCCCGTCCCTCGCCAAGTTCGACCGGAAAAATTATTTCTATCCGGACATGGCCAAAAACTACCAGATCACGCAATACGACAAACCCTCCACCTTGGGCGGGTATGTCGATTTCGAATTCAACGGCGGCATTTCGCGCGTCCGCATCACCCGCGCCCACCTCGAAGAAGACGTGGGCAAGAATTTTCACTTCGAGCGCAACAGCGGGGTGGATTTCAACCGGGCCGGAGTGCCATTGCTGGAAATCGTTTCGGAACCGGAAATCACCAGCGCGGACATGGCCTACGCCTACCTCAACGCCCTCCGGGAAATCCTGGTTTACGGCGGAGTGAGCGATGCGGACATGGAAAAAGGCATGGTGCGTTGCGATGTGAATGTGAGCGTCCGCCCCGTCGGCGCAAAGGAACTGGGCAAAAAAATCGAGATCAAAAACATGAACACCTTCAGCGGCGCGCGGCGCGCCCTGGAGTACGAAATCCCCCGCCAAATCGATGTGCTCTCGCACGGCGGCAAATTGACCCAGGAAACCCGGCGCTGGGACGACGCAACCGGCATGACGGAATCAATGCGCAGCAAGGAAATGGCGCACGATTACCGCTATTTCCCCGAACCCGACCTGATGTCCTTCGAGCCAACGCAAAGCTGGTTGAAAGAGGTTTCGCAACGCATGGTCGAATTGCCCCTGGCAAAAAAACAACGGCTCATGCGCGATTTCCAATTACCCGCCTCCGACGCCCAGGCCTTTGTCTGGGACGCCCCGCTCGGCGCCTATTTTGAATCCATCGCCGCCCGCGGCAAAAACCCCAAGGCGGCCGCCAATTGGACGATCAACAATCTTCGCGCCAAACTGACCGAAACCAACACCACCCTGGCCGACTTGAAATTCAAGCCGGAATCGATCCTGGAATTAATTGATTTGGTGGACAGCAAACAAATCAGCGGTTCCATCGGACAGCAGGTTTTCGCGGAAATGTTTTCCACCGGCGAATCCCCCGCCGCCATCGTGCGGAAAAAAGGCCTTGCCCAGGTCAGTGACAGCGGCGCCATCGAAACATTCTGCGATCAAGCCATCGCCGCCAACCCCGGCCCTGTCGGAGACTACAAAGCCGGCAAAGTCGCCGCGTTAAACTTCCTCAAAGGCCAGGTCATGAAACTGAGCAAAGGCAAAGCCAACCCCAACGTCGTCGGCGAAATCCTGCAACGCAAGCTCAAGTAATTGAACTCGGGGCTTTGTCCGGTTGCCATGCTGGGCGAGATCGTCATTTGCCGGTTGACCTGTCGCGGTGCTGAATTAAACGCTTCTGGAATAGCTTTCCCCCCCGCATCACACCCAGAATGTGGAGTTTTCCTGCCTTTTTGTCGTGCCGATAAAAAATCCGGCAGGGGGGTTCTACGATCTGACGGTAACGGGAATTGGGGCGCAACTCAGGGATGATTGGGCCTAATTCGGGCTGTGCGCCGAGGAGTTCGACGTGGGCAAAAACACGCCGCACCAGATCCGATGCGGGTTCCGGTTTATCGAGAGCTATGTATTCAGCCAGCGCGTCGAGCTCCTCCAAGGCTGGTTCCGTCCAAATCACTTCAGCCATCGCGACATGCGTTTCCTGGCGTTGTTATGCGAAACCACTCGCCCTTCCTCGATGGCTCGTTCACCCCGGCCGATATTTTCCAGAACCACCAGCTTTTCGTTCAGCCCCTCGAAGGTTTCGACATCGACCACGTAGGCGGCCGGTCGCCCATGCTGGGTGATAAGAACCGGGGTTCTGTCCTTGGCCACAGCGGCAATAATATCCGTAGCCTTACGCTTCAATGTCGTTACCAATTCCGTCTTCATGAGTGATACTTTAGTGCCACTTTGCGCTAATGGCAAACCCATCTTGGTTCACCCGCAACGGAGATCGCTTCAGGCGAGGGCCAGATCACCCGCTGTGCTGCTAATGACATATGCGCGGCGGGCATCGGGATATGTGGCGGTCGGCTGCTTAAGGAGCCGTCAGGAAATAACATTTACAAATATGACGCCGGGATTTTCAAGCAGAAGCAGGGGTCAACCCATAGTTTGGTTCGTTTTGGCATAGTTTTTTAATCATTCATCGCCGCCCGCGCCCAGGGTGTTTCCCGCCGGCTTGCATCCATAGATGCAGTTTCATGTTGGCGCTTTTTGATGTCCCCAGCCCCACTCGCCCGGCGATCCATTTGCGTCCAAGTCCTCGGCCTGCCCTTCCACGACGCCATGCGCCAGATCACCAGCCCGTAAAACAGCCGCTGGCGTCGTAGCGTTACGACGCCAGTCCGGTCAAAATCCCGGG